>JAFRAS010000006.1 GCA_017405265.1 Candidatus Saccharimonadota bacterium
CCCCCGTCGCAATAATAATCACCGCAATCGCCACCGTCGTCGCCCGCTCCACTTTCGCCCGGTCCGCCTTCCCTCGCGCGAGATATTTTTCGCTCAAAATCACCAAAAACCCGGTAATAGAGTCGATTAAACTATGTTTCGCGTCCGCCGTTATCGCGAGCGACCCCGAGACGAGCCCCGCCGCGAGATTGATTCCCGCAAGCAAAAAGTTCGTCGCGACAAAAAGCCACCCCGACCTCAAAATCACCTTCGACCGCTCGCCGCTCATTCCTCAATTTTACCACCTTTTGCATTTTTTTTCCACTCGTCCTATAATATTTATATGAGCGAACTACTAAAACGTGGATTCAGCATCTACAAAATCGTCATCCAAAACAAGCTCGTCGCCGCTGTGATGATGTTTGTCTCTGGTGTCATGATGTCAATTTCCGGCTTCACCGGCTCCGGCAACGACACGAAAACCATGCCGACGGCCCTCACCGTCGTCGGCGCTGCCCTCACTCTCTGGGGCGCCTACCGCATCGGCTTCCTCCGCGCTGGCCTCCTCTCCGCCCGCGGCAGCGAAGAAAAGTCGATAAAAAAACGCGCTCTCGTCGCCATGGCCGTCGAATCTGTCGTCTATTTCCTCCTCGTTCTCCTCGGCGTTTTCCTCCTGACTCACGAACAACTCATGAACACCGTCCTGAACATCATGACCGGCGCCTTCACCATCTTGAACGGCATCTTCGGCGTCCTCTACCTCCTAAAAAACCGCACAAAAATCGACGCCGTCTGGAAATTCAAGGTCGTCTTGACTCTCCTCGAATTCATCCTCGGCTCCTACTTCATCATCTCCTCCGAAACCATCACTCTTACCGCCCTGATTCTCCTCGGGCTCCTGACCGCCGTCGCCGGCGTCCTCGAAATCATCATCACCGCCTCAAAAGAATCCCTAAAAAACACCGTCAAAGACGGCCAATCCATCTTAAACACCCTAAAATCTGGCGAAAAACCAGAATTATGATATAATATCAAATATGTTGAAATTCACCCTCATCACCCTCTTCGAAGACGCCCTGAAGCCCTATCTCGGGACTTCCATGATGTGGAAAGCCGCCGATAAGGGCCTCGCGAAATTCGATTTTGTGAACCTCCGCGACTTCGGCCTCGGCCCCCACAAGTCCGTCGACGACACCCCTTACGGCGGCGGCGACGGCATGCTTCTCCGCCCTGAGCCCCTTTTTGCCGCCGTCGAGTCCGTAAAATCGAAAGATAAAACCGCGAAAGTCCTCCTCCCGACCCCGAAAGGCGCTCTCTGGACCGAAAACGAGGCGCGAAAATTCGCGCAGTCCGCCGACGAAAACGCGCACTATATTATCATTTGCCCCCATTACGAAGGCTACGACGAGCGCATCTTGTCCCTCGTTGACTACCAATTCTCCCTCGGAAACTACATTTTGACCGGCGGGGAACTGCCCGCCCTCGTCTTGATCGACTCCGTCGTCCGCCTCATTCCGGGCGTTTTGGGTGGCGAAACTTCCGCGCTTGTCGAGTCTTTCTCTGACGGCGACAACCTCGAATATCCCCAATACACCAAGCCCGCCGACTTCCGTGGCATGAAAGTCCCCGACGTTCTCCTCTCTGGTAACCACGGCGAAATCGCGAAATGGCGCGCCTCCCACTCCGGCCACATTTGACATTTCAAAAAATAAGCGTATAATAGACTTTATATCGCGGGGTAGAGCAGCCTGGTAGCTCGTTTGGCCCATAACCAAAAGGTCGCTGGTTCAAATCCAGCCCCCGCAACCAAAAATTGGCGACATCGAAGATGTCGCGTTTTTTACGTAGTAAAAAACGAGCTTTCGCTTTGCGAAAGCTCCAATTTTTTGGAAGGGCGCGAAGCGATACAACTTTTTTCTTCGAAAAAAGTTGTTAGAGCGAGCGACCTACCATGAAAAGGGAAGCTCCGAGAAAACTGTTTTTCTCGCCTATGAAAAAATCTCTCTTTGAAATTTTTGCTCAAGTCAAGCCTGCGCCGCGGACTGTCGCGTGCTCGGCTTGTTTCGCAAAAATTTCAAAATAGAGAGTTTTTTCATAACAG
>JAFRAS010000002.1 GCA_017405265.1 Candidatus Saccharimonadota bacterium
ATCCTGAGCCAGGATCAAACTCTCCATCAAAGTGTTGAATTTGAAAACTCAAAACATCGAACTTGCGACCAATGTCACAAATCCATAAAAACTGACGATAAATTGCACAACTAAACTGTTAATGAAACAAAGAGCAAGAAAATTTCGCCTCGCTCAGTACCTCTAAATATACACCAAAGAAATCGAAAAGTCAACACTTTTTCACAAGATTTTTTGAAAAAACGCCCCGTTTTCGCTCCACTATATATATTATATATATTTTTCGACTTTTTTCTCTTAAAATTCAATTTCTATGTTATAATTACATCACTGGAGCTGTGTCCGAGTGGTTTAAGGAGCACGCTTGGAAAGCGTGTAAGCGGGCAACCGTTTCGGAGGTTCGAATCCTCTCGGCTCCGCCAGGCAGTCTGGAGGTTCGTCCTTGCCCGGCTTGCGAAGCAAGCGACGGCGCAAGGTTTATATCCTCTCGGCTCCGCCAGGAACTCAGAGGTCTATTTTTATATCCTCTCGGCTCCGCCATTTCGGAATCAGGTGGGCTCCGATTTAACCATAACCACATTATTTTTTTATGCCCACTAACCCAGCCACCCTAATCAAGCTCAAATCCGTCACGAAACGCTTCGGCTACGGCGACGCCGAAACTTATGCCTTGCATAACTTCGACCTCACCGTGAAGCGCGGCGAATTTATCATGATTATGGGCCCCAGCGGTTGCGGGAAAACCACTCTCTTGAATATCATCGGTCTCTTAGACACCCCGACCAGCGGGAAATATACCTTAAACGGCAAACCCACCCCGAAAATCTCCTCGAAGAAAAAAGCCAACATCCGCGCCAAAAAAATCGGCATCATCTTCCAAAATTTCAATCTAATCAGCAACCTCACCGTCCTCGAAAACGTTTCCCTCCCCCTCCTCTACTCCGGATTCAAAAAGACCCGTCGTCTGAAAAAAGCCTCCGAAACTCTCGACCGTTTTCATCTTAAAAACCGCGAATACTTCTTCCCCGCCCAACTTTCCGGCGGCCAACAACAACGCGTCGCCATCGCCCGCGCCATCGTGAACAGCCCCGAAATTATCTTGGCCGACGAGCCGACCGGCAACCTCGACTCCCGCTCCGCCCACATCGTCATGGAAGAACTAAAACAAATCCACTCCGAAGGCAACACTATTATTATGGTCACCCACAACCCCGAGCTCACCACTTACGCCACCCGCGTCATTAATATGCTCGACGGCGAAATCGACACCGATATCAAGACCGTCTCCGACCAAAATCTCCCCCAGCCCGTCTCTATCCGTTTCGTGAAAAAGGAGGAACAATGAGCCTTCTATTTAAAAACCACTTCCACCTCGCCCGCGACTACATCCGCCACCACCGTTCTCGCTCCATTTTGACCTGCATCGGCATCGCCGTCGGCGTCGCGAGCATCATTTTAATCTTGAGCCTCATGGGTTCCATCTCGAACCTCATCAAAAGCGAGATAAAAACCGAATCCTCGAACCTCATCGTCGTCCGCCCCTCGAACTCAAAACCTTTGACCGACTCCATCATCGAAGAACTTATTTCAACTTCGAGCTACACGAAGTCGAACCTGAGTTTAAATGACGTCGACATCATCTCCGCCATCCAAAACGTCCAGTCCGTCGCCCCCGTCGCCATCTCCGTCGCCTCCCTGAAAGGCGCCGGCTCGCTCGACTCCGCCCCCGTTCTCGCCACCACCCCCGACTTCCAAGCTCTCGAAAACCTCACCCTCGAAGCCGGCGTATTCCTGAATAATTCCAACTCCGAAAACACCGGCGTCATCGGCCACGACCTCGCCACCCGCCTCTTCGGCACCCTCGCCCCCATCGGCCAAACCGTCTCCCTCTTCGGCGAAAACGTCCTCATCGTCGGCGTCCTCACCGAACAAAACCTCCCAATGAACTTCAACAACATCGACCTCGACTCCGCCCTCATCGTCAACACCACTTTCTTCACCCGCCACAACATCTCTCTCCAAATCCAACAAATCAACATTAAAGTCGCCGAGTCCTACAGCATCGGCGCCACTGCCGAAAATATCAAAGACAAGCTCCTCGAGACGAAACACGGCGAAAACAACTTCTCCGTCCTCTATGGCGACCAAATCACTCACCCCGCCGGCTCACTCCTTAGCACCATCACCGGTATTCTCTCTCTTGTCGCCGGCATTTCCCTCATCGTCGGTGGCATCGGCGTCATGAACATCATGCTCGTCTCCGTCGCCGAGCGCAGCCACGAAATCGGTGTCCGAAAAGCCGTCGGCGCCTCGAACCAAAACATCTTGCTAGAATTTCTCTTAGAATCCCTCATTCTCTGTTTCATCGGCGGCATCATGGGCCTCGCCCTGGGCTACACCCTCGCCTTCTTCGTCTCTCTCGTCACCCCCTTCGCTCCCTTCATTTCCCCCGAAATCGTCGGCATCACTTTCCTCACCACCTTCATAGTCGGCATTTTCTTCGGTCTCTACCCTGCCCTGAAGGCCGCACGAAAAAGCCCCATCTTCTCCCTCCAGACCTACCACTAATTTATCTTCCTTCTCTCACTTTTTCAAGATAAAATTCAAAATCTTCCTCGCTAATCGTCGAAAGTAGCCTATTTCTCTCCGCCTCGTCCGCCGTTCTCGCCCGATTAACCACCTCGCTAATCCTACCAAATCTCTCTTCTTCCGTCTCCGGTGCCCTTTCTGGCACCCCATCACTCGGATGCGCCACAATCGGCATCGCCGGCGTCGCCACTCTTGTCGCATTCCTCACGGCCGTCGTCGCAGTAGCCCGGACTGCCTCTCCCACCGTCGGCTCAGCATAATACGATAACAAACTTCCGTCATAATTATGCGGCGCATACGCCGACTGCCGGACATAAGTCCCATTCTCCGCAATCGCCGAAAGATTCACTCTATCTACTTTCCCAGAAGCAATCAACTGTTGCAGACTAATATTATCCGTCACCACCCCAAACTTCCCATCCTCAATCGGCACGAGATCCACAATCACCTCTTTACTACTCCCCGGCGCAATCGAAATCTCCGCCACCGCTCTTCCCTCATTCACAAGTTCCTCAATCGTTTTTCTCTCCCCCGAAATCCAAATCGAATCCCCACCTCTAACATAAAGTTGCCCCTGGTCGCTCCGAATAAACCTCAACTTATTCCCATTCTGCGCATAAACATATTTCGGCGTCTCCTGCCCAAATTCCTCCGCAAACTGCTTTCCATTCACCCTCACCGTCGTCACTCCCTCACTGCTCGTCGTTCTCGCCGGCTCCGGCGCCGTCTCGACTACCGTTTCCGCCTTCGGTGCCGTCAGATTTTGAATAATCTTCCCCGCCGTAATCACTCCCGCCGTAATTCCCGCCGAAATCGCCGCCCCCTTCGCAAACTCCTTCGCCTCTCGTTTTCTCGCCGCCTTATTCGCCGTCTCAACATAAACATCCGTCTCGCGCTCCATTGCGCCCTGCGCATCCCCACTTTTAACAATCGCCTCCCTAATATCATCCGCAACTTCACTGTTCTTAAGAATTGCCGCCGTAATCTTCTCGCTCGTATCTTCCACTCCCGCCCCCTCTAAAGCTTTCGCTCCTCTCGCAATACTTCGTGCGAGCAAAATCCTCTCTTCCTCGATTTCATTCTGATTCGCGCTCGAAAACGTCAACATATCTTTATTTCTCATAGCCCTCGCGCATGCAATTGCCATTGCCAGATTTCCAACCGCCGCCTCTCTCTCCTCTTCCGTCGCCACCTCAAGTTTTTCAATATATCGAGCTATTTCCGAACTCACATAACTCGTCTCCGCCTTACCCTGAACCTGCGTATCGAGACACTCCGCTACCTTTCTCGCATATCTCCGTTCCCTCCGCCCACCATTTTCATACATCTCCTTCGCTTCATTCGTCAATTCTTCCATACTCTCCCCCGTCATCAACCTCTGTTCCTGCTCCCCGCGCATCCGTTTCGCCCTCTCGCTCCACGCGCTTCCGCCCTGAATTCCCGCCGCCGTCACCGCGAATACCGGCCCCACGAATACCGACCCCGCGAACATCCCCGCCGTCGTCAAAACTTTCGCCGTCGTATCCGAGAACAACAACCCCATCATCTTCGCCCTCGGCCCGTCCATCTTCTCGCCCCGCAGTTTCTCATAAATCTTCTGCCTTGCGCTCATCCCCTCGTGCGTCCGAATTTTCCGCTCCGCCACCGCATTAACAAAACTAAACCCATTCATCACCCTCTCGACCGCCGCGTTATATTCCGCACCGTCTCTCGCCACTCCCGCGAGCGCCTCGCTTATCCCCGCAAAATTCTCAATATTAATCCCTGTCCCCGCCATCTTTTTATACCCCTCACTTCCCCGAATTTCCGTCATTTTCCGACTAAATTCCGCCCCGTCCCCACCTTTCAACCTCTCCGCAATCGCATCCCGAATCGAAAGTACCGTGTCCGCCTCCGTCTCCCCCTCGCGATATTCCGTCTCCGTCGCCTCTCCCGCCTCATTCCGGCTATGCTTCGTGACTTTTCTTCCGCTCTCATCCACCGCCACCTGATACACGTCCCCGATATATTCGCCTTTTTCGAGCAAATCCTTGCTCGTCTCATCCATCACCGCCTCAACAAACCTCTCCGTCTGCGCAAACTCATCCATCTTGTCCCACTTCGCCCTCGCCACCGCGACCGCCACCGGGTCTTTTTCGCTCACCACATCTTCCCCCTCCTCAATTTTTCGGAAAGTCTCGAACGCCCTCTTCCTCGTAATATCCCTATTCATCGCCCCAAACATCCCCCACTTAAACACGCTCTTCAAAAATTGCCTTACTTTTCCTGGCGTTTTTCCAATGTCTTCCCTCGCCACCACTCGCGCCACCTCTTCCGCCACCGCTTTCGCCTGCCGGTCCTGATTCACCGAAATCATCATCACTTTTCTCTCTGGCGCACCAAAAACCGGCACCTCTTCGCTCTCTGGTGTTTCTTCGCTTTCCGGTATCCCCTCGCTCTCCCCCTCGTCCATCATCTCAATCGGCTCGCTCTCGGGCTCCTCGTCCATCATTTCCACTGGCGCGCCCTCGCTCTCCGCCACTCTCACCGGCGCCGCTCTCCCCGCTTCTCCCATCTCTATCGACGCCACCGGCGCTTCCTCCATCTCCACCGGAGCCACTGGTATTTCTCTCGTTTCCACTGGCGCCTCGCTCATCTCCACCGGCCCCCTCTCCGCCGAAACTCCCATGGCCGGCACTCTGACCACCCCAAAATACCTGTCCGCCCTCGCCATCTCTCCGTATGCCGTCGAAATTTCCACCTTATTCATAAGCGCAAGCGCCGCCTCATATTTCTCCGCCGGCACCCTCTGCCCCTGCGCTACATTCGCCGTCGTCATCTGCGCCGTCCACTCTTTCCCCGTCCCGACTCCCTCTTTCCGCCACTTGTCCGAAATGTCGGCCCGTCGCGCCATAATCTCCCCCCGAATAATTTCATAACTCCCCATCCTGTCGAACTTCAAAATCTCCTCTTGCGAATACTGATTCGCAACCTCTTGATACACCCTCTCGCACTCCACCTTCGCCTCCGGCGATTCCTGTTCCCTGAGCGCCAAATATTTCTTCCACTTCACCCAGAACCCCTTAACTTTCGCGAGCTCCCCCGGTTGCCGCCTCTCGGCTTCCCCTCTCTTCACCGCCTCCGCAATCTGCGCCCGAATATTGTCCTCCCCCGACGCCCCCTCGGCCCTCCTCCGATTTCTGTCTTCCTCGCCCCCCATCCCCGCATACCCCGAGAGCCAACTCGCAAGTTCCCCGTCCGAAATCCTTTTCTCCCCCTCTCCTCGCTCAATGTCAAACACCCTCTCGTCTTCGGCTACTTCCGCCCGCCAGTCCTTCTCCCCTCCCGCCGCAATTCTCTCACCACCGCCGTTCATCCCTATCTCCCGTTCCCAAGGAACAAATCTCGAAACCGCATCGCCACCGTCGTCGCTTCTTCCTCAACATCCACCCCCGCATCCGCAATAAACTGCTCAATCTGAGCCGGTTCCATCTCATCAATTTTTTCCGCGAGCTCCTTCGCCTTTTCTTCGTCCAGCGCGTCAATCTCCGCTCTCTGAATTTGCGCGAGCAGCCTCTCCGCCATGTCCCTCTTCGCCTCCTTCATCTCCTCCTCATCGAGTTCGAGCCCCTTCTCGCGTATCAGCCCTTCGCAGAATTCTTCAATTTTTTCCATTTTTATTACCTCCAATAAACATAATTACGATAATTATATCACATAATTCGCAATTCCGTCAGCAATCACTTCCGCCCGAATGTTGAGCGCCGCCGCCACTGTCGCCGCGCACGCCATATAATGCACCACCGGCTCCCCCGTAAGAAAACTCGCCACCGTCGCCCGGCTCCCGAGAATCGCCAACTTCGCCTCCACGCCTTTTTTATACAACTTAAACCCCTCAATTTTCACCGCCGCCGCAAAGTCCGAGCCATAAACATAGGTCTCTTTCGCCCCCGAATACTGCGAAAATTCATGATAATACCCGTCATCCGAATTCAAAATCACCACATTCGGCCTCATCGCCATCAACGTCTTCGAACTCGACAAATATTCATCCGCCTCCGCCGTATTCCCCGCCGCCGGCACAAAATCCGTCAGCGCCACCACCTCAATCGGCAGCCCAAAAAACGCGTTTGAATGAATCGTCGTCGCCGGCGCCGTCACCACCGCGTGCGTCGCCCCCGCCTTCGCCGCATCCGCGAGAAACTTGTGTAGTGTCCGGGTTTTAATCTCCCCGTCACTCGCCAAGACCGCCACTTTCTGCCCCGCCTCTTTCAAAATCTCATGCACAAAATGCGCCACCGTCGCCTTCCCCGACGTCCCCGTAATCGCAATAATTTTCATCTTCTTCCCCGGTTGCCCGTAATATTTTTCGAGCATCTTCACCCCCGCCTTTTGCATCTTTGTTTTTAACCCACCCGATTTTTCATTAGATTTAGTCTCGTTGGTATAATTTCCCATAATTAAACTATACCACAAATTGCATTTTTGTGATATAATTTTATTGTCGCTGAAAAAGCGATGTTCATTACAGGACGGCGGGATTTTGATTATCTAAATTCCGCCTATGCACTCGTAGCTCAGTTGGATAGAGCGTCAGATTGCGGATCTGAAGGTCGCAGGTTCGACTCCTGTCGAGTGTACCAGGAAGCGTGGCCGAGTGGTTGAAGGCGCACGACTCGAAATCGTGTAAGCAGCAATGTTTCAGAGGTTCGAATCCTCTCGCTTCCGCCAAATCAAAATAAGAATAGAAACGCGCAGCGTTTCTATTATATTTTTAGAAATAAGAATGGAGAGCTTGCTCTCCCATTTTTATTTCTAAAAATATAATAAGAGCCGTGGCCTCTATTCTTATTTTAATTTGGCGGCTCTAAGCACCGAGGCTTCTCGCAAAGCGAGCATCCAATTTATTTTAGATTTTTATGAGCGAGGAGAGACGGAAGGAATTTGCGAAGCAAATTCCTAATCCTCTCATCCATGCTACTATTCCACTTTGGCGGCTCTAAGCACCGAGGCTTCTCGCGAAGCGAGCATCCTCTTTAAATATATCCGTCCCTCCGTTTTTATGATATTATTATATTAATAGAGTGGGCGCGATTAAACTTTAAATGGAGGCATAATGCCAAATAAAAAAATAGACCCAGCGGAAAATAAAAGTTTAGCGCTCTTTCAAGATAAAGAAATAAGGCGCACCTGGAAATACAACAAGTGGTTTTTTGCAGTAGAAGATGTGGTAGTCGCCCTAACTGATTCAACAGACCCAAAACAGTACATTACGAGAATGAAAGAGCGCGATAGTTTTATCAGAGAAGGGTGGGTACAAATTGTACGTACCCTTAGGATACAAACTCATGGCGGAATGCAAAAAATGAACTGCGCAGACACAAAAGGCATCCTTAGAATAATCCAGTCAATCCCATCACCAAAGGCCGAGCCGTTTAAACAATGGCTAGCTAGAGTAGGCTCCGAAAGAATTGAGGAAATACAAAACCCGGAACTGGCAGTCAAGAGAATGCGAGAAATTTACGCCAAAAAGGGCTATTCCCAGTCCTGGATTCAGCAACGAGAGCGCACGATCGCAACGAGAAACAGACTAACTGACGAGTGGCAGATGCGTGGCGCAAACGAAGGGCAAGATTTTGCTATTTTAACAAATGAAATTTATCGTTCCGGTTTTGGCCTAGACGCAAAAGCATACAAAAAGCTTAAAGGCGTCTCCAAACAACAAAACTTAAGAGACGCTATGACAAATATGGAGCTGGCACTAACCAATTTAGGCGAAACAACCGCGGCAGAGTTGCACCAAAAAAATGATAGTTACGGAATGAACGAACTTCGCCAAGATGCTGGCGAAGCCGGAAAAGTCATTGAAGTCGCTAGAAAAGAAGTCGAAAAACGGCTAGGTAAACCAGTAGTAACAAAAGAATTACCCAACACGACAGAGAATATCTTAATTGATAAACGAACTGAAAAGTAATATAGTAACATTGCCAAAACCCACTTTTTATGATATAATCATATTATAGGTCACCCCGACCTAAGTATTTTAATGGAGGTGCATAAACTTGTTCCCTAACCTCGAATTGAACGCAGTCGAACAGGCTATACTAAAAGCCATCGAAAAAGACCTGAAAAAAGGCAACTTCAAAGACGTCGAAACCGAAATCGACCACTTAAAGCCCAGCCTCGGCTCCGATTTTGCCTACGCACTCGCAAAAATCCTCCTGTCTGCCTCATCCGCCGCTCCTAATCACAAGTAGCACCACCTCCCCGCGCCCTCAAAGGGCGCTTTTTAAAACAGAGAAAATATGATATAATATCCCCATCCCTCACGGGAGTTCTTTTAAATCAGGATATTTTAAAGGAGATGATACCATTGCTCGACAAAAACACTGGAACTATACCTGAAAACTCCTTCACGCTGGGAGATGTGCTAAGGAGCGTTATACAAGGCAAAGCTCCCAAAAACGCCCTCTCTTGGGCCGCCGAACACGGCCACGCCGACATCGTAAAACGGCTCTTAAAACTCGGCGCAGAATACAATGAAAACAATAACTATCCCCTGGAGCTCGCCTCGCGAAACGGCCACACCGAAATCGTGAAAATCCTCCTCAACGCCGGCGCAAAAACCAGCGACAGCAAAAACGACGAAGGCTACAGTCTTCGCATGGCCGCTAATAACGGCCATGCGACCATTGTTAAACTCCTTCTCGAATCCGGCGCCGACCCCACCGCCGACCACTATTACGCCCTGAGACTAGCATTGCACAAAGACCACGCGGACATCGTCGAGCTTCTCCTCGACGCCATCTCCGCCAAAAGAGCATCAAATCTCACAAAGAAAGACGAATCTATCGAAAAACCACGCGTGCATATCGGTACCATTGGACACATCGACCACAGCAAAAGAACTCTTACCGAAGCAATCAAAATAACCATGAGTAAAGGAGAGTGTCATTCTTGAAAATAGTCCAAGCCAACCTCGACATCTGCAAATGTCTCGCCGAAGGAAAAGCCGTACACGGACGAACCGTCACTAAAGACCTTCTCTTAATTTTTCCAGAACCAGGCCACTATGGCTATTTCTTTAAAAAGAAAGATATCGCCTTCGCCATCGAAAAAGTCGAGATGAACCAAAAATCCACAATCGATTTATCTATCATCGACCCGCGAAACGAGTTGAGGCCAACTTTCACTCTCTTCCTAACAGGTAAGCAATGCACCTCGCGAGTGTTCACCACCAAAGACGACAAAAAAATCTCTATCAACGTCAAATACCTCCGTAACATCGACCTGAATATATGTGATTTTTATCAAAATCGAGCGAACCGCCTTGCCCCAATCATCGCCGTCGAAAGAAAAACTCCAGTTATGCTTTTGATGCCAATAATACCATTGGCGACATCCGAAGAAGATGGCCTTCCAAAAACTTACATAACCGACGAATTCACCGACAATTAGAATATCCTGACCTCGCGCCCCTCGGGGCGCTTTTTAATAGGGAAAAATATGATATAATATTTCTATCCCACAAGGAAGCCCTTTTTAAATCAGGATATTTTTGACGAAAGGAAGCGATTTTAATGGCTAAATTAATTATCCCCACGCCGAGAAATTGCCTTAAATGTGATGTCTTGAAGGGGTGGTATGGCACTGTGAGAAATACGACCTTCGTGCAATGCCATGCCGGAAAATGCGAAATGCCCGATCTTCCCGGAAATTACAGAAAAAGCGATATTCGCCCAGATTATTGTCCACTAATCATCGAAGAGCCAGAAAGTAAAAAGTTTTTTGTATTTGCGCCCAGATAAATTACATAATGATGTATATGGGGGTCACCCTTTATACATAAAGAGAATGGCTAGGAATATTGGCGACATCCCTGGTTCATTCGATTATGCGCATCATGTCTGGTACCGGCGCAGCCGGTCTGCGAAGCTACCAAGCCGACTTGAATGTCAAATGAGCGCATAAGTAAGGCGGGCGGCGAGCCCGTTAAGTTCCCCGAGGAGACCGAGCTCCCTCGGTCTCCTCACTCATTATTAACAACTACAACTAAAATATCCTGCCGCGCCCCATCGGGGCGCTTTTTTATACAAAAATCTTAGAATAAATCCGAATGAGAACCAGTTCTGATTGCGCGTATCACTAATAAATCTTTTTCGATTTTGTAAATCAGGAGCCAATCTGGCGCAATGTGACACTCACGCGTGTTTTTATAATTCCCAGATAATGCGTGGTCGCGATATTTACCAGGAAGAGGCTTCTCGGAGGCAAGGATTTTTAACACCGTTTCCATATCTTCGCGCTTGCAACCGCGTTTCAAAACGCGCTTATAATCCTGCTTAAACTTTTTTTCAAATTGAATTTTAAGCATCAAGGTATTTCATCGCTTCCTCCACCGTTTCGAAAGGACCAACGAGATTTTTTTCGCTCCTGGCTCGATTTATTGCTCGACGAGTTTTAAGATTAGGCTCTCTGACTTTACCTACTTCAAAGGGAATTCGTTCTTCCTCGACAGAACGTTTCAAAAAAACGTTAATCGCAGTGCTCATATCCATCCCGAGCTCATTAAAAAGAGTCTGTGCGCGTTTTTTTGTAACACTGTTTACTCTAATTGTCATCGTTGTATCATTCAAGCTTGCCATAATAATCACATTGTAGCACATTTTAAATACATTGTAAAGACATAAAATTCGCCTAAAAAATGAAAAAAGCGCCCCAAAGGGCGCAAAGAGGAGTTATTATTCCAACATTCCCACAATTTCCCGTTCCAGCTCTTCCACGCTGAGCCCACTATAATCGCATGTCACCCTCGAACCGTTAAACAAAACGCAACCCTCATCAGACCTGCACCCCTTAATACTATCAAATTCACACCCTTCGCAGTCCACAGTCGTCCCCATCACAGCCCGGTAATGACTCGTCACGACCCTCCTTTTCAGCCAAAGGAATCTCTTATCAATCGCCTTGCAAAATCGCCGACGTCTCATAATACCCCTCCTTTTAAGGTACAATTTTCCACTATTATACCACACCAAGATACAATCTCCTCGCTTCCCCCCTAAAAATATGTTATAATTGAGGCGATGAAAATCCTTGGCCTCGAATCCTCCTGCGACGAAACCGCCGCGGCCGTCGTCGAAAACGGCACGCACGTCCTTTCGAATGTCGTCGCCTCCCAAATCGACATCTTCGCCGAATACGGCGGCGTCATCCCCGAAATCGCCGCCCGTTCCCACCTCGAAGCCGTCCTCCCGGTTATAGACAAAGCTCTAAAAGACGCCAATGAGACCCTCGACACCATCGACGCCATCGCCGTCACCCACACTCCCGGGCTCCTGGGTTCCCTCCTCGTCGGCACTCTGACCGCCCGCACCCTCGCCCTCCTCCACGAAAAACCCCTCTACGCCGTCCACCACCTGAAGTCCCACGTTTACGCCAACTGGCTTTATACCAAATATGATATAAAATTCCCCGTCCTCGCCCTCGTCATTTCCGGCGGCCACACCCAAATTCTCTCCATGCCTTCCCACAACTCCTTCGAAATCATCGGCACCACGAAAGACGACGCCATCGGCGAATGTTTCGACAAAGTCGCCAAAATCCTCGGTTTCCCCTATCCCGGCGGCCCCGAAATCTCGAAGCACGCTGAGAATGGCGACCCCGAAAAATACCCTCTCCCCATCCCGAAAGTCGCCGGCCTCGATTTTTCTTTCTCCGGCCTCAAAACCGCCGTGATAAGAAAAGCCCAAAGCATCGCGAACCTTCCAATTTCTTATCCATCTCATGATATAAAAAATCACCTCACCCCCGAACAAAAAAACGACCTCGCCGCCTCCTTCGAATCCACCGCCGTCAAAATCCTCCTGGAGAAGCTCGACGCCGCCCTCCCTTCTTGTCTCTACTCTTCTATCATCATTGCCGGCGGCGTCTCCGCCAACTCCCTCCTCCGAAAAACCCTCGGAAAAACTTACAAAAACCTCCCCGTTTACTTCCCCGACCCCAAATTCTCCGGCGATAACGGCGCCATGGTCGCCTCCGCCGCCTTCTTCGAAATCGAATCTGGCGTGAAACCCACCAACCCCTATTCCCTCACCATCTCCCCCCGTTCCGCCATCTCTTAAATCTCCTAATATTCGTGCCTCACCGTCCGATACCGATACAGCTTATACCCGGTCACATCCTCCGGCAACCCCGCCTTCTTGATAATCTTGGAAATCTGTTCCTCCACCGTCTGAATCGACTCAATATTCGGCAAAAATATCGCCGACTTCCCGTCTTTCTCAATCACGAGCCCATACTCCTTCGGATTCAACTCACCAACATCCGTCACTTCCTCAAGTTCCGACAACACATCCACCCGAAACTCGAGTGTCGAAAGTTCCTCGACTCCCACATCCTCAAATCTCGCATCCCTACTCGCCCGCGCCGCCTGCGCAATAATCTCCTGCGCAATCGACCTCCTCGCCACCCTCGTCCCCTGACACCCTCTGAGCTTCCCCGCATTATGAATTCCGACATACACCGCCCCCTTCTCATACATCTCCTTGGGCAACCCCTCCGGCACCGCCATCTCCTCCCCCGTCCGGACAAAATACTCCGTCGCCTCCCGCGCGAGCTCGACATACGGGTCCCTCCACTCCACCGCCTCCTCAAGCATCGCATACCCCGCCAGCCGGTGTTGCGCAAAATCAATCCTCATCTCCCCCTCTCTCACCACCGCCCCGAAAAACTCCCCCGGCTCATATATAATCTCCCTCTTATCTTTCTCCGCCCTCGCCTGATACACCACCATCACCTTCGAAAGCAACTCCCTGAGCCTCTCCGCCTCCTCCCCCTCTTGTAATCCCGAAAGCCTGAGCCTCAGATACTTCACACTAACCCCGAGATACTCGAGATCACACAGCGCATTCCTTCCCCTCATCTTCTCAAAATTCTTCTCAATATTCTCCACAAACCGATTCGAAACCCCGTTTTTTAAAAGCTCAAAATTCACATACGCCCCCCACTGCGAATCGCTCATCAACTTCTCCTCATTCATCCACGCGATAGACCGTAGAACCGCCGAAAGATACTTCTCCTCCCCCGTCTCGTCATACATCCTAAGAAGCGCGAGATTAATCTCCCCGTCATAAATCTCGCTCTTCCCCTTTTCAGCCGGCGTGAAGTCCGCCGAAAACGTATGATAATATTCCCCACTCTCCTCCTGTGCACTCAAGAGACTCGCGGCCAGCCCCTTCGCAAGCTCCAAATACTCCTCCTCCGAAGTCTTCTTATAATACTCCAAAAACGCCAGCAACGCCAGCGCATTCCCCCCATATTTCCCTCCGTCCCCCTCAATAAACCTCTCCTCCCCCTTCTCCCTCACCCTCGACCGAAGATAAAAAATCGCCTGCCGAATTTTCAAAAAATCCTCTTCCCTCCCGTATTTCTCATACACATTGAGTAGCCCCCAACTCACTCCCGCGTGCCGAATTATACTATACGTCCCGTCCTCCTTCCCCGTTTCCATATCCACCCTATACCGATACTTCCCATTCTCCCGAATCTGCCCCACCGAGAACTGATATAACATCTCCGCCTCCGTCATCTGTTCCACCGGAGTTTCCGCCCCCATCCTCGTCAAAAAAATCGCTAAAAACACCACCGCAACCACCCCCAAAATCCCCTCAATAATCCACCAATAAAAAGACCTCTTCTTTTCCTCCACTTTCATACCTTGATTATACACTATTTCCGAATTTCCGCGCCAAAAATCCCAAAAATCCGCCCCACTCTCTTGACAAAAATAACCATATGTGCTATAATTGAATATTATGTCTCAAAAATCGCTTAAACCCGGCAATTCCTTTACCCCCGACCGTTGTTGGGTTGGCGAATCCCAAAAAATCTCCTATAAAACTCGCGAAGAAGCCGAACTCGCCGCCCGCTGCGCCGAATACGACCACCACCTCCCCTCGAAACTAAAAGTCTATAAATGCGACTACGGCGACCACTACCACCTAACTTCCGCCTAATTTTTCACCATTTCATTTTGTTCGTGCTATAATTGAATAATGAAGTTAATTGCGCGTGTTTCAATTTTCCTCACCGCTGTTCTTGTTGTTTTTTCTTATCTTTTCTTCCCTACCCCCGTCTCCGCTTCGAAACAAGAAGCTCTCGACTACATCAAAAATTCCGAAATGATAAACGAAGTTTGGGGAATCTTAAAAGGCGTTGGTTTCTCCGACAAACAAGCCGCCGCCATCATGGGCAACTGGCACGCCTACCCTTACCAACTCGAAACCGGCAACACCGCGAACAGCGAATCTTCCCTGAACCCCGTGAAACACAACAACTCCCACGCCGCCAATTTCTCCTCCCACTGTACCTCCGGTGGCGTCACCTCAGTCTTGAACTGCGGCGAACGCAACAACCACGCCGTCGGCTTTGCTCAACTTCTTGAAGGTAGTAGACTCGGCGAACACCGTCTCATGCCGATGCTCTATATCATCGACGACTACGACCACAACCTCATCACTAAATATTTCGACCACCCCGAAACTTACAGTGTCGGGGTCAGCGGTACCGATTTCTACAACAAATTAAAAGAAGCTGGGAGCCTTGAGGATGCAAGAAACCTCTACCGCCTCGAAGCCCAATTCACCTACGACGAAATTTATGATTATCAAAAAATCGCCAACCAAATCGCCAGTCGCACCTCCAACCGAGTCATTTCTCGCTGTGGCAATAGTGTCTTCAAGGCCAACAGCGACAGCACCTCCGCCTACGATATGGCCTCCTCTTTTGACAAATGCTACGAAAACGGTAACCACGAAATCCCTGCCCGCTATTACGCCGCCGAACTCTACTACGAAGCCCTAAACGGCACCTCTGGTGGCGCTCCCACGGGCGGTGGCACCACCCCCGGAACCGGCACCGGCACCACCCAAGACCCCGCAACAACGAAGTGGTTCGCCAAAAACGGCATTATCTTCTACCAGCGCTACGATTGCATCCCGAAAACCACCACCACCGGCGAAGACACCACCACCTCCGTCCTCTCTTCCTCCGAACTCTCCACGATTAACTCCCGAAAATCCCTCTACGAAACCGCCGTCGAAGGCACCTCCGTTCCTTGGGAGCTCCTCGCCGCTTACGTTTACTGGAACGAACACTGGACCTACCAAGACACTCACTCCTGGTCCTCCTCCGACGCCACCAACCCCACCGTCCTGAAATCCTCCGCCGAACTCATTAACCAATATTTGGAAGGCACCGACGAAAACAGCATAAAACACTCCATCTTCATGTATTTCATCAACGACGTTTACGGCAACCCGACGAGCCTCAGTTTCTACACCACTCAGGCAACGAACCTCGGCTACACCGAGATTCAAGCCAGCAACGGCGACGGCTGCCCCTTCGTCGTTAACCGCCTCGACCCCCAGCGCGACCCGTCCTCAGGTTCCTTCGTCGGCACCGACAAATGGCAATACAGTTCCAACGATTTCAGCGGCACTCCCCCCTCCCCCGGCTCCGAATACGGCGTCTTCGTCCTCTACACCGCCATCAAAAACGCCCCAGCCACTACTACCGGCTCCAGCGACGACGATTATTGCATCCGCCCCACCGGCGGCACCACCACCATTTCCGCTGGTACAATGGAACAAATCACCATTACCACTGGTGGCACCGCCACTTCCGCTCGCGATATTCAAGGCGACTGGTACACCGTAAAAGTCGCCGCCACGGGCTACAATATGTTTACTTACTCTGAATGGCTCATGGATCCCGCCGGTGGCAACTTAAAGCAGCCCTATACCGGAGAAGGTTCCAACCGTTGCGATCTCTACGCCTCCGCCATCCAATGTGGCATCGTGAAATCCGGTCTGAGCGCTCATCTCCGCGATACCAGCTGCAATTCCGGTTATTCTACTCGGAATGTCTCCACCGTCGCCGAAGTTCTCACTATCTTCTACGAAGAGCTCCAAAAAGGCCACCCGATTTACACCCGCGTCTCTGCCAGTGTCGCCCTCTCGACCCGCGCCAGTGCCAACCACCGCCACTTCGTCACCGTCGTCGGCATGAAAACCACCGCCGACCCAAACAACTTAAAACCGAGCGACTTCTTGATTCAAGATAACTATGATCTAAAACACCTCGCCGACAGCGAGAGTGTTCCTGGCCGTTACCTCTACCCCGAAGGCGGCACCTATCTCGCCCGGGTCGTAAACATATAGGAGAACCATGAACGACACCAAAGAAACCATCAAAAACCTCTGGCGCGACAAAAAAGTTCGCACTTTGATTATCATTGTAGCATCTTTTTTGCTCATTGCAATCATTCTTCTTGCCGTCGTTATCGCTCGAAAAAATTCAGACAACAGTGACTATGAATCCGGCGGCCCCGGCTTTTACTTCGAAGACAATAGCGTCCTCTATAATGCCGGTTTTGCCGGTCCCGCCGTCGAAGAAATAACCCACTACCTCGGTGATTATTTCGAAAAAAACTATCCCGAAATCATCAACGCCATCTTAGATGACAAAACCTACACTGTTGCAAAGAAAAACAATTACGAAGAATACGTCGCCACCCTCCACACCTTAGATAAAGATTATCAACCCGCTGGCGATTTCCGCCTCGTGATCCACGCCTACTCTTACAAAAACCTGGACTACGCTCTCGAAAAAATCGAATCATCCGCCGAATAATCTCTTCCCATTTTTTCTTTTTTCATATATAATATTCTTATGTTAAAGAGGTTTATAGTTTTTCTACTCATTCTCTTCGGAGCGTTCCTTGTCACTACCCCCGTCTTCGCCAGCAACCCTACTCTCTCGAATATCACCTCTGGCGAATATTGCAAAAAAAGCAAAACCGGCCCCTTCGGCTACATGTCTCCCGGTAACGAATCGAGCAGCAGCCGTGCTTCCCTGTCCACCGGCACCAACACCATCACCCGTTCCGTCTATTCCTGCTCCGAATTCATCGCCACCGGCCCCGCCACCCCGACCGTCTCTGGCTGTAGCGGCATCACCATCACTAATAATCTCTATCGCTCCGCCTCCACCCCGATCGACAACTATTACTACGGCGACGGCGGCTCCGTCACTCTGACTATCCCGAGCTCCTGCCTCAATAAAAACATCAGCCTGACTTACCGCGGCATCACGAATTATTACAAAGTCACAGGCGAAGGTGCCACCGAGCCCGAACAACCCTCGACTCCCTCCCAACCTTCCACCCCCTCTCAGCCTTCCACCCCTTCCCAACCCTCGACCCCGAGCGAACCTTCCACCCCGAGCGAGCCTTCGACCCCGTCCCAGCCTTCCACTCCCTCTCAGCCCACCACTACTACCCCCGACGACCCCTGCGCTTTTTACACCGCAAACGGCATCACTTACTACTACAACCCCACCGCCTGCACCGAGTCCCAGGGCCAAGGCCAACAACAACAAGAACAACCACAACCCACCTATGGCGGTTCTATCGAAAGTATCGCAATAGAGCTCGCCTGGCCGAACGGCCACACCCCGAAAGAGGACAAAAACGCCTCCCAGGCTTACAAGGACGCTGGCCCCTGCACTACCAACGTCACCGACTGCGGCGGCTTCGTCGCCACCGTCCTGAAAAAAGCCGGTTACGCTTCCGGTTGCGCCGCCCTCTCCCCCTCCGTGAAAGACTTTTTGAGTAAAAGCAGCAGTTTTCGCGAGGTTCAAAACACCGGCAGCACCTCCGTTCTCCAAGCCGGCGACATCCTCGCCATCAGTAAGGACGAATGCGGCAGTGGCTATTACGGTCACGTTTACATCGTTGTAAACCAAGGTGGTAAACTCTACAAAGCCGACGCCTCTCTGAACGGCTGGGCCCCCTGGATTCACCTCACCAACGGCTCCGTGAGCATGACTCGCCCCTGCAAAAACAACTCATCATATCCATTTCACATTTATAGGGCAAATTAATTATGTATAACAACCAACCACCAATTTTCACCCCAGAAGGCACTCCCATTCCCCTCTCCCCAATGAGTGTCCAAAAACCGCGTTTTAGTTTTAATTTCAAAAATCTGAGTAAAAACACTAAAATTGTCTTGATTTCGATAGCTTCCCTCCTCGTCCTCGGTCTCATTATCCTCGCTATTGTTTTAATCGGAAACGGCAAAAAATCCGCCACCCTCGAAATCTCCGTCGCCCCCGCCTCCGCCACGATTAAAATTAACGGAAGCGCCATGAAAAACGGCACCTACCGCGTCGAGCCCGGCTTCTACGAAGCCGAAATCACCGCCGACGGCTTCGACTCCTACTCCGGCAAAATCGAGCTAAAAAAAGGCGACGACAACGGTTTCCTCGTCGTCCTCTTCCCGACCGACGAAGCCTCCGACTATTACGACACCCACCCCGACGACGACGCCCTCGCCGAATACACCGCGAACCGCGCCATAGTCGTCGCCGAGAGAAACTCCCACACCGACCCCATCTGGCAGTTCACCCCCTATCACTCCGAAGACGGCACCTTCATGATTGACCCGACTCTGGCCGAAGACGGCACTCTCGTCGTCCAGCTCACCTTGAATTCCTGTTTCACTTCCCGCCAAGACGAAGCCAAATCCGCCATCGAAAATTGGTTTAAAGAAAATTCCCTCTCCCTCGAAAACTACGATTATTTCTACATCGTCCCCTCTTGCAACTAACTATTTCTTCCGCATCCAAAGATTCACCGCGCGAAGCACCCGATAAATCCGATATTTCACCGGGGAAAGCACCAAGTCCCACGTCCCCGAAAACTCCGTCTCCACTCCCCCGAAACTCTTTTTGTATTGCGTAAACCCATACCACGGATGATTTTTGTCCTCCGACTTCGTCATCCCCCAAAAATCGAACTCCTTCTTCCCCTCCCGAAACGCATCCACAATCATTTGCACGAGCAAAATCGTCCCCGCCATCATCTTCGCCTTCCCTTCATCTTTCGCCGCATGCACATAATATCTAGTTTTCCCATAGTCATACACCATCGCCGCCGCAATAACTTCCTTTTCTGACTCAACAAAATACAACGTCGCAAACCCCTGCCTGACTTCGTTCTCGAGATGCTTTAAAGAATACGCATTAAACTTATCTTTATTCGCGAGTTTCACGAGAAGATCATACAAAATTTTCGTGTCGGAAACTTCTTTCGAGCTCCAAATCCTCATTCCCTTCTTCTGATAATTCCGCCAATACCGTAGTTTCCTCCCCTCAATCGCCGAAAAAATCTGCTCCTCGCTCCTGAGTGGCAAAATGAGCGTCCACTCCGGCTCAATATCCCGCGTCCTGACATACCCACGCCGTTTCAATTCCTTTTTCACCTCGAGATTTCTCGGCTCCACCCGGACAAACCCGCACCCTTTCTCCTTCGCGAATTTCGAAACTTCCCTCATCCCAGCAAAAAAACTTTTAGAATCCTCGCACTCCGGCCCATATTTCATGAAAAGATACGAGCAGACTGGCGTCTTCTCCACCGTCCCCCGCGCCGAAAATCCTGGTGTCGTAATACAAAAAGTCTCGCGTCCCTCCGCCTTCTCGACCTTTTCCCACTCCGCACTCTGCAAAATATGCTTATTTTTCATCCGCTTTCCTCTCATATTTTTCCAAATTAAATAGTGGCTTCGTCCCGCCCTCCATAATCTCGCGCGCCTTTTTCTCGAGTTTCGCGATTCCATTCTCCGTTTTCGCCGACCCGACGTGCACCGTCCGGACCACCTCCCCGTGCTCCTTATAGCACACCTGCACCCCCGTCGCACCCGAACCAGTTACAAATTTCCGAATATACGCCATTTTCCCGATTATATCACATCCATCGCGGCGAAGCCGCGATTTTTTAAAATTTTGAAAATTCCCCTTTTCGCTTTTCGCCCCCACTTTTTCCGCTATTTTCTCCCACTTTTCCCTACTTCCCCACCGCTTTTCCACGTTTTCCTCTCCTTTTTCGCAACTTTTTCCACATTTCCCTCCCGGGAAAACTTAACCATAACCTATATATTAGCAACCCCTTGACTTAGCAACCCGCTTGCGCTAAAATATAACTAACCAACGCCATTTCCGCGCGTTGGGAGAGTGATAAAACAAAAATCGAGTCTAGGCAATTAGCATGCCATTTTGGAATGAAAAACGCAAAGTTTTTCATAGATTTTTGTTTTCGAGTGGGTCATATAATCAGGGAACTAGTCTTTTTGATAGAAAAAAGACCCCGATTTCTCGGGGCCGAGGTAGTTATGTTTGGAACAAAACCGCAAAAACGCGGCCTTTTTGAGCAGGGAACGACGCCTCAGAGCATCATATTCATCCTGGGCAGCGACACTGCCCATTTGTCGTCAATATCGCTCGCGCACACCTCCGACGTAAACTCGTCGAGGTATAATACCACGTCAAAATCGCGCAACTCCCCGCTGTTCTTGTCACGCACCATCAGCGTCACCGGTTTCTCATACTTCGCCAGTATAATCAGCATGTCGTACATCGGCACCTCGTCCGCACCCTGATACACCTTATACAAAAACTGCTTCGGAAAGGGAAGTTTACCATTTTCGTCATTCGTCCAAGTTCTCGAATATCTGTTTCCTATCGCGAACGTATCCGCCACATTGTAATTCTCGGTCGGCTTATCCAAAACCATCACCCTCCTCTGATATTCAATATTTCTCTGATAACCATAACTTCCGCTTGTTCTCTGTTGCAACATAATAACACCTCTAAAAAAGTACTATACCAACCAAAAAGCCAGTACGTGTCCTAATTGTAGCACAAATTGCCAATTTTGTCAAGTGAGTCCCTTTTTACATCTTCCTCGCTCTGTGTTATAATCATCTTATGAAAAGCGACAATGTTTACAACCCGGGAGCTCTCGAAGCGGATATCTACGCCGCCTGGGAAGCCGCCGGTCTTTTTTCACCCAAAATTCGAAACTACAACGGCCGTGAGACCGACACGAAAAACTCCTATTCTATCGTCATGCCCCCTCCGAACGCCAACGGTAACCTCCACATCGGCCACGGCTTAACCATCGCGACCGAAGACTCTCTGACCCGTTACCACCGTCTCCGCGGCCAGTCCACCTGGTACATCCCCGGCGCCGACCACGCCGGCTTCGAAACCTGGGTCGTTTACGAAAGGGAACTAGAAAAATCCGGCAAAAACCGCTGGCAATACTCCCGCGACGACCTCTATGCCAACGTCTGGAATTTTGTCGAAAAACAGCGTGGTGCCATGGAGCTCCAGCTCCGTTCTCTCGGCGCCTCCTGTTCCTGGGAAGATCTGACCTTCACTCTGGACGAAAACGTTGTCGCTCGCGTTTACTCCACCTTCAAGAAGATGTGGGACGATCGCATGATTTACCGTGGCGAAAAACTCGTCAACTTCTGCCCCCACCACCAAACCGCCTTCGCCGACATCGAAGTAAACTACAAAGACGAAGAAGGCTCCCTCTGGGACATCGCCTACCCTTACGACGGCGGCGAAATCGTCGTCTCGACCACTCGCCCCGAAACTCTCTTTGGCGACGTCGCTGTCGCTGTGAACCCGGCTGACGAAAGATATAAAAACCTTGTCGGTAGTACCGTAAAACTCCCTCTGACCGACCGCGAAATCCCCGTGATCGCCGACGAACACGCCGACCCCGAATACGGCACCGGCGCCGTAAAAATCACCCCCGCCCACGATTTTGACGATTTCGAAGTCGGCGCTCGCCACGGTCTCGACAAAATCCGCGTAATTAACGACGCTGGCGAAATGATTAACTGCTACGAATACTCCGGCCTCAAAACCCTCGACTGTCGCAAGGCCGTGATAAAAGATCTGAAAGAAGCCGGCCTTCTCCGTGGCGAAAAGAAAATCGTCCACTCCGTCGCCCACTGCTACAAATGCGACACTACGATTGAACCCACTCTGAAAGAACAGTGGTTCGTCGATGTGAAACGCCTCGCCGCCCTCGCCCTGAAAGCCTTAGGCCACAACGAAATCACTTTCTACCCCGAGTCGAAGAAAAAGGTCCTCGTGAACTACCTCCGGGGCCTAAACGACTGGAACATCTCCCGCCAAATCCCCTGGGGCATCCCCATCCCAATGTTCAAAAAGGTCACCGAAGACGCCAAAAGCGCTCCCGAATGGGTCTTCGACACCCGCACCAACCTGAAAGAAATCGAAATCGGCGGCGTCCGCTATCTCCGCGACGAAGACACCTTCGACACCTGGTTCTCCTCGAGCCAATGGCCGATCATCTGCACCAACTGGGAACCCGGCGTCGAAAACCCTTATTACCCCTTGAACGTCATGGAAACCGGCTCCGACCTTCTCTTTGCCTGGGTCGCCCGCATGATTATGATGGGTCTCTACGTCACCGGCGAAATCCCCTTCCGCGACGTTTACCTCCATGGCCTCGTCCTTGACGAACACGGCAAAAAGATGAGCAAGAGCAAAGGGAATGTAATCAACCCCGCCGACCTCGTCGCGAAATACGGCTCCGACGCCTTCCGTATGGGCATCCTCCGCGGTCGCTCCGCCGGCCAAGACCAGTCCTTCTCCGAAAACTCCGTGGTGGCCGGCCGCAACCTCTGCAACAAACTCTGGAACCTCTCCCTCTGGCTCGAGTCCACCGTTGCCGACAACGGCGATACTGGCGAGTCATATACCACTGATAATTTCGGCGAAGACTGGCTCTGCCGCGAGCTGAATGAATCCATGCATCTTATCGCGAAGGATCTCGAAACTTACCGCTTCGCCGACGCTGTTGAAGTCTTAGAAGACCTAATCTGGAACAAATACGCCGCCTGGTTCGTCGAGTGCCAAAAGTTGTTTAAAAACATCCCTCTCTTAAAAACCACTTTCGAAGACCTCTTGATTATCGCCCATCCCTTCGCCCCCTTCCTGACCGAAGCCATTTGGCAGCGCTTGCCTTGGACCGAGGGCTTCTTGATCAACCAGAAATGGCCTGAAAGGCTCGTATTTGACCCAATTTCGGCCGAGAAATTCGAAAAGCTTATGATTATCGTCTCCGAGGTCAGAGGCACCTTAACGCGCCTAAAAAAGGGCAATAACTGGCCTTTGTTGTATGGGGACGACTCACTAATCGACGAAAACAACCTCCTAATTCAAAAACTCACCGGCGTCTCCTCCGTTCTCCCGACGCACGGCACCCCGAAGGGCCTCCGCCTCGCCGTCCCGAACTCCGAGATTTACCTCGACATCCCCGAAAAACTGATTGAATCCTATAAATCCTCCCTTACCGAAAAAATCCTGAAAGTCGGCCGCGAGATTGACACTTTGAATGCCCGTTTGATGAACCCGAAATATGTCGAATCCGCCCCCGCCGCCCTAGTAAAAGAAACCCGCGACGGACTCAAAGAAAAAGAAACTCTCCTTAAAAACCTCAAAAACGAACTCCAAATCATCAAATAATATGCTAAAATAAAACCACAGAGGGCAGGACCTGCAGTGTAATATGCGGGACACCGCCCTCTTTTTTACGCCCATAAAAATCGCCCGGATTTCTCCGGGCAAATCAACCTTGATGTTTAGTCTATGCATTCCACAAATTCACCATTAGAAAGCGTATAAAACACGTCCTCCTTCAATTTCTCCCCGTCAATCCGGGCAGACTTCACGTCCCCAACAGCAAAGTCTCCATCCTCAGCCAGCGTAATAAAATCCCCCACCTTTCCGCTAATCGCAGAATCGTATCCAATAGCAACGACCACGTTTCCATGCCCTTCCATCTTAATTTTTACGCAATCTCCCGTGCTCACAATCCGAGCTTCGTCCCCGAAATTCCTAATCAGAACGCTGTCCCCAGAATTATCAATCTGCGCGCTTTCACCATAATTACAAATCCTTACCACATTAGCAGAATTACTAATCTTTACATCCGCGCCTATATTACCAATCTCCCTGTTATCGTCCCCAGAACTCAAAATCCGCACTCTATCCCCAGAATTGCAAATCAGCGTCCCTTCCCCAAAACTGCTAATTTCTACACCATCGCCATAATTACTAATCTTTGCGTCATCGCCAAGACTGCTAATCTGCGCGCAATTACCAGAATTACCAATTTCAGCGCACGCCCCAACGCTGCAAATCTGCGTATCCGAACCAGAATTACCGATCTTCGCCCCCTCCCCAGAGCTATTGATAAAACAGCAATAACCAGAACTACTAATCTTTGCTTTATTCCCAGAGCTGTTCAGATTTCTCTTTTTCTCCGAGTTATGAATCCTTACCTCTTTCTTGCCGTTATCGTCCGTCGCGGGATAAAACCAAAAGCTCTTCTTCGGCTTCTCCATCAAAATCAAATCATTCGCAGAAATCCTGACAAATTCATAAAAACTGAGTTTTTGTCCAATACGAATCTTCTTAGTCGCACATTTATTGTCCTCCTTGACAACATCGCCGAGCGGCTCCACCTCAGCAAATTCAGACAAATCACCATCACCATCAACCAAAGGATAATAGTCCAAAGTATCAAACAGCCTCTCGCAAAAATGCATCATACCCTCATCACAAATCCTGCCTCCCATCTCTTCATACACGGCATTTTCCTGATATTGCTTTTCCATACAAATCATCCCTTTTTCGAATGCCTTATAATACATACTTTCCCCTCCTAAACATCAATTTTTAAAGAACAAAAACCCTCCGGTTTATCCTCTATAATTATACCAAACACGCTTAAAAAATGCAAAAATTTAAGTTTACAGGAAAAACGCCCACGGCTAATTGGTAGCAGTATTGACATTTTACGCAAAGTATGCTATAATACAAATATATGTTCCCGTTATTGGGCATAGAGTTCTTTTATAATTCTGTACTCATTATTGATACTATTGGAGGTGGGTTTATGAAGAAGTACAACGTTTTAAAATGGAGCTTTAAGGTACTTGGTGTCTTGTTGGTAATAATTGGATGCGGTGCAGGTATGGGCTTTTGTATGGTGCTACGTTCCGAGGGTTTTAATTGTGGAATAGCACTATTGGCAATCATTTCCATAGCCGTAATGGCTACAGGCTTTGTGGCCAAATTCTACGCGCACGATTATGCCCTACATTTCGCAACCGAGCAAACAGAATATCAAACTATCTACGGAACCGTGCTCTCGACCTTACCAAAGCCAAGGGCAAAAGCAACATTGCTCACCCTAGTATTGCCCGACGTGTACAATTCCAAAGCAACCATTGAAAAGGTTTTAGCCTGCGAACCAAACAAGCAATACCAAGTGGGCGACCAAATCCCGTTCATTTTTATCATTCACCGTAGCAAAGACGGGGAATGCCTAGCTAGCGTCAATGATGGACCAGAATATCGCCATCTTATGTCATGGCTGGCCTCTTAACAACGCCCCGTTATGGGGCGTTTTTCATCTCCAAAAAAGTTGGCTCAAAATGATATAATTAAAGCAGTAAAAAGGACTTTTTATGCCAAGACCAAAGAGCAAACAAGATTTATTAAAGGCTGGTGATGAGCACTACGTCAAGCTTATCGAAATGGCCGATGTAATGAGCGAGAAAGAGATGACGACTCCGTTTGATTTCTCCGGCGACCTATCAAAGAAAGAACGCCACTGGGACCGCGACAAAAACCTACGCGATATTTGGGTGCATTTGTACGAATGGCACCGTATGTTGCTAGAATTTGTTGATACAAATCTAAATAAAGGTGGTAACGCACCGTTTTTGCCAGAGCCATATACTTGGAAGACTTATGGCGACATGAACGTCGAGTATTGGAAGAAACACCAAAAGACTTCACTAGAAGATGCAAGAAAAATGTTTGAGAAGTCACATAAAGACGTCATGAAACTAGCCGAAAGTCTGAGTGAAGAACAATTATTCACTAAAGGCATGTATCCTTGGGTTGGCGGCTCAGTACTTGGCTCATATTTTGTCAGCTGCCTCTCTTCTCACTACGACTGGGCAATGAAAAAGCTCAAAGCGCATAAGAAGAATTGTGAGAAATAAATGGCAAGCACTAAAGAATATCGTGATTTTATATTAGAACAGTTATCGGAAGTCCCAGACGTAACTTGCCGTCCAATGATGGGGGAATTTCTTCTCTATTCGTCCGGCATCCTCTTCGGTGGCATTTACGACGACCGTCTCCTAGTCAAAATTGTTCCAGAAAACGAACAATACAAAATACCAGAGTCTATCCCATACGACGGTGCCAAACCAATGTACCTGGTCGAAGAAGTGGATAATAAAGACAAGCTAGCAAAAATAATTAAAGATACAACAAGAGGACTACTCAACAAAAAATAGCCCCGAGGGCTCTTTTTTGGCTGGGTCGGCAGGATTCGAACCTGCGAATGACGGGACCAAAACCCGTTGCCTTACCGCTTGGCGACGACCCACTACTCTAATTATACCACAAAATAGCATTTTTAAACAGGTCAGACAAAGAAGCTCCGAGAAAACTACTTTTCTCGGAGCTTCTCCTTCTACCCACCTTGCCTTTCCTCCTCATATCTGTTATAATCTCAAAAATGATCAAAATCGACAAATTCATCCCCGGCGGCCAATCCCTCGCAACCCTCGATAGTGGCAAAAAGGCCTTCTTCTGGAACGCCCTCGAAGGCGAAACCGTCCTTGAATACAAAATCCTCAAAGAAAAATCCACCTATCTCGAAGCTGTCGCGACGAAAATCGAGAACCCCTCCCCTTTCCGCGCCGAGCCGAGAAACGCTCACTTCCTCTCGACCTCCCCCTTCGAAATCCTCGACTACTCTTACGAGCTAAAAATCAAACAAGAATTAGTGAAAGAACAATTCCGTGAACAAGGCCTAACCATACCCCTTCCCGAAATCATAACCGACGGCAAAGATTATTTCTACCGCAACAAGGCCGAATACGCCCTCTACTGGGACAACGAGAGCCAAAAAATCCTCCCCGCCGTCCACCTCCGTGGCACTCATAAAAAAATCCCGATTGAAACTTCCGCCCTCGACCGCCCCGAAATCTGGAAAAGAGCCAACGAAATTATCGCCGAACTAAATAAAAACCACGAACCGGCTTACAAATACCAATCTCTCCTCCTCCGCGCGGACCAACAGGGAACCGTCGAAGGCGGCCTCTTCGAGAACAAAAAGCCCCACCCTGTCTTTAATCTCCTCGAGGACGAAATCTTGGGGCGCACCTACTCTTACTCCCCGAACGGCTTTTTCCAGATTAACCTCCCCGTTTACGAAATGGCTCTGAAAGAAATCGCGAAACACGTCGAAAATTCGAATATCCTCGACCTCTATTCCGGCGTCGGCACCATCGGCCTCTCTTTGAAATCCGCCGAACACGTCACTCTCGTCGAGTCCAACCCCTCCGCCTTCAAAGAACTAGAATATAACTGTAAAACCCGCGATAACGCCACCCCTCTCTTTAAAAAATCCGAAGAAGCCCTCGACGAAATCGAACAAAACAAAACCGTCATCCTCGACCCCCCTCGCGCCGGCTGTGACGAGAAGCTCCTGACCCGCCTCCTCTCCGTCGCCCCCGAAAAAATCATCTACCTCTCCTGCAACCCCGCGACCGAAGCCCGCGACGTGAAAATCCTCTCCGAAAAATACCGAATAAACTCCATAAAACTCTTCAACTTCTTCCCGAAGACCCCCCACATTGAGTCCCTCGTAATTCTTACATTAAAATAGTATTGACATTTTTTCTCATCTGTGATATAATTAAAAAATGCTTTGTTCTAAGGAACAGAGTTGTATCTTAAAAGGAGGTGTCAAATCATGGCACAAACTGTAGCATCGGTTGTCAGACCCGAACAACTCGCGACCGCAATCGTCGCCTCCACCGTAGCCAAAAACCTCGTTGAGGAAATGGCGAAGACCGAAATCGAAAAATCCGTCCCGACGATTTTCCGTTACTGGGCAGTCGTCATCCACGGGCACATAGCGAAAAACTATGCCGAATTAAGCCAAGAAATCAGCCAGGGAAACACCCATTTTAAATTCCTGGCCGAATCCCTGAGCGGCGGCGTCACCTGCGAAAAAGACGCTGAATTTTCCCAGTCCGACCACCACCTTATCCAGGTCAAATTAAGCGACGGCCGCTGGCACGACCTCACCCCTTACGAAATGGAACACACATCCCTGATCGAGTCCATTTCCCAGTGGCATCTGGACGACGGCGACTTCCTGCTCGCCCCGAACTCCGACACCGCCTACTCTGGCGACGTCCACCTCCGGGGTTTCCTAAGAAACGGCAGGTACCTCGCGGACCCCATCCGGGTCAAATTCGTCGCCGAGGTTGCCCCCGCCGTCTCTCTGGTTCTGACTGACCACGGCATCTGGCAGGCTTCCGCCCCCATGACCCACGAAATGTTCTACACCCGTTACCAGAAACAGATTGCCTACGACAGCTACCTTGTGAACTCTCACTACGCTTACGCCACTTGACATCTTTACCCCCGAGAAATCGGGGGCTTTTTATGTTATAATTACCCTATGTCAACCATTTTCACCAAAATCATCAAGGGCGAAATCCCGGCTTACAAAATCTACGAAGACGAAAAAACTTACGCTTTCCTCGACAACAACCCCAAAACCCGCGGCCACGTCCTCGTCGTCCCGAAAATAGAAGTCGATAAAGTTTATGACCTCCCCGACGATTATTACGCCGCTCTCTGGGACTCCGTCAAAAAAGTCTGCCACCGTCTCGAAGAGGTTTATCACACTCGCGCCCTCATCCAGGTCATGGGCACCGACGTCCCCCACTCCCACGTCCACGTTTTCCCACTGGATGAAACCTGGGAACCCGGCCGCCATCTCTCCTTCACCCCTGAAGAATACGAAGAGATAAGAAAAGAACTCGCCTTCTAATCTTGACAAAAATAACCATATGTGCTATAATTATCTCAGCTCTTAACCGAGCCGGATTTTGCAATTTGCAAAAAGTTCTTTAAAAGGAGGATTTTATGGACATCTTTTACAAAATTTTCAAGCGCCATCATCTTTTTTCTCTCTCAATAAAGCCTATTACTGACGAGAAGACAAAAATCACTTTTGATGAAACCGCTATCCGCCCCACCAAAGAAGATTTCCACGCCCTGCAGCTTTTGCTCAAAGCAAGCCACCCGAACGTCATTTTTGACTACAGCGACGCCGAAAAAGGCAACCTCTACCTCTCCGATCACTCCACTCCGACCAAAAGTCACCTTCGAGTTGCCGAATCCGACCTTCTCCGCTGGCTAAAAACCTGGCTCTGAATTTCCCCTCCTCCTCTCGCCCCCGCAAGGGGGCATTTTTATTCAATCTCGAGACTCACGCACCTAATAAACCCGCCCCCGCGAATAAGTTCCGAAACCTCCGGCGTGAGGACCCTGAGCCCTCTTTTTTCGAGCTCTTCTTTCAACTTCGGCGCCCTAGAGGACATTATCACCGTCTCCCCCGTCGAAACGAGATTACAGGCGAATCCCTCAACCGCCTCCTCGAGCGACACTTTTATTTTTTCCATCGGTAGCGCCTCAATTTTCTCCACCGACTCGCTCTCGAGCGCCTCTGGACAATATGCAATCAGCTCATCCGAAATCACCGCCACCGCAAGGTCAAGGTCATAAAAGAACGAATCGGCTCTCTTAGTCTCGGGATTGACAAACACGCTCCCGTCCTCATTCAACTTCGGTCGCGTTTTGACGAGCACGAGCTCGAGGCCGAGCTCTTTCGCCGCAAATTCCTGTGCTTGTGCCTCAGACCGATACCCATTCCCTCCGATTAAATACTTCGAAACTCTGAGGGAATCACCCTGCCCCGAGAATAACATTTCATTCGGCACCGACACGCAGTCAATCCCCATCCCCTCGAGCACTTTTCGAGCATATTCCTCCTCCCCTCTCCTTGCCTCCGGCAACCTCGCCATCACCGCCTTCCCATGATAAACCAGCCCCCAGTTCGCCGTATATACCCCGTCCTGGCACCCGACCGGCGCCGCGACCTGCACCACCTCTATCCCCGCTTCCCGAAAGCACTCGACAATCCGCTTATGCTCCTCCACCGCCCGCGCCACGTCAATTTCTTTCTCATCATAATACGGATTAATCTTGTGCAAATTCGAAAACTGCGTGGGGTCCGAAACTAATAACTTTTTGTTTCTCATAATTTCCGAATCGCTTTCTTCACCTCAGTTAGCTCATAATACTTATGCGCCCCGTCCTTCCGCTCAATCGTTTTCTCGTTACCCTTCCCAAGAAACATCACGAGGTCGCCTTTTTTCGCCATCCGACACGCGAACAAAATCGCCTCCGGCCGATCGAGAATCTTAAACAAATCCACCTCGTCCTTTTTCCCACTCTTCCTCGCCCCCACCGCAATCTGCTCCAAAATCTTCTCCCCCGGCGTATCTCTGTCGTCCTCTTCGGTGAGCACCACCACATCCGCATATTTTCCCGCAATTCTCCCCATCGGCTCCCTTTTCGACGGGTCCCTGTGCCCCCCCGCACTCCCAAAAACCACAATCAGCCTCCCTTTCGTCGCCTCTTTCATACTCGGAAGCAATTTCTCGAACGCATCCGGTGTATGCGCATAATCAATCATCGCCTCAAATTTCTGCCCCTCACGAATCGTCACCATCCTCCCCTCGACGCTCTCTAACGCGAAAATCCCGCGGACAATCTCCTCATCCGACAGCCCGAGCCTCTTCCCAACGCACAGCGCCGCGAGGGAATTATACACATTAAACTCCCCCGGAATCTGCGTCTTAATAGTGATGTCAGAGGTTGCGTTCAGGAAGTCTTTTCTCGGGTAACGCGCAGGCCGCTGCCGAGCATTAGCGCGCGCCGCCCGTGAAGACGGGCCGGCGCGACGCGCCCCGAGAAAAGAGCTTCCTGAGATAGCAACCTCGTATTCCACCCCACTATTTTTTAACTCAATCTCCCGCGCTTTAATCTCGCCTTTCTTCACTCCGTACGTAATAAATTCCTCGACGTCGCTCTTAAAAAACGCCGCACTCGGGTCGTCCGCGTTGATGACCCCGAACTTCGCTTTACGAAACAACTTCCTCTTCGCATCCCTATATTTCCGAAAAGTTTTATGATAATCGAGGTGCTCATGCGTCACATTCGTCATCACCGCCACCTCAATCGGAATCCCGAGTGTCCGAAATTGCGCCATCGCGTGCGACGTCACCTCAAGCACCAAAAACTCCGCGCCCGATTCTGCAATTTTCCGAATTCTCTTATTCAAAATCGCCGACTTTTCCGTCGTCATATGCGTCATCTGTTCGTTGAGTTTCGTCGTCCCCCACGCCACCGTCGTCATCAGTCCGGCTTTCCGCCCCGCCTCATTCAACATTTTCCAGATCAAAAACGCCGTCGTCGTCTTCCCGTTCGTCCCCGTCACCCCAATCACCCTGAGTTTCTTCGCCGGCCACCCATACCTCATCCCCCAAAATCCCGCGCGCACAAAATGCACAGGCAACACAGCCTCATTATAAAAAGGCAACTTATCCAAATATTTCATTCCTCCATTATACCCCAATTTCCCCGTTTGAAAACCTTATCATTTTCCGCATTTTATGTTATAATATAAAAATGTCTCAAAATATTCACTATCTCCTCTGGACCGGCGGCTTCGACTCAACCTTTCGCCTCGTCGAACTCGCGCGCATAGGTTGCACTGTTCAGCCCCTCTACGTCGAAAGCCCGAGCCGCAAGAGCCGCGCCCTCGAATCCTCCGCGCGGAAGAATATTTTGCGTGTCTTAAAAAATCATTCTCTGAACACCTTCATCCTCCCCGTCGAAAAAATCCCCCGCGAGAACATCCCAGAAAATCAAAAAATCACTAACGCCTTCCGAGAAATCCGCCGTCACCACTGGCTCGGCGGCCAATATGAATATTTGGCTCGCCTCCTCGCCTCCCGTCCCGACCTCAAGGGCACCGAACTCGCCGTCGAAGACCTCTGGAGCAACACCGACCATTTCAGTCGCCTCCTCCGCGAAATCTGCACCCTAAAAAAATCCGGCGACGCCTTCGTCATCGACCCCAAAAAATCAACGCCCGAGGGCCGTATCATCTTCGAAAATTTCCGCTTCGGCATCGCCACCCGCACCGAGCCCGAAATGTTGAATCTCCTCGAATCCTGGGGCTTCTCCGACGTCCTACAAAACATTTGGTTTTGTTTCCACCCGAAAAAAGGCCTCCCTTGCGGCCTCTGCAACCCCTGCCGCGTCAAAATCGAATCTGGCCTCGCCTCCCTCCTCCCTCCCGCCGCTATCAGCCGCTACAAAAAGTTCTCTCACCTCAAGAAAAAATTCGGCCTAAAATTCGCCAAAAAACTCCGCCCCCTCCTCCGCCTTTTTAGCTAAATCAACACCTCACTCCCGCCCGTTCAAGCTTTTCTCTTCGCCGCTAAAATCACGTTCTGGAACAAACACGCCACCGTCATCGGTCCCACCCCTCCAACTCTCGGTGTAATCGCGAAAAGGTCCCTCCTCTCTCGAACACTCTCGTCCACATCCCCCACAATCACTCCCCCTTCACTCGCCGTCCCCGCGTCCACCACCACTGCTCCCGGCTTTACAAAAGACCCCAAAATCAACCTCGGTTGCCCCGTGGCTGACATAATTATATCAAAAAGCTTAAGCTTTGTCAAGTCGCTCCCCCTGTGAAACACCGTGACCTCGAGCCCTCTCTCCTCCCACATTCTCATAAGTGGCTCCCCCACCAACTTCCCCCTCCCAACCACCGCAATCTTCTTCCCCGAAAGCTCGATATTATATCCCCTTAGCAACTCATCAATCGCCATCGCCGTCGCCGTAGGCCGCGCACCCCTCAGCCCATCGACGTCTTTCTCAATCGGAATTTCATTTAATATACTATTGTCGGTATGAAGAAGCGGCAACTGCACAATAATCCCGTCCGCCTCGCTCTTCGAAATCACCTCCCTCATCTCCTCCCCCGAAACTATCTTGTCCAGAACCTCGACCCCAATCTCCTCCCCATATTTTTTCTTGAGCCCCACATATTTCGAAATCACCTCCCCCGCATTATCCCGCAAAATCAATAACCTCGGCGACCGCCCAAGCTCCGCCACTTCCGCTCTTTGCCTCTCTTTCATCTCCGCGGCCAACTTCCGCCCGTTTAGTTCAATCATATAATCACCGGCTCCATCTCGAGTTTCAACCCATATTTTTTCTCCACCGCCCCCGAAATCTCCTCCTTCGCCTTCATCAAGTCCGAAAAACTCTCCCCGCTCTCATTGATAAGAATCAGCGCCGCCTTCTCGCTCACTAAAAATCCGTGAAACACCTTGCCCTTGAGCCCCGCGTTCTCAATCAGCCACCCCGAATTAATCTTATATCCGTCCCCTTCCTCCCACATCAACACCCCGAGTTTCTTGAGCCTCAGAGCCTCCTCACCCGAAACATAAATATTCTTAAAAAACGACCCCGCACTCGCAATTTCCTTCGGGTCCGGCAACTTCTCCCCCCGAATTTCGCTCACCATATTATATATAGACATCGGCGAAAAATCACTCACCTGATGCTCCTCGACATATCTCTGTAAACTCGTATAAAACGGCGGCTTCATCCTCTCGTGATTGAGTTTGAGCCACACTCGCGTCACGAAATACCGCCCCCTTGTCTCACCCGAGTTCAAAATCGATTTCCGATACGAAAACTGAAGTTCCTCCATTGAAAATTCCCGAAACCCCCCCGTAGAAAGGTCGAGCACTCTGACTTTCTCGAGTACATTTTTCACCTCCTGCCCATACGCCCCAATATTTTGCACCGGCGCCGCTCCGAGCGTCCCCGGAATTTTCGCGAGTGCCTCAATCCCCGAAAGCCCCCGAGAGCACGCCGCGAGCACCACCTCGTCCCAAATCTCTCCCCCTCCCCCGACTACTTCCTCTCCCCGAATTTCGAGCCCTCGAATTTTATTCAAAAATATCACTCCCGAATACCCCTCGTCTCTCCCAATCGTATTCGCACCCCCGCCCATCACCCAAATCGGCAACCCCTTCTCCTTCGCGAACTCCCACGCCTCTTTCGCCTCCTCTTCGCTCCGAATTTCGACGACATACCTCGCCTCGCCCCCAATTCTCATCGTTGTTAATTCAGCAATTGGCACACCTTCTCTAATTTCCATACCCCAATTATACCCCATTTCGCCCAAATTGTCATTTTAGCACTCGGCTCTTGACATTGCTAACTCCGAGTGCTACACTACTCTTATAACAAGAAAGGAGCAAAATGCTGAAACCACTCAAAAATCACATTGTCTTAAAAAAGCAAAAACCAGCCGAAAAAACCGAATCCGGTCTCTTCCGCCCCGACTCCGCCAAAACTGAAGCCGAATACGTCGTCGAGTCCGTCGGCGCCGAAGTGAAACAGGTCAAAAAAGGCGACAAGGTCGTCTTCAAAGAATATTCCGGCACTAATGTCAAAATCAACGACGAAGAATACGTCGTCGTCAAAGAAGAAGATGTCCTCGCGACTTTTTAAAGAAAGGGAATTATGAAAAAAATCTACTACGAAGAAGAAGCCAGAAAAAAAGTTTTAAGTGGCGCCAAACAACTCTACGACGCCGTGAAAGTCACCTTCGGCCCGAAAGGCCAGAACGTCGTAATTGAAAAAGCCTACGGCGCCCCGACCATCACCCACGACGGCGTCACCGTTGCCGAAGCCGTCGATCTCGGCTCCACCGAAGAAAACCTCGGTGAAAAAGTCGGCGCGAGCCTGATTAAATCCGCCGCCCAAAAATTGAACAAAGTCGCCGGCGACGGCACCACCACCGTCACCGTCTTGACCTATAACATCCTCGCCGAAGCGAACAAGTTAATCGCCGCCGGCATCAACCCGATGGAACTCCGAAAGGGAATTGAACGCGCCGGCGCGAAAATCGTCGCCGAAATCAATAAATCCGCCGAAAAAATCGCCGGAGACGACAAAAAGGTCGCCGAAGTAGCCACCATCTCCGCTGGCGACGAACAAATCGGAAAACTCATCGCCGAAGTCATCAGTAAAATCGGCAAAGACGGCGTCGTCACCGTCGAACAGGGCCAAGGCCTCGAAATGCAAGAAGAAATCGTCGAAGGTTTCACCTACGACAAAGGTTTCTCCTCTCCCTTCTTCGTCACCGACGCCAACCGCCAGGAAGCCGTTTTCGACAAGCCTTCCATTCTCTTGACCGACAAAAAGATTAGTAGCGCAAACGAAATCCTGCCCCTCCTCGAACAATGCGTCCAAGCCGGGAAAAAGGACCTCGTCATCATCGCCGAAGAAGTCGAAGGCGAAGCCCTCTCCCTCCTCGTCCTGAACAAATTAAAAGGCGCCTTCAATCCTCTCGTTTTGAAAGCTCCCTCTTTCGGTGACCGCCGCAAAGAAATCATGGAAGACATCGCCATTTTGACCGACGCCACTCTCGTCTCCGCAGACAAAGGCCAAAAACTCGAAGAAGCCGGCCTCGAGGTCCTCGGTTCCGCCGGTAAGATTATCGCGACAAAAGACGAAACTACCATCATCAAGGGTGCCGGCAGCGAAAAAGCCGTAAAAGACCGCATCAAGCTCATCGAGTCCCAGGCTACTCTCGTAAAATCCGATTATGAAAAAGGCGAACTCGAAAAACGTGCCGCCGCTCTCTCTGGTAAGGTTGCCGTAATTAAGGTCGGTGGTGCCACCGAAACCGAAATCAACGAAAAGAAGTTCCGCGTGGACGACGCCGTCGCCGCGACGAAAGCCGCTCTTTCCGAAGGTATCGTCGCCGGTGGCGGTGTTACTCTCGTTAATCTCGCGAGTATTTTGGACGACAAAGACCTCGGTGAAAAAATCGTGAAAGATGCTCTGAAGTCTCCTTTCATCCACATCACGAAGAACGCTGGCTTAAACTCCGAAGCTCTCCTCTCCGAAGTCGAGAAAGCGAAGCCTGGCTTCGGCGTCAACGTCATGTCTCCGGAAAAAGGTCTCGTTGACCTGAAAAAATCCGGCGTCATCGACCCCGCCCGCGTCACCCGTGAAGCTGTCGAAAATGCCGTAAGCATCGCCGCCACGACTATCACCATGGGCGCCCTCATCGTCGACGTCCCCGAAGAAAAAAACAACTCCGCCGCCATGTCTCCCGACATGTACTAAACTCACAAAAAATCCCCCGAAAGGGGGATTTTTTTGAATCGCCTAATAATTATTTAAAATTATTAATCATTCCGAGGAGTTCGATAAGAGCACCAGCCTTGATTTCATCATCCGGAATTGTCTTTACTACTTCGTGTGCCGCACCAATCGCCGCTTTTTCATGTGTCATCGTAGCGATTTCTTTGTAAATGCGGAATTTCTCCAGCGGATCAGCCGAAACCTTATCCATAAGAGGGAACAACTCGCGCAAAGCATCTTCCTTGATTCGCACGAGATTCGCCCTCGGCTCATCTTCCGGAATACCAGCATAATTATATGAAGGCGCAGCCGCCGCCGGATTAATTTCGGGAGCTGGTGCGGGGGCAGATTCAGCAGGAGCCGGAGCCGCTACTTCCGGTGCCGGAGGCATCGGCATACCACCATCTTGCGCTACCGGAGGAACCACTGGCGCCTCAGGCATTGCGAATCCGTTCGCATCTACCGCCGGGGCCGGAGTCTCGACTGGCGCTTCCGGAGCCGGAGCTTCCGCCTGCGTCTCCTCTTTTGTAATATCATCTATCGCTTTTTGCAATTCTTCATTGCTCATTTTTTTGCCTACCCTTTCTAATTTAATGACCTTATTTTCTCAATTATAACCCACTTTTTTTAAAAACGCAAGAACTTTACGATTTTATCCAAAAAATCTAACTTAATTTCTTCCATCGGCATCCTCGCCCCAAACATATCCACAATCGCCTCCCCCTGTTCCTGCGGGAAATAAATCTCCACTCTCGGCGAAAAACGTTTTTTCGGCGTCATCACAATCGAAAAAATTTCACCATTTTTCACCACCCCGAACGACTTAAAATCCTCATATTTATATAAGTTATTGCCTTCCTTAAGCCCCTCCGGCCCGAGTTCATATTTCAGCGTCCTCGGCGGCCTCACCGCCATCAAAATCAACGCCGCCGCCCCGACAATCGGAATCGGAATAAATGTCCATTGTTTTAGCCACACCCCGAGCGCCGTGAGGCCCAAGGCCACCACAATAATCGCAACATACCACCCCGCATTTCGCTTCCTCTGGATATACTCCTTCGCCTCCCAATAAACAACATCTTTTGACTTATTCATAAGCTAATTATACCACACCACTATATATAATATAAAAAATAATTTTGGCGGAGGGTGGGAGATTCGAACTCCCGCTCCAGATTACTCCGGACTAACGATTTAGCAAACCGTCCCCTTCAGCCACTTGGGTAACCCTCCGTGTCCCCATTATATCATATCTTTACGTATTTTTTCACCCAATTTTCGAGCCCCTCGAGTGTCTTATACGCGGGCAAATCTTCATTTTTCTCCCCATCGAGATACTTCACTATCTCCCCCTCTTGATATATCACCATCGTCGGCAAATATTTTATCTTCGACGACAGCCCCGCCTGCTCAAAATTCTCTTTGTCAAGCGACACAATCAAAATCTTATGATTAGAAGAAAACTCTTTCACGAGTGTCGTGAGCGGCATCCCCATCGGACAAGCCAGTGTATGTCCGAGAACTAGAAAGCTCTTCTTCTCCGCCACGAGTCGCGAAAATTCCTCCGCCGAAATTTCCTTGAGCCCCTCTTCCGACTCATAAAACTCCTGCGAGAGCGAAAACGCCTCTCGATTTTCGTCCACCACCACCTTTCTCACCTCTATCCCCACATACCCCGCCGCAACCGCCGCGACAAACAGCAACGCCGAAAGCACCATCCATAAAACTTTATGCTTGTGCTCTTTCGCGCCACCCATTTTTTCTACTCCGTTTTCGCCCTAAGTCCCGAAAAATCAATATTATGATAACTTACCTTCCACCAGTCATACACCGCCGTGCCGTCTTCGAGCTCTCTCTTCACCTGAACCTTATTCTTCCCCTGATAATTCCAAAATCCGCCCGTGTTATAAATCTTATTCTCATTCCACCCGAGCGACACGAGCAATTCTTTCGTCATCCCAGCATATCCGCCCCCACCACACATCAAGAAAATCACCTTGTCTTTCGGGAATAACGCCTCCAAAATATCCATCGACTCTTCGTAATTCGCAACATATTCCCCCTCTTCATTTTTCGAGAATAACACCGGCCCAGTATAAGATTCTCCGACCGCCTCCGGCAACCCCTCGACCTTCGTAAGATACGGATAGGGAACCACCTCAAATCCCTTCACAAACCCCGAAAGATACGAATCCCCACCAATCGCCTCATAATTCGCGTCGTCAATAAGCATTCTCACATCGCGATACACCGCGTCCGACCGGAAAAGATAATCGTCCAAAGTATTTTCATTTACATTTTTGTCAATTTTGAGCTCTCCCTTCGCCCCCTCCGCAATTTCCGGCTTCGGCAAATCTTTCACCCCATTAATCTTCGAAAACAGCATCGTGAGTAAAATCCCGAGAATAATCCCCGAAAATCCCACAATCACCATCCCACCGACATTCATTTTTTTTGCCATAGGCCTCCTTATTTTTCTTCATTCTACTCTACTTCTTCCATTTTTTCAAGCCTTGTGTTATAATATTATTACTATGACATTCCGTCGTTTTTTATACACAGTTATCTTAGGCACACTCATCGTAGTCACGCTTTTTACTGGCCGCGTTATGGCCTCGTCCGCCTCTGATATCGCCCGCGCCGGCATCGAAGCCATCCGTATTGACGGTATGCCGACCGAACTCCTCGGTGACCACGGTATCGTTACCCGCATCACTAACCTCATCTTGGCCTCCATCGGTATCATCTCCGTCATCATGATTATCTTCGGCGGCATCCGCTATATCGTCTCCGGTGGCGACTCGAAAAAGGTCACCGACGCGAAGAATACTATTCTCTACGCCATTATCGGCTTAGTAATCTGCCTCCTCTCCTACGCCATCGTCAACTTCGTCCTCTCCACCCTCTCCCTCTAATCTCTTATTCGCCACGACGACCACCGCGACGATTTTTTCCGCCCCATTTTTCCTCAAAACCTCCGCCGCCGCCTTCATCGAACTCCCCGTCGTCCACACATCATCAAACAACACATAAATCTTATTTTTATCTATCTCAAATTTCGGATTAATTTCATACGCCTTTTTTGCCTGTTTTTCTCGCGTTTTTGCATCCGCCCCGACCTGTACACTTTTGCCCTTCCGGACCAGCACCGGCTCCATTTCCCACCCTTTATATCTCGCAAACCACTTCGCGATCACTTTCGTGTGGTCCACTCCTCTTTCCCGGATATGTTTTGAAATGGTCGGTAGAGGAACTATTGTCGCCCCTGTTACAAAATCCGGAATCATCCGACTCATCACCTCCCCAATCTCCCTTCCCATCGCCCTCACCGAATGATATTTATACTCCGCCGCCATCCGTCCGAGCAGCTCCCCTCTCCATCCCCCGACAAACACCCCGAGAAGCGGCAACCCGCAATTCTCGCATTTTCCGTTTATGTTTGCCTTTCCGCAGCTCGGGCAATAATTCAAAAAGTCCATGCTTATGTAATTTTTACAACACTTACAAAGCACCCCACCGATACGCCCACACCCCCGACAAGAGTGCGGATTCACCCACTCAAAAACATCAAAACGTGTTGTATTTTTTACAATTCTTCCCATTTGTTATTGATTTTATACCAAACTCGTATTAAAATAAAGCGTAATAACTAAAGGAGGAAGAGCTATGGCTCGTACAAATGAAGATGCGTTAATGGAAAAAGAACTTGCCGACGCGTTTTTGGACGACGACGATTCCGCCTCTACATCGAGTTTTGGGCAGACCGAAGAAGAGGGAACTCCCGAATCCGAAACCCCCGCAATGACCGATTCCTCTGCGCCCGAAGAATCCGACGATGACACCTGGGAAACCGCCGATGATTTTCCCGGCCAACTCGCCGTTGACGTTTATGAAACCGCCGACAAACTTGTCGTGAAAGCTCGCACTGCCGGCATCTCGAAAAACGACCTCGACGTCAGCATCTCTGAACAAATCTTAACCATCTCCGGCGTCCTCTCCGGCGGCGAAGACGAATCCACCACCCGCTGGCACATCCAAGAATGTTATTGGGGTGAATTCTCCCGCACCATCGCCCTCCCCGTCCCCGTCCGTGAGGACGAAAACTCCGTCAAAGCCGAGTTGAAAGATGGCGTCTTGACTATCACCTTCGACAAGGTGAAAACCGAAGCCGCGAAACGCATCCAAGTCCAATAACCCTTTTAAAAATAGAAGTCCAAAAAACTTCTATTTTTTATGTTATACTAAAAATATGAAAAAGATTGCGATTTTTATTCTTAGTTTAATTATGGGCGTGAGCCTCCTTTCCGCCACCCCCGTCCCGACTTACGCCGACAGTAACGATTGCGAGAACACTCCTTTTATTCTCGGCATGCGCCCCTGGTATTACGGTCTCGTAAAATCCGGCAGCAACAACACCTGTACCGTTAAAAACCCGAATGAACTAGGCGGCGACTCCGGCCTCCAAAAATTCATCATGACGATAGTCCTGAACATTATCTACGACCTCTCCGTCATCGCCGGCCTTCTCACAGTCGCCATGATTATCTACGGCGCCTACCAATTCATCATGGCCGGTGGTGACGTCGGAAAAACCGTAAAAGCTAAAAAGACCTTGACTAACGCCATCGTCGGCCTCGTCATCGCCCTTATGTCCTGGGGTATCATCTCTTACATTTCAGGTGACTTTCTCAATCTCACCAGTGGTAGCGCCGGCTCCATGAATATGCCCACCACCAGCATCGACGTCACCCTTCGCGCCGCCCTCCAGCTCGCCACCGGCCTCATCGGCATCGTCGCCGTCGTCTTCATTATCTACTCTGGCATCCAATACACCACCTCCTCTGGTGACGCTGGAAAGATTCAAAAAGCCAAGAATACTATTGTTTATAGCATCATCGGCCTCATCATCGCCCTTCTCGCTTTCGCCATCGTCACCTGGGTTCTCGGTAACGTCAACCCAGCCTAATTTCCTCACAAAATCACCCCTATAAGTATTGACAAAAATGCTTATGTGTGATATAATTAAGCATGGACTAATTGGGTCCCTGTTATGAAAGCGAAAGAATCCCGATTTAAGAGACTAAAATACCTTTTTATTGGCTTATTTTTGAGCCTTTCTTTTGTCTCCGCCCCTGTTAATACTTTCGCTGACGAACGCCCTGACGAAGATCTTGCCACCACCGAAACCGAGCAACAAACTGAGACCCAAAACGAAACCGAAACCCAAACCGGCTCCACTGAAAACGCCTGTTGGGACCAATCCGGCGCCATCGGCTGGCTCATCTGTCCGACCACCGGCGTCGTCTCGAACGCCGTCGACGGTATTTACGACATCATCGAAGACCTCCTCATTATCAAACCCGTCTCCTTCGATGAAAAAGCCCCCATCCGTCTCGTCTGGGAATACGTCCGCGGCATCACTAACGTCGTCTTTATTATCCTTATCTTGGTCGTCGTCTATTCCCAAATCACTGGCATCGGCCTCAGCAATTACAGCATCAAAAGAGTCCTCCCGAAAATCGTCGTCTGCGCCATTTTGATTAACCTCTCCTTCATCATCTGCGCCGCTCTCGTTGACGTCAGCAACATTATCGGCGCCAACCTCCGCGCCTTCTTCTCGCACGTCGAAGAACTTATTATCGAAAACGGCACTATTTCGAGTACCGTAAAAATCTCCTGGGCCGACCTCACTGGCGCCATTTTCCTCGGCGGCACCCTCGGCGCCGTCTCTATTATCGCCTCGCCTGGCCTCCTCTGGATGCTCATCCCTGTCGTCCTCGGTGCCATCATTTCCATTGTCGCCGGTCTCATCACCATCTCCCTCCGCCAAGCCGTCGTCTCCCTCCTCGTTATGGTCGCTCCCTTAGCTTTCGTCTGCTACCTCCTCCCGAACACCGAAAAATGGTTCGCTCTCTGGAAAAAGACCCTGTCCCAAATGCTTATTTTCTACCCCATCTTCGCCGCCCTCTTCGGCGCTTCTCAACTCGTCGGCTGGGTTATCATCGCCTCCGCCGAAAACGCCGTCGGTATTATCCTCGGTATGGCGGTCCAAGTCTTCCCACTTTTCTTCTCCGTCTCACTCATGAAAATGTCCGGCACTGTCCTCGGCACCGTCTCCGGCGCCCTCATGAAACTCGGCTCCGGCGCCAAAAACTCCGCCTCCCGCTTTGCCATCTCTCAGCGTGACTACGCCCGCGCCAAAAATCTCGCCGAAAACACGGGTCGTTTCAGTGTCTTCAACCCCTCTTCCTGGCGCGCTGGCATCGCCATGCATAACGCAAGCAAAGAAAGCGACCTAAAACTCTTACAAGAAGGCGCCGCCATCCGCACCCAAGACATGATTGTTGCCCGTCGTCAAGGCCGTCGTATCATCGGCTACCGCAACGACGGCTCCCCGATTTACTCCACTCGCCCCGTGAACGCTCGCCTTGTCGAGGCTAGCTACCAAAACCGCGTCTTAAAACTCGGTTCCGACGCTCGCGCCCTCGAATACGAAAACAACATGAACGACGTCGCCCACTATCTCGAAGAAAACGGTGCCTACTCTGGCAATATTATTAACCTCAGTAACACCCAATCAACAAACTACCAAGAACTCCGCACTCAGCAATCCGCGAAACTCCGTAACGACCGCGCCATGAACCGCTTCTATCTCGACTCTATCCGCCGCGCTTCCGAACGCGACGCCGTAAGTGGTGAAATTATTGACCGCGCAACTTACGACCGTCTTATTACTCGCGGTGCCGGCTCCGACGCCTACTCCGACGACGAAAAGACCCGTAACGACGCCACCACCTCCGTAATCGCCGACGCCTACGACGCCTTCGAAAACGACCGCAAAGTCACCACGGCAAAATACACGACCTACTTAAGAAAACAAGTCAGCAAAGAAGTTGATCGCGTTTACGACGAAATGTTGAAAGTGAAAAACATCGACGGTATCGTCGCTGCTCAATCCGTCACCGCTGAACGTGGCGACTACGACAAAATCAGCAAAAAACTTTCCGAATATATGGACCAGGATCACTATGTCAAACTCGGCTCCGACTTTGCGAACGTCCTCGCGACCAGCCTCTTGGGATTAAAAGACGCCGACCCCGAACTCGGCCGCCTCGGAAAACACATCAACGTCGAAACCTGGCGCTACACTAACGGCAACCGTGATTCCGACTTTGTCACCATGAAAGAATATTACACCGGTAAAGACAGTAACGGCGAAACCACGAAATTTAATATCACGAACCTCCTCCAGGGTACCGGTCTGAAGGGAATCGACCGCACTGCTTTCGACGGTCTGAAGCTTCACATGGACCAATATTTCACCGCCGAAAACTTCGGTGGTAACGCCGCCGCCGCAAGAGACGCCCGTAACCAAGTCATGAACTCCATGATGCCCCAGATTATCTCCGCCGTCCCATCTTTTGCCTCCGGCTCCGAACAAATCATCTCCACTATGAAATTCATGACCGGTCTCACAACTCGCCCCGACGGCTCCTGGGGTCAAAAACTTGATAGTAACGGCAACCCCGTCGAAACTCCAGAAGAAGCCGCGAACAGTCTAAAATACACCGAAGACTACCTCCGTTTCCTTACTCCGAACGACCTCATCAACTTCAAGAGCGACGCCTTCGCCGCCGTCCGCGCTCGCCTTGTTGTCGCTTATGGCTCCGAAGCTGCCGCCCGCACCCAAATGCAAAATCTCTGCCGCAACAACATCGAAGTTCTCCGCGCTGGTGACCGCTCAGCTCTCACTCCAATGAAACAATCCGTCCGCACTTACCTCGGGTTGTAAGGCCCAGGCATCGGCACCGCATTATTATTCCAACTCTGTTGCCCTGCCCCGTAATTTATTCCACCATACACCCCGGCTTGCGGCCCCATATTCTGTTCCTGGCTATTTGCTTGAATCGCCGCTCTCATCTGCTCGACAATTTCGCTCCGATTTTTCACCGCACTGGCATTAATCGCCGCCTCAATCCTCTGTGAGTTATTACTTTCATACATATCACTCGCACTCGCCGCCTCCGCCACAAAATCCTCTTGCATCGCCGAATTAGCAAACGCATTAATTGAATGTCCCTCCGTATCCACCACATTAGCGAGGAATGACAACCTATGGCTTGCCTCCTCACCCGAAATATCTCTCGTCCTCGGTGCCTCGACAATTTTCGGCGCCAAAATCTCCACCGTCGAATCTCTCTGTCCCGGATTAAAATAATGTTTTCTCGGTTTAAAATAAAACGACACCATCGCCGCAAGATACGTTTCCATCGGCTGATCTCGCTTAATTGGTAATCCCATGATCAGGAAAAATCCCGCCACTGGAATCGGCAGAATACCTAAAATTATCCCAATTTCCCCCGTCTGAAATAATCCTATCGACATCGCAATGCAAGCAATTCCAATAAAAATATACACAAATTGCCGAAACGACAAACCAAAAACCAACTTATCATCCGCCTCAACATCTTGTGGAACTTTATATTGTGCCATAATAAAACTATATCACTTTTTTTCAAAATCGTGTATAATATTTTACATAACAATTATGCAACCGCAAAATAATTTTCAGTCTAATCCGAATTTTACCGCCGGCTCCACTCCGACGCCCGGTTTTCAACCCCAATTTCAACAGTCTTACCAACAAAATCCTATGAATACCGAGCCCGTCCAATCTTTCCCGACTACTCCGGGAACCTTCCAACAACTCCCCACTATGAATTACACTCAGCCGAACGCCCTCCCTCCGACCCCGGTCCCGGGACAAGTTAATCCAGCCGGAGCCTACGGTCAACCCCAACCCCAGCCAACTCAACCGAATCAACAAATCAACTCCGCTAACCAACACGCCACCCCCGACCATCCTCTCGCGACCCAAACCATGCTCCAAATCTCCGAGCTCCGCGACAACCTCGTCATCATGAAAGACGGCTCTTTCCGCGCCGTCGTTGCCTGCCAGTCCATCAACTTCGATCTTATGAGCAACGCCGAACGCGAGGGAATTGAATATTCTTATCAAAACTTCCTAAACTCCCTCACTTTCACTACTCAAATCTTGATTCGCAACCAACGCGTCGATATTGGCCCCTACATCGAATATCTTTCCGAACTGCGCCGCAACTCCGATAATATGCTCCTCGGCGTTCTTATGGACGATTACATCAACTTTATCGACATTCTTTCCCAAGAAGCCAACATTATGGACACTTCTTTCTTCGTCGTCGTCCCTTATTATTCCTCCCCCGACCTTGAAAAAGCCGTCCAAGATACCAAGAATTTCATTAAAACCTTCTCCCGCGCCAAAAATCCCCCCGTCACCAAAATCGACCGCAATACCTACGAAACCGCCATCACCGAAATCAATAACCGCGTCGATACCGTCGTCGCTGGTCTGAACCAAATCGGCGTCCGTTCCGTCCGTTTGAACACCAGAAAACTCGGCGAACTCTTCTATAACTTCAATAACCCTGACACTGCCATCCGCGAACCTCTGGTTGATTTCTCCCGTCTCGCCTCAATTTACGTTAAAAAAGGAGTTTAAATGGTCCGTCGTCGCGAATCCAAACAAAAAAACCTGACCGCCGCTGAGATTGCCGCCAATAACCAAGCCATGGAGGACATGGAAACCCAGCGCGCCTTCGAACAGGGAATTAACACGATGCGGGACTTAATCTCCCCCTCGAGTATTGAAATCGAATCCGACCACTTCCGCCTCGGCAACAAATACGGCCGCACTCTCTACGTTTATGGTTACCCTCGCGAACTCTACACCGGCTGGCTCTCTCCGATTATCAACATCGACGAAGTCTGCGATATTTCCATGTTTATCTACCCCGTCGAGTCCCAAGTCATCATGAAAAACCTTCGAAAAAAGGTCACCCAACTCGAAGCCTCTATCCAAGTCGGCGCTGAAAAAGGTAAAGTCCGTGACCCCGAGCTTGAAGCCGCTATTTCTGACGCCGAGGAACTCCGCGATAAGCTCCAAGTCGGCTCCGAACGCTTCTTCCGCTTCGGCCTCTACATTACTCTCTGGGCCAACTCTCTCGACGAACTCGGTTTCGTCCAGCAAAAAATCGAGACTATTTTGGGTCAACTCATGGTCTTCTCGAAAGTCGCCACTTCCCAACAAGAACAGGGAATGAACTGCACTATGCCCCAATGCACCGACGAACTCCAAATCCGCCGCAACATGGACACCGGCGCCATTTCCACCTCTTTCCCCTTCACCTCCGCCGACCTTACTCAAGAAAAAGGAATCTTATACGGCATCAATATGCATAATAACGGTCTTGTTATTTTCGACCGTTTCACTCTCGAAAACGCCAACATGATCGTCTTTGCAAAATCCGGTGCAGGTAAATCCTTCGCCGTGAAACTTGAAGCTCTCCGATCTATGATGCTCGGCACCGAAGTTATTATTATCGACCCCGAAAACGAATATTCGAAATTAAGCGACGCCGTCGGCGGCTCCTATATTCGCCTTTCTTTGAACTCCGACGTCCGCATTAACCCCTTCGATCTCCCGAAAGTCGTCGACGCTGAAGACGCCAACGACGCTCTCCGCGCCAACCTCGTTACTCTCCACGGCCTCTTCCGTCTCATGCTCGGCGGCAACCAAGTCTCCGCTAATGGCCAAATTGCCCCCGTCCTCTCCCCAAACGAAGAAGCCGACATGGACCAGGCCCTAATTGACACTTACGCTCGCGCCGGCATCACTTCGGACCCATTGACCCATCAATCCACTCCCCCGACCATCTTCAACTTCTACGACACTCTTGCTCACATGGAAGGCTCCGGTCCCGAACTCGCCAACCGTCTCCGAAAATACACTACCGGTACCTTCGCCGGCATCTTCTCGCAACAATCCAACATTGATATCAATAATCAATTTGTTGTCTTTAATATTCGCGACCTCGAAGACGAACTTCGCCCAGTTGCGATTTATATCGTCCTTTCCCACATCTGGAATATCGTCCGCGCGAAACAAAAACGTCGCCTACTTATTGTCGATGAGGCCTGGCAGCTCATGCAACACGAAGATTCCGCGAACTTCCTCTTCTCCCTCGCAAAACGCGCCAGGAAATATTACCTCGGTCTCACCACTATCACCCAAGATGTCGAAGATTTTATGTCCACAAAAATGGGCCGCGCTATTGTGAGTAACTCCTCCATGCAACTCCTCTTAAAACAATCTCCTTCCGCCGTCGATGTCCTTTCCGAAGTTTTCCGTCTAACTGACGAGGAACGAAAACGCTTGAGTAATTTCCCAGTGGGTCAAGGTCTTCTCTTTGCCGGCCCGAACCACGTCCACATCCAAATTATCGCGAGTAAAACCGAAGAGTCCCTCATCACCACCAACCCGAACGACAAAAACAAGCGCCAATCCTAAATCTCTGGCTTACTCGTACTCGTAATAATAATCTGATTATCCGAAAAATTAGAAATGAGAGCTCTTTGTCTTTTCTCGTCGAGCTCCGAAAACACATCATCGAGTAAAATGAGCGCTTTTTTATTCATTTCTTCCTCAATCTCGTCTGCCTCAATAAACTTGAGCGCCAAGATAATCGACCGCACCTCCCCTCTCGACGCCGATCCTTCCGCCTCTCTTCCATTAAATTGAAATATAAAATCATCTTTTTGCACCCCAAAACTCGTGTGTTTCAAAATCTTATCCCTCAAAAAATCATTTTCCAAAATCTTCAAATATTCATCTTTACTTTTTATATCCGTTTTATAAAAAATCGACACTGTGTCCGAATTTTCCGCAATCGACCGATAGCTTTCTGTAATTTTTTCGTTTATTTTTTCAATTTCTTTTTTTCTCGTCTCAAAAATCTCCCATCCATATTCCGCCAGCATCACATTCCAGGGAAACACCTCAAAAATCTCCACATTCTCCCGCTTCAAAAGTTCATTTCTTTGCTTCAGTGCTTTTTTATATTTCGACACCGCTCGCGCATATTTTTCGTCTCTCTGCGAAATTAGCGCATCAAAATAATCTCTCCGCCTCCCCGGGCTCGCCGAAATTAAGTTGAGGTCACTCGGCAAAAATAAAATCACCGGATACCGATTTTTTCTCGGCAACCTTTTCCACTTTTTTCCATCAATCAAAAAATTTTTATTCACCCCATCAAAACTAACTCTCACCTCCTCCCCATTCATTAGTTTTATCAAAATCACATAAAATTCCGCATCTCTCTTCAAAATCTCCCTATCCACCGCCCGAAATGACTTGCCTTGAAGTGCAATATATATCGCCTCGAGTACCGACGTCTTCCCCCAGCCATTCTCACCCAAAATCAGCGTCGTAAGTCCGTCCGCCTCGAGTTCATATTCGTCATGCGAACGAAAATTTTTTAAGTTGATTTTTTTAATAATCATACATTAAGCGGCATAATAATATGTGTATAATCGCTACTTTTTGCGTTTTTCACTACCATCGGCGCTAAATTCGGCGACAACCCAATTATCACACTTTCTTCTTCAATACAATTCAACGCATCGAGCAAATATTTTGCATTCAACGTGATTTTCTCGTCTTTTTCTACCTTAGTTTCAATTTCCGACGCATTCTCCCCCATTTCATTCGCCACCGCGAGCACCCGAAGTTTCCCATTTTTCGCGTCCGTCTCCACCTTAATCGTCCCCCCGACCGTCTTCGAAAACAGCGCCGCCAATTTCACCGTCCTAACCAACTCTTCTTTTTTTACTTCAATATTTTCTTCACTATTCTTCGGAATTAACTGCCGATAATCTGGATAACTCCCATCAATCAACTTCGACGTAATTTCCACTTCCCCCACTCGAATCTGCACCATTAATTCATTAAATAATATTTCCACCTCTTCCGTATCCTCCTGAATCGCCCGCATCGCCTCATTAAGTGGCATCGTCGGCACAATCGCCTTCACTTCACTTTTTACTTTTTCCACAATTTTTCTATCCGCCAATCTATACCCGTCCGTCGCCGCCACAAATAAACTGTCGTTAAATGTATTATAAAACACCCCCGTAAGCGCCGGTCTCGAAGTGTCGTTCGATGTCGCAACGAGTACCTCCGAAAGCCCCGCCCGAAACTCATCCACCCCCATCACAAACGCCACACTTTTCTTTTCATCCACCTCCGGCATTTCCGGAAAATCGTCCGCCTCCACCCCATTCACCGTCGCCTTATAATTGCCAGATTTTAGTGTAATCTTTTTATCTTTATCTTCAATCTCTACTTTCGCATTCTTCGGCAAATTCGACACAAATTCCGCCATCAGCCTCGCCGGCGCCGTAATCACCCCGTCCACGCTTTCAATTACCGGTAAATAATCTACTACCGCCATGTCTAAGTTCGTTGTCGTAAGTGTCGCCTTTCCCGCATCCACCCGAATCAACACATTATTCAAAATCGGCAAAGTTGTTTTTCCGCCCGCCACGATTCTGCTCACATTATTTAATGCTTTTGCAAGTTTTTCTTGTTCAACCACTATCTTCATAAAATCCTCCTTAATTAATATATTTAATATTTATAGTAATAGGCCCTGTGTAAAACTTGGAAAACTCACAAATAACAGATAAAAATCGCTCAAAAATCCCGTGGAAATCCCCGTGTAAATTATGTGTACATTCCGTGGAAATCTCCACCTTTTCCACCACACCCGCCCCGCTTTCGACTTTTCCACAACCATTTCCCACAACTTCCTCACCAACTTCTCCTCTTACTTTCCCACAAACTTTTCCACCAAAATCATTTTTTTCGCCAAAAATTGCCTGTATAAAATTTTTATTCTCGCGCACTTTACTAATTACCATAAATCTTTTCCTTTATTTCTTCAATCTGGTCGCGCAACTTAAAATTCAATTTTATATCCGTATCAATTCTTTTTAACCCATTCATCACCGTCGTGTGGTCTTTTACGCCAACTTCCGGCGCAATTTTTGTCGTACTCATCTGCAATTCTTTCGACAAAATATACATCGCCACTTGTCGCGCAGTTTTAATATTACTTACTCGGCTCTTCCCGCACATTTCTTTCACGCTAAGATCGTAATATTTCGCCACTTTCTCGACCACCTGCTTCGCGCTTACACTTTTACTTTTTCCGCCGCCAATCGCGCTACTATATCCCGCATTAATTAATTGTAGCGGCGTGACACCTTTAAGATCCGCCACCGCGAGCACTCTTGAATATTCCGACTCGAGGTCCCGAATATTCGTCTTTACATTTTCCGCAATATATTCAATCGCCTCAAATTCAATATTCGCCCCCTCCCATTCCGCTTTCGCCTTCAAAATTGCGCACCTGTCCTCAAAATTCGGCATCTGAATATCGAAAGTCCCCGCCGACGACAACCTCGACGCCAGCCTCTCATCCACCGTCCGAATCTGGTTTGGCAACCTATCGCTCGTGATAATAATCTGCTTATTAAGTTGATATAAATCATTAAAAATGTGAAAAAATTCTTCCTGACTCTTCTCTTTCCCGACAATAAATTGAATATCATCAATAATCAGAAGGTCGAGTTTCCGAAATCTCTGCGAAAACTCCGCCCCCTTCTTATTTTGAATCGAATTTACAAAACTCGAATAAAAATGGTCGATCGGGGTGTAGAGCACCTTCATCTTCGGGTTCCGCCTTAAAAGTTCATTCCCGATCGCCTCGACAAGATGTGTCTTTCCGAGCCCCGGCCCACCATAAAGGAAAAATGGATTATATCTTTTCCCCGGATTCTCAATCACCGCTTTTGCCACACTCACCGCGAGGTCATTATTCGACCCCACCACAAAATTTTCCATCGTGTACCGGCTATTTAATCCACTCGGATTTTCCTTATTATCAAATCGCTCTTTTGCTACCTCGCTAATCTTTTTTACTACTCCCCGCGCATTCTCCTCTATATTTTCGCCCGTAATTTCTCGCGCTTTTTGTCTCACCTTCGTCGACCCCGCCGACACCACATAAGTAATATTCTTAACTTCAATTTTATTTTTCTTCAGCGCCTCGCGAATCAACCCATCATATTTCTTTTCAAATTGTTTTTGCACAAAAATATTTTTCGTATTAATCACCACCTCGCCCCCATTCGCCGTAATTAGTTCCGAATCCGCAAAATAGGTCGAAAAAGTCGGCGCCGAGACCTTAGTCTTAATTTCCTCCAATACATTTTTCCATAAATTATACATAACTACCTCAAAACTTCTCTTATTATAACCCACTCCCCACTTTTCCACAAGCACCCACCTCCACATTTTTTATATGTCATAATATATACATTTTTGAAATCTGGCGACTTTTCCACAACTCGTCGCTCTAATCTTATTAATCTGTGGAAATCCTCTTGAAATTTGTGGAAAAATGCGTTATACTAAACAAAGATTTTTAATTTTTTTCAAGGATATATTATGACTACAAAACGCACCTACCAACCTCACAAGCGTCAGCGCAAAGTTGAGCATGGTTTCATGAAGCGTAATTCCACTTCCTCTGGTCGCGAAGTTTTGAAGCGCCGCCGCGCCAAGGGTCGCGCGAGACTTACCGCCTAATGCTCTCGAAAAAATATCGTTTTCACTCTCGTGGTGGCGTAAATTACACCTATAAAAAGGGTCGCCCAGTTTTTTCATCCAAAGAACTCACCATTATATATAACGAAAATCCGAAAAAATTCCTCCGCTTCGCCGTTGTTGTCCCGAAAAAAGTCCAAAAGTTAGCCGTAAACCGCAATAAAATTCGCCGCCGCCTCTATGAAGCCATCCGTCTCGAAATCAAAGAAAATCCTTTTTTCCCGAAGTCGGGCGACTTTATTTTTCTTATCCGCTCCGACAGTCTCATGAAAACCGATTTTTCCTACCTCCGCGCCCTCGTCTCCTCTATGATAAAATAACTCTTCGTGCTATAATATATATTATATAAGGAGTTTTTATTATGGGAAAAGAAAAAGATTTAATCGAGCGTAGCCTTGTTATTTGCAAGCCCGACGCCGTCCAGCGCGGTATCGTCGGTGAAATTCTCCAGCGTTTCGAACGTGTCGGTCTGAAAATCGTCGGTATGAAAATGGTTATGCCGAGCGAAGATATCTACCGCGCCCACTACGAAGACATCGGCAAAATGATTACTCGCCGCGGCGAATCCGCCTATCACTACAATGTTACTTATATGATGTCTGGCCCCGTCATCGCCATTGTTTTTGAAGGTGTCGAAGCGGTGCCCCTCATTCGCAAAATCGTCGGCCCGACCGAACCAAAATCCGCCGAAATGGGCACCATCCGTGGCGACTTCTCCCATATGTCCTTCGGTTATTCCGACGCGAAGGGAATTGGTGTTCCGAATCTCGTCCATGCCTCCGGCTCCGTCGATGAAGCGAAGAAAGAAATCGCCCTCTGGTTCAAAGAAGACGAACTCTACGATTATTCCGACCTAAACGAAAAATACACTCGCTAATGAATCTCCCCGACTTAATCGAAGAATTTATTGAGCATCTCGAAGTTGAGTCCGGCCGCTCCCAGCGCACCGCTGAAAACTATCGTCACTACCTCGATAAATTCTACGATTTAACCGCGGACCTCGTCTCCGACGAATATCACCCCAGCGAAATTACTCCGGAACTTCTCCGAAAATACCGCCTCCGCCTGAATCGCGAAAAATCCCCCGACGGCTCTGGTTTAAAAACTCTAACTCAGTCCTATTATTTAATTGCTTTGCGTGGTTTTTTGAAATATTTGAGTAAGCGGGGAATTAAAAGCCTCGACCCGTCCCTGGTTGAGCTACCTCACGCTGCGCGAAAACAAGTTACTTTCCTCCATTACGACGAAGTAGAAGATCTAATGAACGCCATCCCGGACGACACCGAATCTGGCCTCCGCGACCGCGCTATCGTCGAATTGCTTTTTTCTGGCGGCCTCCGCGTCTCCGAACTTGTGAACTTAAACCGCGGCGATATCAACCTCGACCGCCGCGAATTTATGGTCCGTGGAAAGGGAAGTAAGGACCGCCCAATTTTCATCTCTACCGCCGCCGCCGACCGCGTTCGCGAATATCTCGCCGTTCGTCACGACGACCTCCCTGCTCTCTTTTTGAATAATTCGAAGCACATGAACGACCTCGACACTTCCGGAAACTACCGTCGTTTAACTGCCCGCTCTATTCAGCGCATCATCGACAAATACTCTCGCGCCGCCGGCATCGTAAAACACGTTACTCCTCACACTCTCCGTCACTCTTTCGCGACTGACCTTCTCATGAACGGCGCCGACATCCGCTCCGTCCAGGCCCTCTTGGGACATTCCGATATTTCTACCACTCAGATTTACACCCACGTCACCGACCCCCACTTAAAAGAGGTCCACGAAAAATTCCAATCCGAGTCCTAAATATTAATATCTAATATTTTTGCCGCCTCGTCCAAAATCTTTCGTTCCTCGGTTGTTGCGAGACTATATTTTTTTCGATACCACTCCGTAATTTCCGCCGGTATTCTCTCGGCGAGCTCCACTCCCCTCGCCTCGCCTGCGCGTTTTTTTAAGTATCCTTTTTGAATCAAATTATCCACATGCTCTGCCACCGCCGACACCGATGAAATCCCAATCCCAACCATAATTTCACGATACGACGGCGAAATCCCGTTTTCTCTGATGTATTCCCGAATATAATCCAGTACTAAGTTCTGTTTTTTCGTTAAATCATAATTCATATGCTATAATAATACCACATGACACAAACGAAATCCATCGACGGCCTCAAGGTCCGCGCGCCTAAACCCTCGCATTCTAATGAAGTTATTTTTAATTCCAGAAGCTCCAAACCCGCCCCAAAAAAAGTCGTCATAAAAGAAGAACCAATCAAAGACACCACCCCCGCCACCCTCCCCCCCGAACTTCTCGACGCCTTCGACGACACCGAAGAAGAAAATAATTCCCTCCCAGATGAGTTACTCAATGCTTTTGATGATAATAAGGAAGAAAAAGAAGAGAAAAAAGAAAAATCTTCTCCCGAACCCAAACCTAAGAAGAAGAAATCCAAAGTGAAAAAAATAATTCTTTCTGTTGTCGTTGTTTTAATCCTCGCCGTCATCGGCGCCGGCACTTATTTCGTCGTCTGGGGCAACGACCTGATCCAAAAACTCACCGGCGGCAACTCCACCATCTGGGACGCCATCGCGACCCTGACTTCCGACGATTACGTTGAGCTAAAAACCGACAACAACGGCCGCGTCAATATCCTCGTCATCGGCACTTCCGGTTTCGATATGTCCGGCGACAACGGCGGCGGCATCCACGACGGCGCCGACCTGACCGACACTATTATGGTCGTCTCCGTTAACCCGAAAACCGGCGACATTGCCATGCTTTCCGTCCCACGCGACTTGAAATCTTTGAAGCCCTGCACCGGCACCGGCAAAATCAACGAGACTTATTGGTGTAATATAACTTACGGCGCCAGCGAAGCCGACGCGAACCGCGCTCTCGAGTCCGAACTCACCTCAATGCTCGGAATCAGTTTCCAATATTTCGCCCACGTCAACTGGGGTTCGGTCGTGACCGTTGTCGAAACTCTCGGTGGCATCACTGTTACCCTCGACGACGACGTCAATGACACTCGCGAAGGCAACGAAATCACCATCGAAGCCGGTGTCCCAACCACCCTGAACGGCATCGAAGCTCTCCGTCTCGCTCGCGCCCGCTATGGCGTCGTTGATGGCGATTTCTCTCGTACCGAACACCAACAAAAAATCCTCATGGCCATAAAAGACAAAATCGCCTCCTCAGATCTCTCCATCACCGACCTCTTGAATCTTGCCTCCGCCCTCGGCGACAATCTCCGTACCGACGTTTCGATTGAAGAAATGAAATCCGCCGCCCACCTTCTCTTGGACTCCGGCTTCGACCTTGCCACCGCCCGCCAAATCCCCCTGACCGTCCACGATTATCTCCGCTACGCCCCCTGCAACAACGGCGCCTCCTGTATCGCTCCCCGCGCCGGCGACAACAACTACTTCGCCATCCGCTCTTATGTTAAAGATGAGCTCTTGACCGACCCCTTGAAGCGCGAAAACGCCAAGATTCTCGCCCTGAACGCCACCGGCAAAGACGGCATCGCCGCCACCGTCCGCTCGAAGATAGAGGGGAATACCGGCCTCGAAATCGCCGACGTCGGAAACGCCCCCGAGGCCGACTACCCCGCCGCCTACACTATTTATAACCTCACAGGCCGCACTCCCCTCTCCCTCCAAACTCTCCAAAAACTCTTCAAAAACCACATTGTCTTAGGCTCCGAATCTCTCCCCGAAGGCGTCTCCAATAATTACGATATAGTCATCGTCGTCACCTCCGCCGCCCTCCCCGCCTCCTCTCTATAAGCATAAGCCTCTTGACTTTTTTCGAAATCTTTGATATAATAGAATTATATATTTGAAAAAATCAAACAACAGATATATAATAAAAATATGAAACAAAAAACTGCGAAGAATACCCTGTTAATACAGCGCCACCCGATTATTATTCTTGTTTCGGTGCTTGCCGTCACTTTTGCCGTTATCTTAATTTTCCGCCTCGTTGCCCGCCCCAAGACCGTCCAAAACCCCGACTCGTCCATCGTCGAAGGGACCGACAAAAAAGAGCAAGAAAAGCCAACCGAAACCACCGAAAAATCCGAAGAAACCGATAATTCCGCTAACCCCCCCGATGAAACCTCCGATTTCGATTCCCCGAAACCAACCTATTCCGACGTTGCCTCTTCTCTTTCCGCCTCAATTACTTTCGCCGACGTTTTGGACGGCGAACTAAAAGTCTATTCCTCAATTTCTGTCCTGACCTCCGGCACCTGTCGCCTCACCTTGAGCGCGCCCAATTTCTCCGCCACCTACGATTCCGAAATCATCGCCAACCCCTCCTCCTCCGCCTGTGCCACCTTCAGCCTCCCCGCCGCCTCCCTCCCCTCCCCCCTCACTCTCACCCTCGACATCACAACCACCACCGGCGAAACCACCACTATAACCAAGGAGATAGAATTATGATAAAACAAGAAAAAAGCGAAGAGAGAGTTCTTTTGCGACGACGCATGTCCCGGAAAGTCCTTTCTTTTTGTCTTGTTATAGTAGCTTCATTATTTTCTCACCCCTCCTTTGCCTACCTCGACGGTTTCTCCGCTGGCAACATCATGAATGACTACACAATGTCGAACTCCAGCACGATGACCGAAGCCGAGGTTGATGCCTTCCTCCACGCCCACAACCCATGTAACGACACCGATCTCGAAAAGCCCCAGCGCTACGCCCGTACTCGCAACTTGAGTTACCACATCGAAGACGGTCACTTCGTCTGCCTCGCTGACGAAAAATTCTCTGGCGTCTCCCTGGACGGCGTCACGACTTTCGAAAACGCCTCCGCTGCCCACGTCATCCACTTCACCGCCGTTGACTATGACATCAACCCCCAGGTCCTCCTCGTCCTCCTCGAAAAGGAACAGGGTTTAATCTCCGACACCTGGCCCGACGCCGGCCAATACCAAATCGCCACTGGTTATGGTTGTCCAGATACCGCCGCCTGTGACACTCGCTATTACGGCTTCATCAACCAAGTCCAGCGCGCCGCCGAACTTTTCCACAGTGTTCTCCTCGGCTACTGGTCGAACTACCCTGTCGGCAACAATTTCATCCGCTATGACGTCGAAGAAGACTGCGGCGGCTCCGTCGTCTTTATTGAAAACCGCGCCACCTCCGCCCTTTACCGCTACACTCCTTACCAACCCAACGCCGCCTCTCTTGCCGCCGGCTACGGCGCCGGCGACGCCTGCTCCTCCCACGGAAACCGCAATTTTTACAACCTCTTCACCGACTGGTTCGGCTCGACTCAAACCACCCCGAACGACACCCCAGTGACCCCCGAACCTGAACAACCTACCGCCCCCGAAGTCCCCGAAACACCGGAAGACCCGGCCCCCGAGGATCCCGTCCCCGCCGATAATCCCGAGCCTGAAACCCCCGAAGAACCCGCCACCCCTGTCGTAGTCAAAGGTGATTTGAACGGTGACGGCGACATCAACATCTCCGACGTCGCGAAACTCTTCGCTGTCGTCCAAGGCACCATCAAGCTTTCCCCCGACTCCCCCTACTTCATCGCCGCCGATTTTCAGGGCACCGGCACCCTCACCATCGCCAACGTCGCGAAACTCTTCGCCTTCGTCCAAGGCAACATAACCGAATTATAAGGAGAAAGATGAATAATAAATTCTATAAAATATTAATAAGCACATTATTCGCGTTTTTCGCCACTCCCGCCTTCGCCGATTCCGCCACCATTTCCTGTGCGAACACCACCCTCTCCCCGAATTCCTCGACTAACTGTTACGTTTATGTTAACTCTAACGGTGCCACCGGCTACGGCCCCGCCACTATCTCGACCTCGGGCAATCTCTCGATCTCTAATCTCATGATTAACAGTGGTGTTTGGCAGGGAAGCGCCGGCGGCAACTCAATTACCGTTTATTCCGCCTCCCCGATTGCCGGCTCTCCTCTCGTCGCCTCCTTCACTTTGCACTCCGGCTTTCCCTCCTCAACTTCCTCCGAATCCGTCTCGATTTCCCCAGCCAACTTGAGCGATTCGAACTATAACACCGTCGGCGCCTCCGGCTCCTCCCTCGGCATCACTATTGACGTTCCCGTCCCCGACCCCCAGCCCGACCCTCAGCCCGAGCCACAACCTCAACCGCAACCTCAGCCACAACCCTCCCAACCCTCAACCCAAGAAACTCCAAAACCGACTATAGCCGCCTCCACCGAAGATAAAAAAGAAGAGAAAACCGAAAATCCCGACGAAACCGCCGAACCTACTGAAACCGACCTGACAACCACCGACCCAACCGAAATCGTCAGCACCGATTCGGACGTAGAAGTTCGAACTATCACTACCACGACCCCGAAAGGCGTCAAAGACTCAAAAAAGAGCGACGGCTCTCTCGCTCTCGACCTCGCTCTTGTCGCTGGCGCCGTTCTCGTCTCCGTAGCGCTCCTGCTTATTTCCGCTTCACGCGCACGTAAATCCGCGGACTCCCCCCTTGAACCTTAATTTTCTGCCGTTTTCGCTCGTGTTCCGAAATTGACAAAATCACTTCTTGAATATTATATCCAAACCTCATTTTATACTTTCTCCCACCAAATTACCACCATTTTATCATTTTTCTAAAAAAAGTCAATCTCGTTAAAATCTATAAAAATCCAAAAACCGCTCGCTACTTTTCCACCCCTGTTTTATTCCGCTTGTGGAAAACTCCATAAAACCGTTCTTGACATAACCATAATACTGTGTAAAAATAGAGGATATAAGGTCATTAAAATAAAAAGGTAATATTATAAGATGTTTCTCCACACATCGGCAAAAAAACGAGACTTCGGTCTCAAAAAATCTCACTCACGTCTATTTCGCGGGGCCTTTGCCAGCCTTGGTACACTTGTTATAGCGTTCGTTTTTGTTCCTTACATTGAATCCCTCAGTAATTCTTACGCCACGAAAGTTGGCTCTCTGACTCACGTCAACTTCAATATCGCTGAAACTTCTCTCACGATGACGATCGACAACGACAGCACCACCACCTCCGCCGCCACCTCTGGCCCCGGCCAATATGTCCTCTTGGACAGCGTTGTGAATGTCGCGACGAACGCTCCCGCCGGCTACGAACTTTACTTGACTGGCTACGATAATAATTTCACCGCCGAAGACGACGTCTCCGACGAAAACTTCGACCCGACCTTTGCCGATGAAGTCATCAACCACGTTACTGGTTATGATTACTCCAACAATGGTAGCAACATCCCGAGCACTCAAACTCTCGCAACCACTAGACTCATCAATACCGCCGACTCGACCAAATATATCGCCGGTATCGTTGCTTCGAACCCGACCGTCCTCTCCACCGCCTCGAGCAACTGGGGTTACGCCCTCGCCTCGACTACCTCTGGTGTCCAAATCTCCGGTTTCAGCTCCACCTACACCGACCAAAACATCGCCTCCGGCAAATTCCTCCCCGTGACGAACACTTCCCAAAAAATCGTGAAAACCTCCCACGCCGACACCACTGGTGTTGACCAGACCATCTACTACGGTGCCTACCTTGACTCTAATATTGCCGCCGGCACTTACACTAACTCCGTAATCTACACCGCCGTTGTCGAAGACAGCGCCTCCTCTGGCGCCGGCAACCTCAGCATCTCTCCCGTGAACGGTCTGAAAAAATCCACCCTGACCATCATCAGCGACTACGATTCCGCCGACTCCGCCGTTACCACTTCCCAGATTGAGACTTACATCTTCACTGGTTCCACCCCGACTTTCTCCGGTAGTAGCACCGTCCCAACCAACGCCGTCGATACCTGCACCACTGCTTCCGTCGATAGCACTCTGAACGGCAACAATAAAAATCTGAAATATACTTGTACCCTCACCGCCGACTCCGGCTTCGCTTACGACACTGAATATGGTGTCGTCACCATCATCGACGGCGACACTTCCTCCGCCAACTGGGCAGTCGGCGCCTGGACCTACCTCACGACCGAACGCCCGACAAACCCCGGCACCGATATCCAAGACGACATCACGAACCACCAACCCGGCGTAACTTACCGCACGACCACCTCTGACCGCACCGTCACCACCTCGACCCTCAACACCTCCACCTCCCCCGCCACCGTTGACTTTACCTTCGGTCCCGAAACCGCCCAAGGTGTCTCCTCCTCCGCCTCGACCTCCCTCGCCGCGAAAGCTGTCGAAAACGGCTCTTTGGCCTGGCTCGTAGTCGCCGCTGCCGCCTCCACCACCGCCATGTGGGTCGCAGTCGTCGCTCTGAAAGACGATGACGACGAAGAAGAATAATCCTCCCAGTAGCTCCGAGAAAAACAGTTTTCTCAGAGCTACTTTATAAATATCACTCCGGAATCCCTAGCGCCTCCCCGCTCAGCGTTTCCGTCTTAAAATACTCTTCCTTTTTCATTTCTTTCTCGAAGTGCTCAAGATATTCTTTAATCACCCCGTTCGTTATTACTCCCGTATCCTGAAACTCAAAAATCTCTTCTTCCTCATCTTCCTCCTTTTTCTCCGGCAAATACCCCGGCCTCGATCGGTCGAGATAAATATCTCCCGTATCGTGATAAATTTTGAGCGCCACGAGTGTTGTCGTGAGTGTCACTACCACTGCCACCACCCCGAGTATCGCCAAATTCCTAGCCCCGCTGCTATTTTTCATACAACTCCTCCACCGCGTAATAAAACTTTTCAATAATCTCTTCCATCTCTCGACTCTCCTGGTTCACTACTGCTCTCGCCTCCCTGAGTTTCGTGAGCTGCCCATAAAACTTTTCCGGCTCCTTCTTGCAATCCACCGCAATCAGCACCTCCATTCCCCTGGCGTATTCAATATAACTCTCATTAAACTCCTCTCTTTCCTCCGCAAACTGCTTTTGGAGCTCCAAAAGTCCCACATTCGGCTGATTACTCTTGACAAATCTCGCGTTTAGTGGTATAATGTAATTATTGGCTATTTTTTCATAATAAGCCCCGAGTTCCGCTCGCATTCTCGAATCATCATGCGAAATCGCCGTCAAAGTCTGCTTAATCGTCCCGCAATACTGCGAAATCCCCCCATAAAGTTCTTCCTCCGCTCTCTCTGCAAAACACGGCGAAGAGACCGCTAATAAGACGATTAAAGAATATAAGAAAAAGACTTTTTTATGTTCTTTGTACATACAGATATTATAACATGCTATAATATTATTATGGGTGGATTCCTGCGCAAAAAGAAATTTAGGCTCAAAAACTGGCAACTCTTACTAATTTTACTGCCTCTCCTTTTTTTGACCGCCACCCTCCTCCGTTTCGACCACATTAAAATGACCGAACTGCGCGACGCCGTCCTCGCCGCCGACCTCGCTGGCGACGAAGCTGAATCCGCCGACGAAGCCAACGCCAACATCGCGTCCGCCCTGGACGAACTAAAATCCTTCACTTTCACCCATGTCGTCGTGAACATCACCGAAAAAAACGGCGTCCAGACTCTCACTTTTGGCACTGGTCCCTTCTATCTCGAACACCAATACCACCGCGCCGCAAAAGCCGCAATCAGTGCCGCCGAACAAAAAGCCGCCGAAATCGGCGCCTCTGGCAACCCCGGCGGAAATATTTACGCCGCCGCCTCCGCCGTCTGCGACCCCGAGGCTCGCCGCATGGGCTGGACCTGGGATTCCGAGGGCCACGTGAACTGTATGCTCCGCGAAATCGCCGCCCGCCAGTCCGAATACGAAATCACCGACCGCATCTTGGCCGACATCCCCGACACTAACCTCTACCGCTATAACTTCGCCTCCCCCATTTTCGCCCCCACCCCCGCCGCCCTCCTCGCCCTCCTCTCTATAATTCTTGCGCTTATTATCCTCGTCCGCTTCCTCATCTGGCTCGTCGTCGAAATCTCTCTTATATTCATCAAAAATCCCTCTTGACTATTACATTAAGAGGGTATAAGATAAAAATACAACTTAAAAGGAGGAAGTCTTAATGGCTTACACACACACCAACGCTAAAGGCGTGAAATACTATCTCAGAAAATCCGAAGTGACTCTTCGTGGCGGCAAACCCCAAACGATTTACTTCTTCACCAAGAACGCTGAAGGCGGCAAAGGCACTCCTTGCGATCTTCCCGCTGACCGCGAAGTGAACGAAAATCCGAGAAACGGCTTCTTGACTTTGAAGAAAAAAGCCTAATTCCCACCTCACACGGTCCAAGAAAATCCCCTATCTCGGGGATTTTCTGTGCTATAATCGACTTATGAAGATATATTTTGTCGGCATCTCTGGAAAAGGTATGGGTGCTCTCGCCGAAATGATACTCACAGCCGGCGACCGTGTTGCCGGTTCCGACCTCGCCCCCGACGATTCGATAAAACCACTCATCGAAGCCGGCGCCGAAATCCATATCGGCCCCCAAGACGGCCAATTTCTCTTGAGTTCGCATCAAAAAGAACCGATCGACTGGCTAATTTACACCTCCGCCGTGAAACCCAACCACCCCGAACTCGTCCTGGCCGAAAAACTCGGCATAAAAATCTCGAAACGCGACGAACTCATCTCTTATTTAATCGAGAAAAAAGATTTAAAAATGGTCGCCATCGCCGGTACCCACGGAAAAACCACCACCACCGCTATGATCGTCTGGGCCTGTCTGAATCTCGGATTCCCGATTTCTTACCTTGTTGGCTCGACTATGCCCTTCGCCCCCTCCGGAAAATATACTATCGGCTCCGAATTTTTAGTTTACGAAGCCGACGAATACGACCGTAATTTTCTCGCTTTCCACCCCTGGCTTTCCGTCCTTACCGCCGTTTCCTACGACCACCCCGACATCTACCCCACCCACGAAGATTACGAAGCCGCCTTCCGCCAGTTCGAGTCCCAGTCTCTGACCGTCATTTCCGACCTCGACTCTGACCCGCACTTGAACCTCGCTGGCGAAGTCCGCCGCAACGACGCCACTCTCGCTATGCACGCCGTCATGAAAATTGCCGAAAGTCTGAATCGTCGCCTGGACTACAAAGACCTCCGCGAACTCATGAATACTTATCCCGGCGCCACTCGCCGTTTTGAAAAACTCGCCGACGGCTTTTACACCGACTACGCCCACCACCCCGAAGAAGTCGCCGCCACCGTCGAAATCGCCTTAGAAGAAGTCGAGCGTGAGCGAAAACAAGGCGTCGTCGCTCTCTACGAACCTCTGACCAACACCCGCCAAGCCGAAGTTTTCTCCGGCTACAAAGAGGCCTTCATGGGTGTCACGAAGCTCATTTGGCTCCCCACTTTCCACGCCCGCGAAGACACCACGAAGCGTGAAATTTTGCCCGAAGAATTCGTCGCGAGCCTCATGAACCGCGACGTCGCCGAAACTGGCGAACTCACCGACGAACTTTTCGACCGCTTGATAAAATACAAAAACTCTGGCTACCTGATTTTAATGATGTCCGGCGGCATCGCCGACGCTTGGCTGCGCGAAAAACTAAAATCCGTGATAAAATAGCCTTATGCGCTTAGATTTGAGCTCTTTCTACTCCTCACTCCTCGTCATCGCCCTCATTATCGCCCTGGGCTTCATTTTGGGCAAAACGAAAAAAATCAGTCAGTCCACGAACAAACAGCTCGTGAACCTCCTCTTAATCATTTTTATGCCCGCCTCCCTCTTTAACGCCTTCCCCGGAACCTACTCCGAAGAATATGGCTACCTTTTTCTCATGGGCTTTTTGGCCGGCCTCCTCATCATGCTCACCATGATTCTCGTCGGAAAACTTATTTACCACGAAAAAATCTTCCACGGCGAACTCTCCTATGAGGGCCAATTCGCCTTCATTTTTAACAACGCAACCTTCCTGGGCTACCCCATCATCTCCTCCGCCTTCGGCGAGCAGGGAATTATCCCTTACTGTGGTTTCATTATCGCCTTCAACCTTGCCCTCTTCTCTTATGGCATCTGGCTCTTCGAGCGAAAACTCACTCCCCGCTTTTTCGTCCGCGTCCTGACCAACCCGAACATCATCGCCGTCGTTCTCGGTCTAATCTTTTTCTTCACTCAAATCGCCATCCCCGACATCTTGAAAACCACCGTCGGCTACGTCAGCAACATCACCACTCCGCTCTCCCTGATTTGCATCGGCTACATGCTCTCCACTGCCGAGTTCCGCTCCCTCGTGAAAAAATGGCGCCTCCTGCTCGTCGCCGCCATCCAGCTCACCATCTCCCCGCTCTTAACTTTTCTTATCCTAAACTTACTTCAATTCCCGAGCGAAGTCATTATCGTCTGCACTCTGATTCAGGCTCTCCCGACCGCCACCTCTCTCGGTCTCTTCGCTCAAAAATACGGTGGCAAAGACGCCAAAGTTGACGAAGCCTCCGAAATTGTTGTAATTTCTACAACAATGTCCATGCTTACCCTCCCCCTCATTACCCTCCTCTTGAAATAATTTCACTGGTGGGGGCACTTGGAATCGAACCAAGGACCAAGCGGTTATGAGCCGCCTGCTCTAACCTCTGAGCTATGCCCCCGACCCCTTTATTATACCATATTTTCGTGCGACTTTCCCCCCAATCTTTCCCGTTACCCACACGAACGCGAACATAACAGGAATCGTAATCAAAGACGCCATCACCGCTACTTTCCCACCCGTCTCCGAAATCGCCGTGTTTGCTCGGAACATCCAGCCAAACTGCCAAATACAAATGGGTAATCCAATGAGACTTATTAGAAACACTGAAAAGCTCCACTTTGTGAAAGGGAGGCAGACGCGGAAGAGATGCACCATTCCCACCACTCCCCAAACCACCGTCGAAACCATCGCGAGCTCCTCTCGCGAAATCCCCAAATTCCCGCCGAGAATTACCACGACCACCATAATCACCACGCCCGTCAGCGCCGCCGGTATCGCCGTTTTCACAATATTAAACAAAAAGTTTCCCGAGATAAGTTTCTTGCTTGGCTCGAGCGCGAGTAAAACCGACGGCATCCCAATCGAAAACAGCGTCACCATCGCGACCTGCGCCGGCAACATCGGATACGAAAACGCAAACAAAAACGCCATCACCGCCATGAGAAAACTAAACAAGTTTTTCACAATAAACAGCGACCCGCTCCGCTCAATATTATTCACCACTCTCCGCCCCTCGAGCACCACCTCCGGCATCTTCGAAAAATCGGACGATAAAAGCACAATCTGCGCCGCCGAAATCGCCGCCTGCGCCCCGCTCGCCATCGCCACCGAACAATCCGCATCCTTGAGCGCCAAGACATCATTCACTCCGTCCCCCGTCATCGCGACCGTCCGCCCCGCACTCTTCAAAATATTTACAATTTTCCGTTTTTGTTCCGGGCTCACTCTCCCGAGCACCACTTTCGTCATCACCGCCTCACTGAGTTCCTCGTCACTCGAAAGTTTCGACGCATCCACCATCTTTTCTGCTCCCGGGATTCCCGCCTTCTTCGCCACCTCGCTCACCGTCGCCGGATTATCCCCCGAAATCACTTTCACCTCGACCCCCTGCTCCGCAAAATACGAAAAAGTTTTCTTCGCCGTTTTTCGAATTTCATTCTCGACTACCACCATTCCGGCCACCTTAACGTCGAGTAAAAGCCCCGTCTCCCCCGAAAGCTCCCCAGGATACTCCCCGAACACCAACACTCGATACCCTCTCCTCGTTTTCTTCTCAATTTCCGCCCGATATTCTTCATATTTTTCTCTGAGCACCATCTCCGGCGCCCCGAGCACTAATGCCTTCCGAGGCGAAATCTGCACCCCCGAAAACTTATATTTCGACGAAAACGGCACCACTCTGAAACTCTTCGGGAGCGAAACTTTTTCGCCCCGCACCTCTTTTCGAATCGCCTTCATCGTCTCATTATTTTCCTCACTCATCGCCGTCGCCATCAAAGCCAGCGTCTCTTTCTCCCCAGTCACCTCGACCACTTTCATTTTTTCGCTCGTAATCGTCCCCGTTTTATCAACCAAAAGCGTATCCACTCTGGCCAAAGTCTCAATCGACTTCATCTCGTGCAACATCACTTCATTTCGCGCGAGATTCATCGCCGAAAGCGCGAGCCGGACCGACGACAATAAAAACAGCCCTTCCGGAATCATCCCGAGAATCGCCGCCACCATCGCGACCACCGCCGTCTCCATACTCTCACCCCGAACGAGATATTGCTGAATAAACAGAATCGTCCCGAGCGGCACAATAATAATTCCGACAATCTTGAGATATTTGTTGAGCGACCGAATAATTTCCGACTGCTCCTGCGTTTTAATTGCCTTTGCCCTGAGTGTCAACTTCGCCGCATAAGAATCCTTCCCAACTTTCGTGAGCTTCGCCACTCCACTCCCGAACACCACAAAACTCCCGGAAAGTAGTTCCGCCCCGCGCCGTTTCATAATTTCGTCCGCCTCCCCCGTGAGCAGCGACTCATTCACCGCCATCTCTCCTTCGACCACTTTCGCGTCCGCCGGAATCTGGTCCCCCGCCCGGAGCAAAATCACATCATCAATCACCAGCTCCTCAACCGCCACACTTTTTTCTTTCCCCTCCCGAATCACCGTCGCCTGCGGGGAATTAAGCACTCGAAGTTTGTCGAGCACTCTCTTAGCTCGAAGTTCCTGAAAAATCTGAATTAATATATTTATTATAATAATCGGCAAAAATGTCAAGTCCCGATATGACCCCACAATGATGAGTAGTACCGCTACAATTAAAAATATCAAATTAAAATACGTAAAAACATTATCTCGGACAATTTCCCCGACACTTTTACTGGTTTTGAGCTCGCTCGCGTTCGTTTGCCCCGCCCGCACTCGCTCGAGCACTTCATCATTCGTTAGACCTGTAATCATACGCATATTATACCACGCCCTCCCCACTAAAATATGTTATAATAACCATATGCAGAAAACAAAAACCAAACTTCGCCAATGGTTCTATATTTTAAAGCATGATTATTTTACTCATGACCGCCTCTTTTTTATTGTCGTTTTTGCTCTCTGTTTCATCTTTCTCGTCGGCGCCATCTCCGCCATGACCAGAAACTACAAACTCGAGCGCGAAATCAACGAAAAAAATCGCGCCCTGAACATCTTAGAACTCGAAATTGAAACCGCGAGACTCGAAAACGATTATTATTCCTCCGCCGAATACCAAGAACTCGCCGTGAAGCATTCGACAAACAAAGTGAGTCCCGGCGAAAAACTCGTTTTTCTCCCTGTTTTCGAGAAAAAAGTCGAAGATGAGAGCGTGCTCACTGTCTCCGAAGAAAAATCCGAAGATTCCGCCTCAAATCTGAAAGATTGGCTCACGTTTTTACTCGGAATATAATATAATAATATTATGAAAAAAAGTTCTCTCTTTACCACTCTTGCTCTTGTTGCGGTTTTTGGCATCGTCCTTGTCGCAATCGTGAGCTCCATCATGAATAAACCCCCCGCCGCCGAGTCCGCCTGGGTCGAGGCCATGACCATGGGCCCGAAAGATTCGAAAAAACACTACATTATGTACACCGACATCATGTGTCCCTACTGCGACGTTTTCACTCGCGTCGTTATGAACAACGAAGAAAACTTCGAAAAGTTTCTCGACGAAAACCACATCCTCTTCGAAATTCGCATGACGAACGCCCTGTCCTACTCCGGCTCCGCCTACTCGACCGCCGCCGCCGAGTCCGCCTATTGCGCTGCCTACGAAAATAAATTCTGGGAATTTTACCACGGTGCTATCCAGGCTCTCTGGGACGATTACCACAGCAAAGGCATCGGCGACTCGAAAACCTCTCCAAAAATCGAAAACTTACCCGAAGATTACTGGAGCACTATCGCCCACCGCGTCGGTCTCGGCGACTCTTTCGACACTTGCCTCTCGACCGAAGCCAGTAAAAACGATGTTGAAAAATTCACCGTCGAAGCCTCTCGTGTCGCCACCGGCTACCCCTATTTCGTCTTCGGTCGCCAGACTTACTCCGGTCTCCCGAGCCTCGATCTGAACTCCTGGGCGGGTCTCGAATCTTTCTTAAAAACCGGCCTATAATCCAATTTCGTGATATAATAACTTTAATAATATTAACCATAAGGATTTTGTTATCATGAACGAAAACCCCAATGAAAACCCCTTCCCGACGGACAATCCGGCCCCGGCCGAATTCCCCTCCGCTGGCGCTGAGGCTGCTCCGGCGGAACCCGCTCCTGTTGCTTCCGAGGCTCCGGTCGAACCCGCCCCGGTCGCACCCGAGACTCCGGAACCGGCTCCCGTCGCTCCGCAAACTTTCGGTGCTCCCGCCGAGCCTCAATCTTTCGGTGCCACCCCGGCTGAAACCCCGATTTCTGTCGGCGCCCCGAAGAAAAACAACAAATTAATCTTAATCATCATCGCTGCCGTCGTACTCTTAGCCGGTATCGGTGTTGCTCTCTACTTCATCTTGAAGCCGAAAGACAACCCGAAACCGAGCCAGCAGTCGAAGTCCGACTACTCTCTCTTCGAGAATCTCGCGACTTCCCTGAACGACACTTTTGCGGTCGATGTTGACGATTCCGGCAACTCCACCTTCAAATTCGTCGGCGGCTCCTCCGCGATCACTGGCATGAAACTCGCCGTCGCCTACGACGCCATGAACGTCTCTCTCGACTCCGTCCTCGCGAACGACGGCAATCTCTATCTGAAAGTCTCCGGCCTCTCGGCCTTCTCCGCCCTCGTTCCTGGTCTCTCGAAGATTGACGGCTCCTGGATCGTTTTGAGTTCCGAAGAACTTAAAACTATTTCCGAAAGCATGAGCTCCTCAATATCCGTCTTGCCGACGAGCAATTGTGGCGGTAGCCTTTCCCTCGAAGAAAGCCTGTCGATGATTACCGAAATCGAGAAAATCGCAAAGAATAACTTCCCGCTTTCTTTGACTTCGACCAGCTCCACTGAGCTCACTGGTACTGTTTATCGCGTCAACATCGACTCGAAAAAACTCGTGGATCTTCTCATCGCCCTCGCGAACAACGAGAGCATCCAAAAACTCTCTAAAAACTGCACTGAACCCGTTGTTGTCGACTGCGTTTCCACAAGCGACGACGAATACGTCACCGATTGCGTCAGTGCTGCCAATACGACCAGCGTAGACTTCTCTGTTCTCGACAAACTCACTGACGAAGATCGCGCCGAACTCGTCAAATATTTCGACGAAGCTATGGCCAAAATCCCTCCGATTCTCATCTCTGTCGACGACAACTTCCGCTTGACCGGCATCTTTGTCGCTGGCGAAGTCCCGGGCGACTACGGCACCCAGAAATTCTCCCTGAAGCTGAACTTGTCCTACGGTTCCGTCTCGGCTCCGACTTCCTCGGCGCTCACTCTGACTGAACTCTTCGCTTCTCTCTCGGAGTAATCTTAAAGCGGGTGAGGACTCATCTCTTCCCCGCTTTTTGTTGTATTTTTTACAACAGCCCCTTTCCGGACCATATGTTATAATATTCTTATGTTTATCCGCTGGGGCCTGAAAGGTTTTACTCTGGTCGAAGTTACTCTTGTGCTTTCGATTTCCGCCCTTTTGATGGCCGGCATCATCGCGACCATCAACGCCACTCTCCCCGCGCAATATTACTCCAGTGTCGTCAATGATTCTCTCGATTTTATGAAAAAAACTTATAGCGCCGTTCTGAACGTTCAATCGAGTTCTTACCGCTCCAAAGGTCAATCCGAATACGCCCACTACGGCAAACTCATCATCTTCGGCTCCGACAATAATGACCCCACTTCCATCCACCTTTACGACATCGTCGGCAATGTCTATCACGTCGGCGACCCTCTACACTCCGACCTCATCCAGGCCATCTTCGGCACCAGTACCGTCGATGCCACCCGCGGCCTCGCTTCCGACATCCGCAACGTCGAAGCCGATGGTACCAACTATTTTTACAATTACGATTTTCACCTCCTCCCTATGGACGGCGCCCTCGAACTAAAAAACGGCACTAGAAAGTTCTCCATTCTCCTCATTCGCTCCCCGAAAACCGGCACCATCCACACCTACTTCACCACCGACGACATCTCCCCCGACGCCGGCGCGAGCACCAACCTCGCTGCGAAAAACTGGAAAAAGACCACACCAGGCTCCGACACTAACGATATCGATCTCTGTATCAGCTCTTCCTACTCTTCCTATCGTCGTAATCTCCGTCTCGAGAGCGATGCCTCCACGAGCTCTTCCGTCCTCTTAGTTGATGAAAATGGAGATGATAATGTCTGTCGCTAAAAAAGGTTTCACTATCGTCGAACTTTCCATCGCTACCGCCTTCCTTTCTGTCCTCCTGATTACGATTACGCTTTTAACTCAGCAATCCGTCAGCATTTTCCGGAAGGGAATGACTCTAAAAACCGTGAACTCCACCGGCCGCGACATTATCGACAGCCTGACCGACACCATCACCTCCTCCCCCGTCGCCGCCTTCAACTCCGACTTTTGCACCACTTACCTCCCGAACGTCCAAAATAAGGACGTCTGCGTGAACGACGCCGGCACTCTCCTCATCTCCTCGACTCGCTACGGCAAAATCAGCGAGCGCGTCTCCGCGAACACCTATGAACCTATGTCTGCCACCGCCCCGCTCTCCGGCGTTTTTTGCACCGGCTCTTATTCTTATTTCTGGAACTCCGGCTACGCCCTGAACATCGACGACGAATACCACTCCACTTTCGCTAGCGACCCCACCCACCTCGGCCCCTCGCTCCTCAAAGTCTCCGTCACCAACCTCGCCGGCGCCACCACCGTTTATACTCCCCGCCTTCTCCGTGTCTTCGACCCGAATCGCACCGCCTGCGTCGCCTCTCTAAAAACCACCAAAGACGGCTCCGGAAACACCCTGATTCACTACGAAAACCCCTGCCCCGCGAATAATACCGACTCCGCCTGTAGTAAATCCGAGTCCGGCGAGCCCTACCAAACCATTTACTTAACCGGCGTCCCCGACGAGCCCATCGAACTCCTCCCCGAAACCGAAACTAACCTCGTCATGTATTCTCTGAGCACCCTGAGCCCCTCCCAGTCCTCGAACTCCAACCAAGCTCTCTATAACATCTCCTTCATCTTGGGTTCCGCCGTCGGCGGCGTGAACGTCCTCGTAAACTCCGACAACTGCGCCCCGCCGAGCTCCTACAACTCGAATTTCGACTACTGTTCCGTCAACAAATTTAACTTCAGCATCCGCTCCGTCGGCTCGCTGTGATATAATATGAAAAAGGAGCTTATGTTATTATGAAAAAATCACTCAAAGGCGCCACTTCGATTTACGTCGTCGTTTTCGTCTCTTTGATTCTCTCGATTGCCGCCGTTTCTTTCATTACTCTTATCGTTTCCGAAATCGGCACCACTATGAACAACGAACTCGCCCAGTCTGCCTATGATGCCTCTCTGGCCGGCGTCGAAGACGCGAAACTCGTCATCGTCGAATGTGCCGACGCCTACGCTAACCACAACTCGACCGACCCCGAATACACCAAATGTTTCGGCGGCAACGGCGAAGTCGGCGTCTATCACAACACGAACTGCAACGCCATCCAAAGCTTCCTCGGCCGCGCCACCTCGAGCGGCAGTAACTCCGAAGTCCCGATCCAAGAAACCAACGTCAGCGGCAGCAACACCTCCTCCCACTACGACCAGGCCTACACCTGCGTCACCATGGTGAACATCGTCGCCGACTACCGCGCGACCCTGGGCTCCGCCCTCCCCCAAATCGTCGTCCCCCTCTCGACCCCGAACGAAATCAGAGCCGTGAAAGTCTCCTGGTACTCCTCCAACAACCACACCGACAACTATAATTACTATTCAAAATACCCTAATAGCAACCACTTCTCCACCAAGGCTCTCGATCCGCCCCTCCTCTCCTTCCAGCTCGTCCAAGCCCCCGAAACTTTCTCCCTCTCGGACTTCAGCTTCGTTTCCGACTCCGGCACCAACCACGGCACCCTCTTCCTCACCCCGAACGAAGTCAGCTCCACCGACCCGACGAAAGTCCCCGCCTCCGCTCTTGTGAAGTCGAACGATAAATCCGCCTCGAACACCCCCACTCTCGTGAACTGTAACTTAAGCCAGGATTACGCCTGCTCCGCCATTGTCGTCCTGCCCGGCACCTTCTCCGGCGCCCCGAGAAAAAACGACAACACTCTCCTCATCCTCTCCCTCCCCTACGAACAGCCGACTACCGACCTTTCTCTCGAACTCTGCACCGATGAAAACTGCACCGCGACCACGCCTTTCGAGAACTTCCAATTCGCCATCGACTCCACCGGCCGCGCCAACGACGTCTATTCTCGCGTCGAAACCCGCGTCGAAATCCGCGACGTGAATTTCCCCTTCCCCGAATACGCCGCCGAACTCTCCGGCGACTCCTCCGGCACCGCCCTGGACAAAAACTTCATTGTCGCTTACTAAAACTTCTAAACCTCGCTTTTTCGCAGCTATAAAAAATAGTCAAGAAGTTTTAGCACACTTGACAAAGGATTGCTAATTTGCTACAATAGAGGTAGTTTAGCACTCGCATTAACTGACTGCTAAAAAAGGAGTAAAAACTATGTCAAAAATCATTGGAATCGACCTCGGCACGACGAACTCCGCCTTTGCCTACATGGTCGCCGGAAAACCAGAAGTTATTACGAACGCCGAAGGCGACCGCACGACCCCTTCCGTCGTCGCCGTCACGAAAAAAGGCGACCGCCTCGTCGGTAAAGTTGCCCAGCATCAGCGTGTCACCAATCCAAAAAATACCATATATGGTATAAAACGCCTCATCGGTCGCAAATTTGAAGATAAAGAGGTAAAAAACGACAAAGACATCGTCCCCTATAACATCGTCAAAAAGGGTGCCGGTGTCGCCGTCGAGATGGACGGGAAAGAATATACTCCCGAAGAAATCTCCGCGATGATTTTGTCGAAAATCAAGGCCGACGCCGAAGCCTTCCTCGGCGAAAAAGTCGATGAAGCCATCATTACCGTCCCCGCCTACTTCGACGATTCTCAGCGCCAGGCGACGAAAGACGCCGGTAAAATCGCCGGTCTCGAAGTGAAGCGCATCATCAACGAGCCGACCGCCGCCGCTCTGGCCTACGGCCTCGAAAGTAAAAAGGACGAAAAAATCGCCGTCTTCGACCTCGGTGGCGGTACTTTCGATATCTCGATTTTGGAACTCGGCGACGGCGTTTTCGAAGTTATGTCCACGAATGGCGACACCCACCTTGGTGGTGAAGATTTCGATAATATTATTGTGAACTACTTCTGCGACGAGTTTAAGAACGAAACCGGCATCGACATCAAAGGCGACGCCGCCGCGATGCAACGCGTGAAAGACGAGGCCGAGCGCGTGAAAAAGGAACTCTCCTCGACCACTTCCGTCGAAGTGAACCTCCCCTTCCTCTCCGCCGATGCTGACGGCCCGAAGCACTTCGAAACGACTTTGACTCGCGCGAAATTGGAAGAACTTGTGAAACCTCTCCTCGAGCGTCTCGCAGGACCAGTCGAAAAGGCCTTAAAGGACGCAAAACTCGACGCAAAAGACGTGAACGAAGTTGTCATGGTCGGTGGCATGACCCGCATGCCCGCCGTCGTCGAATGCGCGAAAAAGATTTTCGGTAAAGACCCGATGCAGGGTGTGAACCCGGACGAAGTCGTCGCCGTCGGCGCCGCGATTCAAGGTGGCGTCCTCCAGGGCGACGTGAAAGATGTCCTTCTCCTCGACGTTACTCCGCTCTCCCTCGGTATTGAAACCATGGGTGGCGTGAGCACGAAGCTAATCGACCGAAACACTACGATTCCGACTTCGAAATCCGAAGTCTTCTCCACCGCAAGCGACGGCCAGCCCTCGGTCGAGATTCATATTCTCCAAGGCGAGCGTGAAATGGCCGCCGACAACAAATCCCTCGGCCGCTTCATCCTGGACGGCATCGCGCCTGCTCCTCGTGGCGTCCCCCAGATTGAAGTTACCTTCAATATTGACGCGAACGGCATCCTGAACGTCTCCGCGAAGGACAAGGGAACCGGGAAAGAGCAGAGCATCACGATTCAAAACTCCGGCAACATGAGCAAAGAAGATATCGAAAAAGCCGAAAAAGAGGCCGAAGCCCACGCCGAAGAAGATAAGAAAAAACGTGAAGCGATCGACAGTAAAAACCACCTCGAAAACTCCATTTACCAGTCCGAAAAACTCTTGAGCGACAACAAGGACAAGTTGAGCGACGACGACCAGAAGACCTTAAAAGACGCTCTCGAAACTGCGAAAGCTGTCTTGAAGGATGAGAACGCCGACAAGGACAAGTTCGACTCCGCCGTGAAAGAACTGAACGACAAGCTCATGCCCATCGGCGCGAAACTCTATCAATCCTCTTCCGACGAGAAAGCGAATGATAAGGGAAGTGACAAGTCCGACAAATCCGACGACGCCGTCGAAGGCGAAGTGGTGGACAAATAACCCCGCCTCGCCCCGAAAAAGCCCCTCGAATGAGGGGCTTTTTGATAATTTCGTGGTGGGCGGGGAGGGAATCGAACCCTCACTCCCTTGCGGGAACTAGATTTTGAGTCTGGCGCGTCTACCAATTCCGCCACTCGCCCAATAGTCCTATTATATCACAAAACCTCCGCTTCGAAAAGGCTTCAGGTATTTACTTTTCTCATTACGGTCGCTTTCCTCAGGAAGCTTTTTTCTCGGGTCGCGTCGCGCCGGCCCGTCGTTACGGGCGGCGCGCGCTAATGCTCGGCCGTGGCCTCCGCGTTACCCGAGAAAAAACTTTCTGAGCGCGACCTTTTAAGGGCGCAGAGAAAACTACTTTTTCGCAGGTATAAAAAAATAATCTATTTTAAAAAATTCCTCGAAACAGGCCGAGCACACGATAGTCCGTGGCACAGGCCTGCCTTGAGAGGAATTTTTTAAAGAGATTATTTTTTATAGACAAGAAAAAGTAGTTTTCTCGGAGCTTCTATTACAAAAGCTTCTCCGCCTTCCGAATCATTTCCTTGAACTCATCGGTTTTGATGACATAAATCGGCTTGCTCCCTTCCGCCGCAATATTCGTCCGCCGATTCCCCTCGTCAATCCCGCGCTGATTTTTCTCTTCATCAACCTTAAACCCGAGATATTCAAATTTTTGCATACAAACTCTCCGGATTTCGTCCGACCTTTCCCCAATCGTCGCCGTGAACACAATCGCGTCAATCCCGCCGAGCGCCGCCACCATCTTCGCAATCTCCGCCTGGAGCCGATACACAAACATCGCGTGCGCTAAAGTTCCGCGTTTATCACCCTCGTCGCGGAGCCGAATAATCTCGCGCATGTCATCTGTCTGCCCCGACACGCCGAGCAGTCCGCATTTTTTATTCAAATATTCTTCAAGCTCATCATCTTCGGTAATTTTGAGCGCCCTTTTCACCGCGGTCGCCGCCGCCGGGTCCATCGATCCTGACCGCGTCGCCATCATCATTCCGGCAAGAGGCGTGTATTCCATCGACGTGTCATGGCTCATCCCCTTAAACACCGCCGTCACGCTCGACCCCGACCCGACGTGGCAGACGACCGTCTTATCCGCGAGAATCCCCGCCTCTTTCATATAATCCACAATCGACCCGACCGAAAGCCCGTGCGCACCGTATTTTTTAATTTCAAACTTGTCCGCGAGTTCCGTGTCAATCGCATAGTATTTCATGAGATCCGGCCGCGAGTTATGAAACTCCGAGTCCGAAATCGCAATCGTGACCACCCCCGGGAACTCCCGGCGTAGTCTCTTAATCTCCGCCGCGACCACCGGGACGTGGAGCGGCGTCCTTTTCTTCGCAATCTCGAGTTGTTCGAGACATTCTTCGTCCACAATATGGTCGTGCGAAAAATATTCCCCCGTCGCCACAATCCGAGCGAGAATGGCGTCAAGCTTCGTTACCTTCGTGAGATACCCTTCCTCCGTCAAAATCTCCGAAAGTTGCGTCGTCGTGTTCGCAAGACCGGTAAATTCGCGTTTTACTCGGTGTTTCTTCCCCTCCTCGTCTGTTAGCGTACAAATCACTTTCTCCCCCTCATACTCAAAATGCAGGGAACAAAGCAGGCTATATCCGCAATACAGCGCATATTTCCGCGAGCTCGAGCCCGGATTAGTAATCAAAATCAACTTTTCTTTTTTTGCCATAAAACTCCTTTGCCTCATTATATCATATTTTTCGCCAATAATTACCACTCTATTGGCGAGAGTTCGTGAGCTTTCAAAAATTCGTTACACTTCGAAAAATGATGGTTACCAAAAAAGCCAGTATGCGCGGAAAGGGGCGAAGGGTGAGGCGACTCCAAAACAAGATGTTTTTCATGGTCAATAAGGCCCGCTTTCGCGCGAGCATCTCTCCCCCAAAGCATAAAAACAAGATGCGGCCGAGTCTCGTTCAAATATTTTATTACCGCAGTAGTAAAAGTCTCCCAGCCGCGACCGCGGTGGCTGCCGGCCTTATGTGCCTCGACCGTTAAAACAGTGTTGAGTAGCATCACTCCCTGTTTTTGCCAATTTTCGAGGTGCCCAGTCGGGTTTTTGTGTCGCCCAACATCCGCGTCAATTTCTTTATAAATATTAATAAGAGACGGCGGAATCGGCGCAGAATCGGGGACAGAAAAAGCGAGCCCCTCGGCGGCCCCCGGAGTGTGGTAAGGGTCCTGGCCGAGAATTACCACTTTCACGGAGTTTAAATCCGTCCAAAAAGCCCGAAAAACGAGTGCTTTCGGCGGAAAAATCGTTTTTTCGCTATACGCAGTTTTCAAAAACTCCGAAAGCTCCCGAAAATACGGCTTTTCAAATTCCGAAGTCAAAAACGGTCGCCAAGACGGGTGCATGAGCTAATTATATCACTTCGCGGTCCAAGTTTCAGGGATAGTTTTTATATAATCGTCATAGAGATTTTCGCTCGGAGTGCCGTGTCCGAGTTTATTCGCGGCCGCGACAATTTCGTCAATGTCGTTCGTAATAGTATATATTTTCGTGTCCGGTTTCGCGATGACGCCAAGTGGTCGCATTTTCATCATGAAAAAGCGGTGGAGCGGCGCCCAAAAACTCTTGCCGTAAAGAAATAGTGGCATTTTTGGCATTTTCCCCTCCTGCATAAGAATCAAAACCTCAGAAAATTCGTCCAAAGTCCCGAATCCGCCAGGGAAGAAAACATAAACCTTGCAAGCCATCATTAGCATCACCTTCCGGGCAAAGAAATATTCAAATTGGAACATGTCCGTGAGATACGGATTCGGATGTTGCTCGTGAGTGAGGGTAATGTTGAGCCCGATACTGCGCCCGCCTTTCTCGAAAGCTCCACGCGCGGCCGCCTCCATAATCCCCGGCCCACCACCAGTCACGACGGTATGATGATTTTCGGCAAGTTTTTGGCCGAGCTGGCGCGCGGCGGCGTAATAGCGACCGGACTCGGGCAGCCGAGCCGAGCCAAAAATCCCGACGCCCTGCGGAAAAGTGCGAAGTGCGCGAAGACCGCGGTCGAGGTCGCGGGCATAAGCCCGAGCGCGTTTTTCGTCATGCACATCCAACCCCTCGAGGGTGGCGCCATAATTATCAGGAACTTCATTACTCATATGCTTATTTTAACACATTCTTTACTTTTTTCGAAATTTTTGCTAAAATAGAGCGTATTCGCTCCGGCGAAGTACATTAGAGGAGGTTTTGTTCAATGAGTGAAACTGTAGGAATCATTTTTCAGCTCGGAAATTGGATGGTGGCCGAAAGGCCGCGTTCTTGCCATCCTGGCGTAAAAAGGTGGGTAGAATATTACGGCACCGATGGCATAGTCCAGATTGCGTCATACGACGAGGACCACTGCGAACGCGGTGGTCGGGACCGCACAGGCGGTCATTATCTCTGGCGGGCGATTCCTGCCGAAGTCGATTTGGTGGCGCGAGCGCCGTGGTACAAAGATGATTGAATGAAATCCCCGAGGAGTTTGGGGCGGTCCTACACCTCCTTCCGCTTTTAGCGGACAGACTCCTCTTTCCCCCGGTGCCGGCCGGGGGATTTTTCAGATTTTTATGATTTTTTCGCGAGATTGGCGAGGGCGACTACGACGTCGCTCAATACTTTTTCGCGCGACTGGTCTGCGTCGATTTCGACCGCGAGCCCCAACTTTTTATAGTGCTCCAAAACCGGGAGAGTTTTCTCGCGATATTCTTGTAAACGCCGCTCGAAAACTTTCGGGTCAGCGTCATCTCCGCGGAGTCCGCGGTCCCCTAATTCGAGCGCAGTCTCGCGCCGGAAAAGCGCAACGGTCTCGGGGAGATTTAAGATAATCACGGCTTTCGTCTCGTGCCTCGCCTCTTTTAGCGACGCTAAAACATGATTTTCTTCGCCATCCCAGCGACCGATAGAGGAGAGAACGAGAGGTCTATTCTCGAGCTCGGGCTTTTTGAAATAGGGAAGAACGATTTTAAAGAAAGTGTCAGTCGGAGTAAGAAATCCGGTCGCGGTCGAGGGGTCGCATTCGTGATTTTCCTCCGCCTCGCGCAAGATAGCTCCGGAAGAAAGAAAAACCGCGTCGAGCATTTTCGCGAGCTCTCGCCCGACGGTGTCTTTTCCGCTCATCGGCATGCCGAAGATATTAATGGAGCCGGTCGAAAGCCAAGTTTTAATAGATTCGATATTGTTCATATTGAGTGTAGATTATATCACAAAACCGCCCCGGAGCGGGGCGGTTGAGTTTTTATTCGGCGGTTTTCTTCCGACGAACGATGCGGGAGATGAGCCAGAAAATCGCAGCGAAGACGATAAGAAGCACAAGGAAGATAAACCAGAGCGGGGCGATAATCACGGTCTTTTCGCTAATACTCGGAGTGGAGTCGGTCGAGCCGTAATAAACGGTCTGAACGACGCGGAAGATGCCGATTGCGGGGGTTTTATCCCAGGATTGCGAAATGAAGCGCGTCGTGCCCGGGAGAACGAGTTTCGTCTCGGGATTTTCTTCGTTGGTATAGATTTCTTCGTTCGAGAAGAGCGGGAAAACCTGCATGGAGTAGGTAATCTCGGCGTGGGTGTTGCCTTTATTCTCGGCAATGAAAGAAGCCGAAATTGGCGGGTTCAAGAAAATGGTAGAAATATTGTTTTCGCGGATAGCACCAGAGCGATTAATGTCGCCAGCGATTTCGACATAAACGACAGAAGCGATGGTGATTTGTTCTTGAATACCGACGTTACCTTCTATAGTCCCGTCCGGATTGGGAACGGATTTGACCCAGACGGCAAAATATTGACCGCCACCACGGGCGTTTTCAGGAACGTCGATTTTGTAAATGAAATCAACCTGCTTCCCGGGCTCGATTTTACCTTTCAAGACACCGTCTTTCCCCGTCACGGTTTCGTCGGCGTCGGAAATCGTGACCCAGTTGACGATATTAGTATAGTCAGAACCATAATCATCGAGGATGATAGAATAGTCATTATTGTCATTATTGACCGTGAATGGGGCGATCATGACTTCATAATAAGTATTCACCGTATCCGAAGCGTAAGTCGAAGCCGACACGCGCCCAGTCGCACTGCCACCAGGAATGAGCGAGTATTGCTCTTTCATCGGCGAAACGGAAAGAGCCGAAGCGGGCGATTTGAGAATCTCGAACCCAAGGACGAAAGCGAAGAGCGCCAAGCCGAGAGAGAGAATTTTTCTGTGGTTCATAAACCTCCTTTTATTTTAAGATTATTATACGCCTAATTAGCGGTTTTACAAGAGAAATTTTTAGACTGGTAGGCCTTTTTCATCGCATCGAGAGTTTTTGGGAAGGTCGAGTTGCTGTTGAGCAAGAAATAGCTCGCGACGCGAGACGATACGTCTTCGGCGTCGGCAGAGATAGTGAGGTAAACCCTGTTGCCATCCACGACAAAATGGTGAGAAAAAGTATTCATATTCATTCCAAGTTCGCCGATCAGAACTTCATAATAATCCGCTTCGGCAAAATTGCGCGCCTTAGTGGCTTCCTCCGCGTCTTTATAAGCGCCTTCGTAGCGATAGGTGATAGTCGAAATAGTGTTGTTCTTAAAATTAGCGGTAATGGTGTTTTTGAAATATTGTGGCTTAAAATCCGTCAGTGCAGGGTGGGTTAGCGAACTATCTGTGCACTCGAGACCAATCACTCTCTCTGTATCCGAGTACTCGACATCGCCAGATTTTTTATTCCCAAAAATCAGAATAAGAGCAATAATAATCGCGACGACTACGACGAGCGTCACGACATATCCCCAGATATTTTTTCCATACTTTGCGGCCGTTTTTGGCATATACCTCCTTTTTCTTTATTATATCACTGATTTATAGTTTATTTTCATTATCGTGTTATAATTCTGGCATGAAACAAAAGAGGCATACAATATTTTATTCGTGGCAAAGCGATGACAAAAAATCTAAGAATTTTATTGAAAAATGCCTAAAGCATGCCATCGCAACATTAGAAGGTGATCCCACGCTCGATTTTCGTCCGGAATTAGACGACAGCACGAAAGGTAAAATGGGAGCGATAGAGATACCGACAACCGTAACAGAAAAAATAGATAATTGCGACGTTTTCGTTGCAGACTTGAGTTTTATCGGCGAGTATAATAACCGTAAACTTGTAAACCAAAACGTTTTATATGAATTGGGTTACATGATTGGTAAAAAGACGGCAGGTAGAGTAATTATGTTATTTAATGTCGACTCTGGCGAGATAAAGGACTTACCGTTTGATATATCGCATCGCAGAGTAATGTCTTTTTCCATACAGAATGACGAAAAAGGCGAGCAATTAACGTCGAATTTATCCAATTTATTGTCCGCCTATTTGCAGAACGCTGAGCTATGGGAGCGATTACCGAAAGACGATAAAATTGAGTTAGATAATGAAGAATTAAACATTATGAAATTATTTAAGTCCATGGATGAAAATAAACACATTATGATAATTAGCACTCTGGGCGGGAATTTAATACATCCCGCAAGTAGCGTCTATGACAAAGAGCTATTGTCTAAAATCAGCTCTGAACAAGGCCCACAGAAACTTGTCGCGAATTTAGACGGCTTAGTTGACAAGAACGTTTTAAAATATTATATGGGCGGCAAGAATACCCCAAATTACATATTAAAAAAGCTTGGGTATAAAATTATTGAGAACTTGTGACTGCGACCGATAACTGTAACGACATAATGTAATGATTTATATGTCGGTTACTGAAGTAGTCGACACTATTGTAATTACAGTCAATGCAACCTGCTCATTTAATACAAATAACAGTGCTTCGTCTTCGGATACTCAGTATGCAGCCACGGTCGCTAACGGCGCCGAAGCTGATTTTGGAACCGCCACACACAAGTTTAATGTAACTTGCAACAATAATGGTGGCTGGAAAGTCACCGCTACCCCGACCGCTTTGACTGGCAATACGGTTTCGACTAATACCCTTCCGTTTGTAACCAGTACAAGCTATCAGGCTTCTGGCGCATCTGGTAAGTGGAGCGCAGATATTGCGAACGGCGCCGGCGGTGCGACGGTTAGCGCATTTGGAGATACCGCGACTGTAGTTGCGACGAAGACATCCTCCACTGCTAACGCAGATTTCACCGTTACCTACAAGGCTTACGTCGGTACTGAAACTCCAGCCGATGCCTACGAAGGTACTATGACTTACGTTCTCGACACCCTCTAATTTGGGGCTTTTAGCAAAAAATACCCCCTCTCGGGGGTATTTTTATTGTTGATCTCAAATTAGAGAGTAGTCAAGGTGTAGGTCACTGTACCGGTGTAAAGACCAGCAGCCGTTTCCGTACCGACGTAGGCACCGTAGGTCACACCAAAGGTGGTGCTGTCAGTAGCGGCAGCTTCGGTAGCGATAACACCACCGGCTACAGGGATCACCGAAACGCTTCCGTTGGTGACGGTAGCAGTCCATTTGCCTTCGATGCCAGAGGACGGGAGGGCGGTCACGATATAAGGAATTTCGTCTCCGTTAGCGGTAGAATCAGAGGCCGATTTTTTGCCAGCCAAAGCGCTCATCGCAGAAGCAGAAACGCTCCAACCATCGTTGTTGTTGCAGACGATTTCAAAGGTGTGCAAACCACTATTGTTGAAAGAAGCCGTCGCACCGTTAGCAACCGTAGCCGCATATTCAGTATCAGCGGCAGAACCGGTGCCAGAAACAAACGAACAAGTAGGTTCAACGGTGATTTTGATGGTGTCGACTACTTCAGTATCGTCGAGAGCAAACACCCCGAGAGGCAAAGCTGCAATACCAAGACCAGCAACAACGCCAGCAATGATTTTTGTTGATTTGGACATAATGTTTTTTCCTTTCTTTTAATTATGACCTTTTGTAATTCCGATTATACACGAGCGTTTTGTAATGTCAATACTAAATTTTCAACTTGTGGAAAACTCTGGGGAATATGGTATGCTATCGTTTTCATTCCCCTCATGCTTCCGGTTATTGTAATAACATACAATTCACCTCTGGTGGGGATGGTGCTAATGCTAATGTTCGGTTCATTTGTCTGCTTAATTCCTATGATCCAGAGAATAGTTTGATCGGGACCAGTGTGGCGCTGGGGAAGGATAGTAGTAG
>JAFRAS010000007.1 GCA_017405265.1 Candidatus Saccharimonadota bacterium
AAGCAGTTTTCTCTGCGCTTTTAAAAGGTCGCGCTCAGGAAGTTTTTTCTCGGGTATTGCGCAGGCCACGGCCGAGCGATAGCGCGCGCCGCCCGTAACGACGGGCCGGCGCGACGCGACCCGAGAAAAAAGCTTCCTGAAAAGCGACCACCATTGACAAAATCCAAACTTTGTGCTATAATACTCTCATGGGGCAGCTTTTTGCCTCAATACTTTTGTACCTTAAGAGGAGGAAAAACGATGTCAAATTCCAAGAAAGCGACCTATCCCTGTACCGACCTCGGCGACGGCATTTTCGACCCCTTGATTGGCCTGAAAGTTGCGACTGACTCCGACGACCCCGCCACATCTCTCTTCGCGACCGAAGCCGCCGCCATCGAGCTGATGCGTCCGACGAAAGAGGCTCTCGAGGGCAAGTTTTCCTACCCCTCTCCGGTGCGAGTGAAAACTCTCCGGGGAGAACAGAGCAAAAACGCTCGTGCTCTCGACTCCGAACTCTTCCACGAAACCTGGACCGAGTTCATCGGCGTCGCCACCGACAACCCCTCGCTCTTTGCGTTCGAGGAGCGCTACGGCTTTGAGTCTCGCTACTTCGTCCCCTGGCAAATGCGCATTAACCTGCCTGTTGCCCGCGAAATGGCCTTCGGCTACGGTATCGACTGGGACGGCCGGATGGTCGAACTCGACCACCTCGACCCGATGTTCACCTGGCTTCTCTCCGATCCGCTGGCTATCTATCTCCGCGAACGTGCGGTGGTAATCGCCCGCGCCCTGAGGAACAAAAAGCGCACTCTCTGTCCTTCCGCCACTCGCCTGGCCTTGGAGCACGTCGGCTTCGACGTGAAACCCCCGAGGATTGACCTGGAAAACGACTCGCCCGCGAGCGACTACGACGCCATCGTCCTGGAAAACGCCTTGACTTTCATTTCGATTCCTGGCTCCGACAGCCGCCAGCTGGCCCAGGCCATCGACAATGCGTTGAATAAGTTGCAGATCGGCGGCACTCTGTTTTTCGACATCTGTTTGGACCACTGGGTTTACCGCCGCAACCACTTTGTTTTTGGCTGGAACCCGACCCCGGCGCTTTCCACGCTGAAAGACGCGGCCACCGTCACCGACCTGATTGATCAGCTCATCCGGAATCGTCCCGCCGTCGCGAAATACCACGTTGACTCTCGTAACGACCAGCCGGTCGCGGTCCTGACCTCTCTCACCAAAGTCCGCTAACGCGGCGCCCCCCGAAAGGGGGGGATTTTTTATCCGCCCGCCTCACTCGGCTTATCCGCCCGTCCCGCTCGGCTTATCTACCCCGCTCGGCTCACTTGCCCCGCTCGTCTTGTCCACTCCGCTTGCCCATCCCGCTTATGCTTTGAAATCGCCCCCTCTTATGCTATAATCTCATGAGTTAGCGAAAAGCTAAGTAACTTAAAAGGAGGTTACCAAAATGTCGAGAATTCACGATCCCTTTGAGAAGGAAATGAAAAACCTGCTCGAATATCCCCCGATGGATAAAGCCACCTATGGCGACGGCCTGGTCGCCGCCAGCGTCGAACTCACACCTGAAAAACTGGAAGAACTCCACTCCATTCAGCTCCGCCACGCCGGTCTTCCCGCGGGCGACAGCGACTCCGCTCTCCGCGCCCGCGAGCGTTTCCGCACGATTTGGCACGATTTCAGCATCGCGATGCTGGGCAACCCGCGCCTCACCTCTTTCGAGGAGAATTATGGCGCCCGTTCGAAGTATTTCGTCCCCTGGCAGCGCACCATCCCGCGCGCCGTCGCTCTCGAGGGCGCCTTCGGTTGGGTTTACGATTTCGCCGGCCACTGGTCGAAAGTCGAGAGTGATGACCCCTTCTTCTGGTGGATCATCCGCGAACCGATGTTCGTCTATCTCCGTGAACGCGCGATGAAAACCGCCGAGGCTCTGGCGTCCGCGAAAGACGTCCTCTTCCTCGGTGCCGGGCATCTGCCCGAACTCCGCCACGTCGGCCTCAAGCGGCCCACTCTGTTCGTGACCGCCTGCGACAACGATTCCGCTACTTTGGGCGAACTGATGAGCAACTCCTACGTCGGCGACAACGTCTGTACCCACAACATCTCCTATCACCACATGGACATCAGCCGGATGCTGGACTACGCCGAGCGTCTGCGCCGGAGCTACGACGTCATCGTCATGAACGGCGTCGCCGCCTATTATTACCACAGAGACGGCGATAAAGTCGTGGGCTTCCTCCCACACATCGTCGAGCGCGCAGTTTCTCTGCTCCGCCCGGGCGGAAAGTTCATCTTCGACTTCCAGCTGAATCACTGGAATTTGCTCCGCGACTATCTGGTTTTCAACTGGAAATCCGACCCGCCGATGGCGCTTTTGAAAGACGAGGACGAGGTTTATGCCGCCACTTCTGCGCTCATTCGCGCCCTCCCGGTGACCCCGGACTATTTTATCGACTCCCGGAACGAAGACCCGACCGGCGTCATGGTCCACCTGACCAAATGGTAACTTTTTTTAAAAACAAATCCCCGAATTTCGGGGATTTTTTACTTTTTATGCTATAATTACAAAAAAGGAGGTTTATGCAACTCAAGACTCTGCTCGTCATCGTCGTTTCGACCTTGGCCGTGCTCTCTGGCGTCTCGGTTTTTGTCGGCTCGAAGCGCCACTTTAAAGGCAATACTTTCTGGTTTTTGATGACCACCATCGGTATCGCTGCCTGGGCTCTCGGTTGCGCCGCGATTATCTCCCTCCCCGCCTCCTCTCTCGGCGCCGTCGAAAACGGTGTCCTCTCGCTCGAAAACGCCTCACTTCTCACCCGCATTTGCCTCATCGGCGTTTATCTCGGCGCCATCATCATGGACCTCTCACTCGTCTGCTTCGTCTCTTGGCGCCTGAAAACCGGCCGCGTCGTGACGCTCCTCTTCCTGGTTCTGGGAGCCATGCTCGCCGGCCTCTTTATTTACGACCCCTCCCTCCTTATCCAAAAACTCCTTGTAGGAGGCGACGGCAACACCGCCGTCTATAACCCCGGCTGGTATTGGGTTGCCTATAATGTTTACTTTATCCTAATCACCTCTGTTTTCCTGGGCTTCATGCTCCTCCGCATCTTGAAAACGAAGGACCGCCGCGAGAAAAAGGGCCTCACTGTCTTTCTTATTTCTCTCTCGCTCACCGGCGTCGTCTCGCTTATCTTCGACGTCATCCTCCCGCCTTTGCGTTACGATTTGATTTGGGTCGGCCCGACCTCGACCGCCGTCGCCGTCCTCGCCTTTTACTATGCCGTCCTGAAATTCCGCCTAATCGAGCTCAAAAACTCCTCTATGCGCGCCCTGACCCACATCATCTTAATCGTCGGCGGCACCGCCCTTTACATGACCATTTTCTACATCATCTTCACCGCTCTTTTCCGCGGCCAGTCCCCCTCGACCGCCGTTATTGTCCTGAATTTTATCATGATTTTGATAGTTTTGGCCCTTATGCCCGCCATTTCCGAACTTTCGAGCTCCATTCGCTCTCTGATGACTGTCGATACGATTGACCTCCCTTACGTCACCAAAAAGCTCAACGAAATCGCCGGGAAAAAGGTCGATTTGAAAAATCTCGCCGCCTTCCTCGCCGAACATCTCCACTATTCTTGCGTCGGTATCATCGTCGGCGGAAAACTCTACTCCTCCGACCCCACTCATTCTCTCGCTCGTCCCGAGCTCGAAGCTCTCCGCGCCCTCCCCTCGCCGAAATCCGGCCTCTGGCAATCTCTTGATCCCGCGAAGCTCTCGCCCGTTTTTGAACAAGCCGGCCTGACCGCCGTCGCCGAGTTGAAAACTCCAGACGGTCGTCGCGTGGCACAACTTCTCGTGGGTACCCCCTTGTCGAAGAGAAAGTCCGAAAAAAACCTTGCCGACCTCGAAATGATTTTGAACCTGGTTACCGCCATCATAAAATAGGGAACGAAAATGTCTGCCGCCATGCTCAAAAAAACTCGCCTGACCGTCCTCCTCTCTTTGAATGCAGCCGCGATTTTGATTGCCGGCATCCTGATTGCCTCCGCCCTCGGCTTTAATATCGGTGAATTCCACGTCGTCGCCTCTCGCACCGACGAAGTTGACACCGAACTCATCGCCGACGGCGCCGATCTCGAAGCCGCCTCGACTGACAAGTCCGCCATCCACGATTCCACTGGCAGCGGTGGCATTATCTCTTCTGACTTTTCCATTTCCTCCGGCACCCGCACCTGGATTTCGACCGACCCCGTGAATTTCGGCGAACTCTGGAATGAAAATGAAGTGACGATTTACCGCTCCGCCGACATTGACCTCTGTGCCGGTGGCGGTCTTTCGGGTCTTGGCGCCATGTATTGGCAATCGAGCAATCATTCCGTCATCTCGAATTTCTACTCCGGCGCCCGCACCTGGCTCGGCTTTAATAACGAAACTTGTCGTTTCCCGATTGTCGAAAACGTAGGTGACACCGTCGTGACCGCCGGCACTTACGACGGTTCTCGTCGCGATTCCATCACCGTCCACGTCATCGACATCCCCGTCGAGGAGTGGAAACGCGAGATTCTGACCCTGACGAACCAAATCCGCGTCGAAAACGGCCTCCCGACTCTCGTCTGGGGGACGACTTGCGAAAAAGCCGCCCAACTCCGCGCCGAAGAAATTGTCTCTGTCTATTCCCATACTCGCCCCGACGGCTCGCCCTGGTCCACTGTTTGCGAAATCCCCTCGACCGGCGGCTCCTCCGGCGAGAACTTAATGGCAGGAAACGCCGCCCCCTCCCCCGAAACCGTCGTCGCCGCCTGGGTGAACTCGAAAGACCACCTCGAGAATATCTTAAACCCCGACTTCACCCACCTCGCCGTCGGCCTCGTCTTCGACCCTTCCTCGAAACTGAAGATTTATTGGTCTGAGTTCTTCTCAACTTACTAATTTTATGATATAATGTGCCTATGGGGTAGTAGCTCATCTGGTAGAGCGCAGCATTCGCATTGCTGAGGTGGGGAGTTCGAGTCTCCCCTACTCCACCACAAACAACGGCGACGCTAACGCGTCGCGCTTTTTGTTTTCAACAAAAAGCGTGTTTCGCGAAGCGAAACACCGTTGTTTGTGGAAGGGCGCGAAGCGATACTTCTTTTCCTTCGGAAAAGAAGTTAGAGCGAGCGACCTACCACAAAATACTCAATTTTTTGGAAGGGCGCGAAGCGATACTTCTTTTCCTTCGGAAAAGAAGTTAGAGCGAGCGACCTACCATGAAAAGGGAAGCTCCGAGAAAAAGTAGTTTTCTCTGCGCTTCTTTAAAAGGTCTCGCAAGGGAAGTTCTTAAAACTCGCTTTTCTGCAGTTATAAAAAATAATCATTTAAAAATTTCTTGAAACAGGTCGAGTACGTGATAGTCCACGGCGCAGACCTGCCTTGAAAGAAATTTTTAAATAGATTATTTTTTATAGGCAAAGAAAAAGAGTTTTAAGAACTTCCCAAACAACACCTTATTGACAAAATCTCTACTTTGTGCTATAATAGAGACATATATTGGTTCCCGAGTGAGCCCGCACCTTAAAGGAGGAAAATATGAAAACTATTTTAGAGACCCTCGCCAACATTCTTCTGTTCATTTTTATCTGTATTCTCTACGTCATCATCTACCCGCTCAGCCTCATCGAAGACCTCATCTACAAGAAGAAATCCCGCGCATCCGAAAAAGCCGAATACTACCACCGCTATCTTTGAGTCCTCCTCTGCCCCGCCCCGGCGGGGCTTTTTATTGCACCCAATAGTTGCTGGCGTTTTTCTCCCGCCGCGCCTATAATCGCGAAAGAAAGGAGGACGAAAAAATAGATTTACGTTATAATAATTTCAAGGAACTCATGTATGAAATTCAAGGATAATCTCCGAAAAATCCGCACCGCCGCCCATTTTTCGCAAGAAAAATTGGCCGAGAGAATGTCCGTATCTCGCCAAACCATCACCAAATGGGAGAACGGCGCGAGTCTTCCGAGCACGGAACACATCTTGAAGCTCGCCGAGGTTCTTTCTTGTACTTTTGACGAGCTCGTTCTCGGCGAAAAAGTAAGCAATATCAGTACAAAGAAGCCGCCTATGCTAAAAACGCTTTTTACGGCAACTGCTCTCATCACGCTGAGTCTCATTTTTGCCTTCGGTCTATTCCGCCTAAGCTTTAATCGCGATAGTCTCGACCGCGCCAAATTGGCGACCTTTGGCGCCTTAGCCGAAGATTTTGTCGCGAGTACCGACCTTCTCCCCGAAACCGCCGAGAAGAAAATCGTCGGCTACGGTATCTCTGCCGAAGATGGCGCTTTTTACATCAAATGCGACCTGAAGGACGCCGACGGCCACTGCTCCGCCATCATCTATTTTTGCAAAAACGCCGACGGCTATTTTTACCGTTGCGAGCTCCTTACTGACCCCGACTTTCGCCCGAGCGGCACTTATTATCAACTTGTCTAAAGGAATTTTATGAAAAAAGCCCTACTTGTTATAAGCATAATAATTTTTACGCTTACCGTTATAGCTTTAATCGCGAGCGCTCCGAAGCCAGACGAAAACTTTTCGGCCGACTCGATTATCGAAGCGTCGAGTAGAACCGGCAATCTCCCCGAAAAAATCATCGGCGACCCCGACCTTGCCACATTGATAATCTACGAATATGCCGATTATGCCTGCCCGCACTGCTCGGATTTCAACGACGAGATGAACGCTCTCCTTGAAAAATATGGCGACCGCCTCGCCTTAGTTTTTCGTAGCTACGACCTCGGACTTTCCAAAAATAGCCAATCTGCCTCCCGCGCCGCCACCGCCGCCGAGATTCAAGGCTGTTGGAAGGAATATAAAGACCTGCTTTTCAAACACCAATCTGAATGGGTTTACGCCGACAATAAAACCCTGAACGAATTATTACTTAAATATTTCGAGCGTGCCTCGAGCGGCGCCGGCGACACCGAAAAATTCAAGAATGACATGAAAAGCTCCGAGGTGAAAAAGCGTGTAGATTTTGAACAAAAACTAGGTAAAAGCATAAACCTCAAAGGCACCCCCACCTTCCGCGCCAACGGCGAAGACTTGCCCCTCGAAACCCTCTCCTCTACCATCGAAAGCCTAATGAAATAGTGCGGATATTTTAGATTTGATTTTGTCTCCTTAATGATATATAATTAAACTGTTCTGAATTTCAAATCTGTAAACGGGTCCGCCACTAATATGATTAGTTGCCCAAGGATTATGCCCCATGTGGAGCACTCGCTCCAGTAGGCATAAACCGCCCGTCTGCAGAAAATGAAGTTCAGAACACTCCATAGCGAGCGTTCCACTTGGTTTATGGGGCTATAAAATTAAGGAGGGATCCTATGACCAACTGGGAAAAATTATGCGAGCTAATCACTAATGATAAAACTTTTGGTAAGGCGAAACGACGATACGGTGGAGACGGAAAAGGGGAGAAAGAGAGAAGGTTCGAGGATCACTTCGCAGAATATTTATTTACGGTTTTCGATTGGGCATCGTCAGAGATTAAGCGACAGGCGAGTCTACCGGTCGGCAGCAATAATAGAGCTATTCTGGACATTATGCTCGTAAAGGATGAGGAACAACCGTTTATATTCGAATTAAAGAACTATACAGTTTTTCCGGATAGTGCCGGGTATGCCGAGATACAATCGCAAATTAAACTGGCAAATACAAATTTCGGTATTTTTACCAATGGAATTACTTTGCACTTATTGTATCGCACAAGTTTCGACAAAGACCCAGAAGAAATTTTTTGCGTATCATATCTGGACAGAACAAATGAGGAGGCGATTGAGCTATGTAATCTACTAGATGGAAAATCATATTCTACGAAAAACTTGGTGGCTTTTTGCGAAAAGCTCAAGAAGGCAATTAAGACCGAGTATGAAAATAATCCAAGGCTATTTATGATCTCGAGCCAGATGAACAAAGAGCGCGACGAGAAGATTCAACGGATGATAGCAAAATATATTAAATGGATAAATGACAATCCGAAAGAGTATGAGGCAGCTTTCTCATTTAAGAAAGAACGAAAATGGATACGCGATAATATCTTCGATACCGAGAAGTTGCGCACATTGCCGGATGACGAATATTCGCAGCTAATGCACGAAATCCCAAAACACACATTAGCAATTAATGGATATGCAATGATGATGTTGTATGGAGAAAAAAATGGGAAACCATTACCAGAAATGGGCATTATTGGAGACCGAAAGAAATTTATCAAATGCATAGAATATCTTAATTCAATCCCGAGAAAAGATGCGCGAGAGGCTTTAAAAAACTTTACGACTAATGGTTCGGAATATAAGATATTGGGAGTTGGCAAGATGTTTTGGTCGGAGATGATCAGGTGCAAATTCGATAATATCCCATTGCAGAATAATAAGACGAACAAGTTTTTTAGAGCAATTGGCATCGAGTTGGGTTTTTCGCCAGAGCAAAAGAGCCAAAGCATAGTTTACTGCTACAATAGGTGGCTCTCCGAATGGAACAAAGACAAAAATCATCTGCAGCTCGATTCTTCGGTTCTTAGCCACATGGAACATTTTGCTCTCGCGAGTGAGGAGGGCGAAAAATATCTAAGCCAAGAATTTGGTTATACGCCGGAGGGCGAATCCGGCGACCAATCAAAATCATGGATACCGAAAAATCCATAAATTAATCTCTTGATGTGATAAAATATAAGCGAACCCACTGCGCGGCGAGCATTCACCTACCGCAAAGGGTTCCCTTTTTATGTCAATATCGCTTTTCTGAAGAGGTACGAAAAACTACTTTTTATCTCTCAAAGAAGTCGCACTCGGGAAGTTTTTCAAAGCGCAAAGCATTTACTATTTCGAACAGTGTAAATTTTTTGCCTATTTCAATTTTTTCGCGGGACAGGTCAGGTATAGAAGCGCAGAGAAAACTGCTTTTCGCAGCATGAGCAGGGGGAAGCTCCTAAACTCTTTTCTTTACGGTATTCCGATTTGTTTTATGTAAAAAATACAGCAGACGCTACGTTTCAAAATTACGCAGTTTAAAAATTTTGAAACTAGCCCGGATGCTGTATTTTTTACAATAAAACAAGTCGCGTAAAGAAAAGAGCTTTAGGAACTTCCCATAATCTCCTTGACATTTCCCCCACAATAATGTATAATAATCCCAAATCTATCATTTGGGAGTTTTTAATGAATCAAACTAACTATGCCAACCCTCGCCGCCGCGTGATTATCATTACCGCCATCGCGGGCATTTTGTTGCTTGGCCTTATTATCATCCTCGTCGCCACCATCGCCGGCGGCACCAAACGTCGCGCCTCGACCGACCAAACCACCGTCGCGACCACCACTACCGAAACCAAATCCGCCACCGACACCAAAGTCGAGCCCGTCGACAACTCCAATCAGTCCGCCACTAGCTCAAAGCCCGCCGAAACCGCCACGGCCGTGAAAAACGAGACAAAAACCGAGGTAAAAACCGAAACGAGCACCTCGAACCTCCCGACCACCGGCCCCGAAGATTCGCTTCTCCCCCTCGGCGCGATCTTAATCTCCCTCGCGATTTATCTGAACTCTGCGAAAACCGCCCGCCGGAATCTCGCCTAACTCAAACTCTCCAAATCTCAACCTCTTGAGCCTCTCAACCTCGTATCCCCTCGCGGCAAAAGTCCGCCGAATCTGGCGATTTCGCCCCTCATGCATCTCGACTTCATATTCTCTCACCCCAATTTTTTTGAGTTTCAATTTTGAAATCCCGTCAAAAATCTCCACTCCCTCCTCGATTTTAGCAAAATCCTCTGGTAACAATTCTCTATCTAACGTCGCGTGGTAGATTTTCGTCTTCGAAAATTTCGGGTGCGTCATTCTGAACGCGAAATCTCCGTCATTCGTAAGCAAAATCAGCCCCTCACTATCCGCGTCGAGTCGCCCGACCGTCTTGAGCTCAAAAAACTCCTTCGGCAGAATCGAATAAATCGTCGGGTTTTCTCCCTGTTGCCGGCGCGAGCAGACGTATCCTCGCGGTTTATTAAATAAAAGATAAGTAAATTCCGTAAAAAACGGTATTATCTTACCATTATACCACACTTTGTCGTTTTTGTCAACCCTGTCCCCAATCTCGGCCCTTTTCTCGTTGATTTTCACCTTCCCAGTATCAATCAAAATATCCGCCTCGCGTCGCGAAACTCCGAGCCTCTCCGCTAAAAACTTATTTAATCTGACTTTTTCCATTATTGCGCAGAGAAAATCCCGGGCACTGGTTCACTCGGTGTCGCCGGTTCGGCCGGTTTCGGTGCGGTCGGAGCTGCCGGGGCCGCTGTCATTGGCGGCTGAGTTGGAATTGCTGACTGAGCAGGCGCCACTGGAGTCGCGGGCATTTCTGGCGCCACCGGAGCCACTGGAGCTTCTGGCACTGCCGGAGCCTCAGGTGCAGGCGCCGGAGCGACTGGTACAGGAGTCGGAACAGGAGCCGGTGCAGGCGCAGGCGTTGCAACTGGCGCAGGCGTTGGTGCGGGCGGAGTCATTGGCGCGGGAGTCGGAGCTACTGGCGCGCCAGGCTGCGGAGACGGCAGTGGCTGCGACGATGGAGGAGTAGCAAAGGGAGCTGTATTTGACATACTGCTCCCGAGCAACGCATCTCCAGAGGAAGCAGGCGCCGCCGGATTTGCAGCCTGAGCCGCATCCGCAGTCTGGCGGTCATTCAAAACTTCATGAATAGTATTCACGACATCCTCAATCCCGACCTGGCTCTTCACGAGATATCTATCCGCCCCGAGCGCCTCACCCCGTGCTCTCTGGTCCTCCGACGACAACGCCGTCATCATAATCACTTTCACATTCGCCGTCTCGGGCGTCGTCCGGAGAATATCGAGCATATCAAACCCCGAAATCTTCGGCATCATTACATCCGACAAAATCAAAGTCGGCTTTTCGCGCACCGCCACCGCAAGCGCCTCCTCGCCGTCCCCGGCGGAAACCACGGTATATCCCTCGGCTGTCAGTCGCACGGAATAAATCTCTCGAAGACTCGCGTCGTCCTCAACTACCATTACCTTTGTCATATTTTCCTCCGTTTTCTCTATTATATATTATTATTCGGGTTTTGTATAGGTGGATTTTGCCTCATCTGCCCTGGCGGCGCCGTCGGCGCAATCGGAACGCTCGGCGCTCCCGGCACACCCGGAGCCATCACCTGAGGCGCCGTCGGCGCATTCACCATTCCCGCCGGCATCACCGGCACCGCCATCTGTTGCCCATTCGGCACCACCGGCTGCGCCATCACGTTCGTCGTTCTCGCTGCAATCGACTCAATCATATCTTGGCTCTGCTCCGCTACTCGCCGCTTTTCATATTCGTCCGGCGTCAGCCTCGGCAGGGAAAGATAGAACGTTGACCCCTCCCCGAGCATCGACTCCGCCCAAACCTTCCCGCCCATCGACTCAGCTCGGAGTTTCACGATATACAGCCCGAGCCCCGTGCCCCCAATCGTCCGCGTGTCCGAATTGTCCGCGCGATAAAACTTCTGGAACACGTGCGCGAGGTCGTCCTGCGAAATCCCAATCCCCGAATCCGTCACGTTAATCAGCACCCTGTCCCCGTCCCCAAGCAAATTCACCCACACCGACCCCCCAGCCTTCGTGTATTTAATCGCATTCTCGATATAATTCGCCATAATTTCGGATAAAAAGTTCACGTCCACATTACTATATAATATCTGTTCCACCCTCTGCCCCTTCCCACCGGCCCCGAACCCATACTTCAACCCCTTTTCTTCGCATTTATGCTGATAGCCGTCCGCAATCTGTTTCACTACCGTCGAAATGTCTGTCGCGCGCATCTTCGGCTTCATCCGCCCGTCGCTCAGCTTCGTCGTATCGAGCAAATCCTGGAACAATTTCCCGAGATGTTGCGACGATTCGTGCGCCTGTGTAAGATATTTTCGCGCCCTGTCGTCAATCGTTGCCGTCTGCGGATTCATCGCGAGACCGAGGAACCCCTCAATCGACGCCACTGGCGTTCGCATCTCGTGCGACGCCGTCGAAACAAACTCCGCCTGTTCATTTTCCTCCGCGAGCTCCCGCGTAATGTCCCGAAAAGTTACGATTTTATACCCATGCATCCCCTCTGTCGGGCTAATCACGAGCGCAATCGGCGTCCTCTTGTCCCCCGCCGAAACGAGCATCAGCGTCCGGTCTTGAATAATTTCATTCTGGTGCAAAGCCGCCTGAATCGGCGACTCCTCCGGGCTAATCGACTGCCCATTTTTATCCGCGAGTAGCACAATTCTCCACGCTTCCGCCCCAATCACCTCCTCCGGTCGAAAACCGGTGAGCGTCATCCCCGCCGGATTCATATAACGAATTATCCCGCGCCCGTCCATCATCATCACTCCCTCATGAATAGACTTCAGCGCCGTCATCGCCATCTCGGCGGCCTGGTCGCGCTCGGTCGGCTCGACAAACTCAATCCCCGACGCAATCACGCCTCCGTTATATCCGCTAACTTTTTGCTTACGTTTAAATAGGCCCATGCTTTTCCGTTTACATTTTTTCTAGCTTATGCTAAAATTGTATCACAAATTTTAAAACTTGTGGTAATATATTTGTATGAATAAAGACGTTCTCTATGTAAAATCCGACGATGACATGCGTACTATCGCTGGAAAAATTCGCTCCCTCGCGAAAAAAGTCGTAGCCATCGTTCCTCCCGCCGCCTCCCCCGAATTATTCTACTCTTCCGCCAACTTGAAAATGCTCATGCGCGTCGCCAACGCCGCCGACAAAATCGCCGTCGTCATCACCGAAGACCCCGCCATCATCCGCGCCGCCGTCTCCGCCCGCCTCCCCCTCTCCGCCTCCCTCCACTCAAAACCCTACCTCCCGACCTTAGACAACGTGGATGATCTGACTCGCGAAGAGAAAGGCCTCCCGAGACAACGCGGAGGTCACGACCGAGCATTAGCGCCGGACGCCCGTGACGACGGGCCGTCCGGACGCGTGTCGCGGGAGGCTCTTTCTCGTAGCGAGTCGGCACCAGACGCCGCTGACGCCTTCACTTCCGCCCCAGTCGCCGCCGAAGATATTTTCGAAAAACCCGAGAAAAAAATCGAAGTAAAAGAGGAAACTTCCGAAGAGGAGCCCAACGAACCCGAAGAAGAAGATGATGAACCCGACGACGACCACCTCGAAGCCGCCGACAAAAAGGTTGACCGCGCCGAGAAAAAACTGAAAAGCGAAGACCGTCGCGAAGAAAAGAAACGTCGCAAAAAAATTATCCTGATTGCCCTCATCGCCGCCTCCATCGTCGGCCTTCTCGTCCTGCTCCTCGTCTGGGCCTTCGCCATCGCCCCCGCCGCCGACATTTCGATTACGATAAAAACCACTTCCGCGAACTTCGCCGAGAACGTCTCCTTCGTGAACGAACTCTCTGCTGAAGACGCCGAAGCCGGGAAGTTCTACCTCGACCCTCTGACTTATTCCGAGACCAAAGAAGCCACCTTCGAAGCCACCGGAAAAAAAGACATCGGTGACCGCGCCCGCGGCAGCCTCACTCTTTACTACACCTTCCGCGCCAACAGCGCCGGCGAATTCACCATCGGCACCACCGTCAGCATCCCCGCCGGCTCGACCTTCGCCCAGGACGGTAAAAATTACTACACCGACTCCGACGCCGAGATAAAACACGATGTCAGTATTTGCCCCGTCGATAACAACTTCCTCGCCAACGGCTGCACCCAATCCGTCACCGTCCGCATCTCCTCCGCCGACATTGGCGAAACTTACAACGCGAACGCTAACGCCGTCTGGACCTCCGGAGTCACCGGCATCACTGCGAAAAACCCCGAAGCCATCTCTGGCGGTTTCGCGAAAACCATCACCGTCCTCTCCCAGGCCGACGTTGATCGCGCCACCGCCGCCCTCATCCCCTCCTCGAAGTCCGACATCCTTCCCCTCCTCGAGGACGGTATGAAAAAGAACTACATCTTAATCGACGATTCCTACTCTTACGAAGCTGGCGAGATCGAACTGAGTAAAACTCAAGACGAAGAAATCAAAGACGGCGAAAAAGTCACCGCAAAACGTAAATTCGACTACAAAATTAACACCCTGGACTCCTCCGCCCTCGAAAAATTCGTCATTTCCTCGGTGAAAAACCTCGGCGCCGACCAAAAAATCTACGCCGTCACTACCCCCTTCATCCAAAGATACATCGTCAGCGACTCCGGCATCACTGGCCGTCTCTCTGCCACTTATAAATACGGTCCCGAAGTCACCTCCGACCAAGTCCTCGAAATGGCCAAGGGCCAAAAAATCGGCGACCTCCGCTCCCGCCTGAAATCCGTCAACGGCGTCGATACCGTGACAATCAACCCCTCCTTCCCCTGGGTCACCGCCGTCCCGAACGATTCGAACAAAATAACCATTAACATAGAGGTGAAAGAACAATGAAACTCATCGCACTTGACGTCGGCGAAAAACGCATCGGCGTCGCCAAAGCCGACACATCAGTTTTAATCGCCGTCCCGGTCGGCACTTTCAATGTTGACGGCACCGAATTCGACCAAATCTCTCGCCTCTCCCGGGTTTATGGCTCCACTTTTTTCGTCATCGGCCTCCCTCGTAACAGTAAAGGCGAAGAAACCGCCCAGTCCGCCTACTCCCGCAACTTCGCGAAACAACTGAAAGAAAAAATCCCCGGCGCGAAAGTCACCTTCGAAGACGAATCTCTGACTTCCGTGATGGCCGAAGACCGCCTAAAAAACAGACCCCACAAAAAGGGCGACATTGACGCCGAAGCCGCGACGATTATTCTCCAGACTTTCCTTGAGCGCCTCGCGAAAAAAACCGGCACGAAAATCGACAACCCCGAGAATAAAAAACACATCGGAAAATTCTTCGTCGCTCTGATTTCAATTCTCTTAGTCCTCGGTGTGGCCGCGAGCGGCGCTTTTCTCTGGTATAACAGCTCCCTCTCTCCTGTTGACACTTCTTGTGGCGACGCCTGTAGTAAAGTTGAATTTAGTGTGAAAGACGGCGAATCGACCGCCGACATCGCGACGAACCTCGAATCCGCGAAACTCGTAAAATCCGCCCTCTCTTTCCGCATTTTGACCCACCTGAAATTCTCTGGCGAAACCTATAAATCCGGCACTTATTATTTCTCCACCAACCAATCCCCCGAAGACATCGCGAAAGCCATGGTCGAGGGCGCCGACGCCACCAACGTTTTCTGGTTTACTCTTCTTCCCGGTGGTACTATCATGGACGCGAAAAAGGCGTTCAAATCCGCCGGCTACTCCGACGAAGCCATTGAAAAAGGCTTCTCTGCTGACTTCTCCGGTCGCATGACCACCGAGGGAAAGCCCGAAAACTCCTCTCTCGAGGGCTATCTTTACGGCGAAACTTACCAATTCTACTCTGGCGAATCCGTCGAAAACATCCTCTCCTCTTATCTCGACGGTCTCGCCATCGTCGTCGCGAAAAATAACCTGAAAGAAAAATATGCGGAGCACGGCCTGAGCCTTTACGAGGGCATTGTCTTGGCCTCCATCGTCCAAAAAGAAGCCCACTCTGCCGATATGCCGACCGTCGCGAGCGTCTTCTTGAATCGCCTAAAATATGGCATCCCTCTGGGCTCCGACGTCACCGTAAAATACGCCCTCGACCTCGTCGACCCGAACCGCGAAGTTTACAACAACAACGCCGACGCTCTCGCTATCGACTCCTGTTATAACACCCGAAGAAACACCGGTCTGCCTTGTGGCCCCATCTCGAGCCCCGGCCTTTCCGCTCTCCTCGCTGTCGCCTCCCCGGCCGACACTGATTATCTCTATTTCCTGACCGGCGACGATGGCGCCATGTATTACGCCCACACCGAAGCCGAACATGAAGCGAACATCCGCGACCACTGCCAAGTTGCTTGTGCCGCTGCCTTGTGATATAATAGATAAGTTATGATGGCGAAAAAACGTCTGACAAAACACCTTTTTCTGCAAATTTTCACCTATCTTGCCGTCTCTGCAGTCGTCTTTTTGCTAATCTTCTTCGGCTCCCTTGAAAAACGCAACGCCACCTCTGTTTTGAACCTGAAAAAGAGCTCTTATGAGGACGTTTCCGTTGACGAAATCTCCGAACTTTACCTCGCCGCGACCGTCGCCGAGTCCGCCCGCCTCGACTCCGCCCCGACCATCAACACCGATTATTATTCCGCCATTTCCCAATACAACATTAACCAGACCTCGAGTTCCCCCTCGAAAATCGAAAAACCGACCATCACTGACACCTCTTCCTATTCTCGCGGTGTCGTCCCCCACGTCGTCGCCGAGGGCGAAACTCTGGACTCGATTATCGCGAACTCCGGCGTCGCCGGACTCACCTCCGACCAAGTCCGCTGGTCGAACAACATGAAAAACTCGAATGTCAGCGTCGGCCAAACTCTCTACCTCCCCTCCGTCGCCGGCATCGTTTACACCGTGAAAGACGGCGACACTGTTGACTCTCTGGCGAGCAAATACGGCTCCGACGCCTCCTCTATTGTCACCTATAACGACCTCGAAACCGACCAAACTCTCGAAAAAGGCCAAAGAATCATCATCGCCTCCGGCGTCCTCCCCGAAACCGAGCGCCCCGAATACGTCCCGCCCGCCCCGACCCCGAGATACAACTACTACGTCTCCTACTCCTCTGGTAACCCTTACCCCCGTGGCCAATGCACCTTCTGGTCCTGGCAATGGCGCAACGACAACATGGGTCCCCAATACGCCATCCCCTCGAACCTTGGCAACGCCCGCTACTGGGACGACAACACTCGCGGCTCTTACGTCGTCGATAAAAACCCGAGCTACGGCGCCGTCTTCGTCGACGAAGGCGGCTGGTACGGCCACGTCGGTATCGTCACCTCTGTGAACGCCGACGGCTCCATCGACACCTCCGAAATGAACGTTTATGTCGCCGGCTGTGGTTGGAACATCGTCTGCTCTCGCCACTTCGAGCAGAGCACCTGGTCCGCCTGGTCCTTCATCCACCAAAAACAGGGAACCGACCCCTGATACATCTTGACTTTTTGGCAGGTTTGTGCTATAATAGAGTATTATGTTTATCGATCAGGCGAAAGTGTATGTAAAAGCAGGCAAAGGTGGCAACGGTGCCATCTCTTTTCGCCGTGAAATCTATATCCCGAAAGGCGGCCCGGACGGTGGCGACGGTGGCCGTGGTGGCTCGGTAATTTTCAAGGCTGACAACAATGCTGACACTCTGGAAGATTTCCGCTACAATCCGAAACTCATCGCCGAAGACGGTCGCCCCGGCTCCGGCACTCGCTCTTCTGGTCGCTCCGGCGCCGACCTGATCGTGAAAGTCCCCCTCGGTACCAGCGTTTTGAGAGACGGGAAACTCATCGCCGACCTCGTGAAAAACGGCGAAACTGCCGTGATCGCGAAGGGCGGCTCCGGTGGCTACGGCAACGCCCATTTCAAGTCCTCAACCCGCCAGACCCCGACAATTGCCGAACTCGGCGAACCGGGCGAAGAATTCGAAGCGACTCTCGAATTGAAACTCATCGCCGACGTTGGTCTTGTCGGCCTCCCGAACGCCGGAAAATCCACTTTTCTCTCCGTTGTCTCTTCCGCCCGCCCGAAAATCGCGAATTACCCCTTCACCACTCTCGTCCCGATGCTCGGTGTCGCAAAAGTTGACGACCACGAGCTCTTAATCGCCGACATCCCCGGCCTCATCGAAGGCGCGAGCGAGGGAAAGGGCCTCGGCCACGATTTTCTCCGCCACGTTTCCCGTACCGCTGTCATTCTCCACCTCATCGACGTTTATAACGACGACGCCGGCCAGGCCTACAAAACGATTAGAACCGAGCTGAAAAAATACGGCGACCTCGCCAAAAAGCCCGAAATTATCGCCCTGACGAAATGCGAAGGCCTCTCCGAGGATATTCTTGCCCTCCAGATTAAATCCATCAAAAAGCATGCGCGAAACGCCCGCATTTTCACTATCTCCTCCCCCGCCCACCAGGGAATCACCGAACTCCTCCGCGAATTATATACAACCGTTCGCGACGTTCGGGTCCTGCCTCCTGAAGATTCTCATGATGCCCGGGTGGTGTCGCCGGAGGGGTCCCAAAAATCGCCTCGCAATGCAATAGATGCTCGGGTGACTCCGTCGGAAAGGCTCCCAAAATCGGCCCGCAACGAAGTGAGGACACGATTTTGGGAAGGAGACGGAGGCAGGACCCGAGCATCGATATCTTTTTCGGGAGACGGAGGCAGGACCCGAACGCCAGAAAGCGCTTTGCCTACCATTTCTCTGAAGCCTGCCAAAAAACACCACCGCGAACGCTACTCACTTTACCCCGACGAAGACGAATAATTTCCGGCGCTTACCCCTGTATTCCCGAACACTTCGGGAATATTTTTTGCTTTTGTCAACCCCAATCCCCGCCACAATTCCCGAAAAAGTCAATATTGACAATTATTTTGCTCGTGCTAAAATAGAGTTACAATTTGAGCATGAACTGACGTTGAGAGATGCTCAAATTATGTGGAAAAGAAACAGAGATGGCGTGGGTAAACCGCGCCGTTTCATTTTCCATTCAATCCCGCGTGATATAATATTTTTATGAATAGATTAGACTCCTACCACGAATTTATCAAAAAATACCCCGATTTCACCTTCGAATCTTATTCTTACGACCTAAAAACCGACCATCTCGACCTCTCTTTTTGTTTTAAAATCGACAATCTCGCCGAATTTCGCCCCTCTTGGCGCTTTCCGCGTAGCAAAAACACCGAAATTGACGAAAAAGTCTTAAACCGCCTCGTCCTGAACCTCGGTCTCGCCGAGTCGATGTCCTACTGGAAAGCGACCTGCTCCCCGAATTTTCACGTCGAAGCCGGCCCCGTCGCCGACATTTCTTGGTGGTCTAAACAATTCAAAAACGGTCTCGCCGAATTTTTCTACCGAAACGGACTAATAAATAAGACAAAGCCCATCAATTTTATCGCCGACTCCGACAGCTCTCACCGCCCGTCCCCGAGCCGCAACCAAGATTCCGTCCTCGTCCCCGTCGGCGGAGGAAAAGATTCTGTCGTTTCTCTGGAGCTCCTAAAAACCACCAAAAAATCCATCCACCCCTTTGTTATTAACCCGAAAGACGTCCACGAAAACGTCCTGAGTATCGCCGGCCTCGAGAAAAACCTCCTTGCCGCCGAGCGCAAAATCGACCCGAAGCTCCTCGAGCTGAACGACCGAGGCTTCTTAAACGGCCACACTCCCTTCTCTCTCCTCGTCGCCTTCGCGAGCTCCCTCGCTGCTTACCTTAACGGCATCGAAGACATCGCTCTCTCGAACGAGTCCTCCGCCAACGAAAAAACCGCCGAAATCGCCGGCCAAAGCGTCAACCACCAATATTCCAAATCCCTCGAATTCGAAAAAGATTTCCGCGCGTACATCGGCTCCGCCACCGGCGCGACCGTGAACTATTTCTCACTCCTTCGCCCCCTCGAAGACACCGCCATCGCCGCCCTCTTCGCCGAGCACAAGGAATATTTTGACGCTTTCCGCTCCTGCAACCTCGGCTCGAAAGAATCCCCCTGGGTCTGGTGCAAAAATTGCCCGAAATGCCTCTTTACGAACCTCATCTTGGCCCCCTTCACCACTCTCGAGGAAAGAAAACGCATCTTCGGTGCCGACCTCTTCGCCGACGCCTCGCTTCTGCCCATTTTCAAACAACTCATCGGTGACGCCCCCGAAAAGCCCTTCGAATGTGTCGGCACCGTCGCCGAGTCCTACCTCGCCGCCTACGCCGCCTTAAAAAAACACGAATATAAATCCCTCCCGCCCCTCCTCGAATATTTCGAAAAAACCCACACCGGCGAGGGTGACGACGAAAGAAAAATCCCCTACTTCGCCCTCCACCTCTCCTCTTTCGCCCCCGAGCACAACCTCCCCTTTGAATACGAAAAACTGATGAACTCCGCCTACCCCACCCTCTTTCGCGCCTACTTAAAATACAATATCTCAGGCAAATCCGTCTGTGTCCTGGGTCTCGGTCGCGAGGGAAAATCCACTTTAAAAATGCTCGAATCTTTGAAAAATTATAAATCCCTGACCGTCGCCGACGACAATTTCCCGAAAGATTTCGACAAAAAGGCTTACAAAACCTGCGACATTAAAACCGCTTTAAAAAATCACTACGACCTCTACTTAAAATCCCCCGGCGTCGCCTCCGATTTCTGGACCAACTCCGAAACCAACCTTTTCCTCGAATTTTACCGCAAGCGCGTCATCGGCATCACCGGCACGAAAGGAAAATCCACCACCGCCTCCCTGATGTATCACGTCTTAAAAGAAACGGGGAAAGACGTCGTCCTGGGCGGCAACATCGGCGTCCCTGTTTTCGACCTCGTCGATAAAATCGACTCCGACACCATCATCGTCCTCGAACTCTCCTGTCACCAACTCGAATATCTCGACGCCTCCCCGAATATCGCCGTATTAACCAACCTCTATTCCGACCACCTCGACCGCTACAAAACCGTCGAAAAATATCACGAAGTAAAAAGCCACATCTATAAATATCAAACCGAAGACAGCGGCTTTTTCATCACCGAAGATGTTAACCGAAACGAGCTCGGCCCGAACGTTAACTACCTCCTGGTCCCCACTCCCCCGAAAGAAATCATGAAATACACGAAGCTGACCGGCGACCACTACCGCGCCGACCTCGGCCTCGTTGATGCCGTCGTTTCCGTCCTCGGCATTCCCATGAAAGAATGCCTAGACGCCTTCAAATCCTTCAAACCCCTCCCCCACCGCCTCGAGCACGTTTTGAAAAAAGACGGCGTCGATTATTACGACGACTCCATCTCCACCACCCCCGAAACTGCCATCGCCGCCTGCGAAGCCGTCGAATCCCGCAACTTGAAGTACCTTTTGGTCGGCGGTCTCGACCGCGGCATCGATTACGAGCCTCTCGAAGATTACCTCTTGAATCACTCCGAAGTCGAGCCGATTTTCTTCTCCGACGCCGGGCGGCGCATCTTTGAGGAAATGTACGAAAAAACCGGCAACATCTACGCTCACGCCGACAACCTCCCCGTCGCCCTCCGCATCGCCGTCGCCTCCGCCGGCCGCGGCTCCGCCGTCATCCTCTCCCCCGCCGCCGCCTCTTATAACGAATTCAAAAATTTCGAAGAACGCGGCGACTTCTTCCAAAAATTCGTCCGCGAAACCAACAAATCCGACCTCCCGCCCGACGAATATTCTCTGTCCTACGAACCTGAATTCTGACAATAAACACAAATATCAAAATCCCCGACTTTGGTGTGTGAAAACCCGCTCCGAGGTATCTTCTCGCGAAGATAAGGAAGTACTCCCTCCTCCGTCCACTTCCCATACGCCTCCCTTTCGGTCCACCACCGCGTGAACTGGAGCGCGTCTCGGGTCTCCGGGCAATATTTCCGCATGACCCGCTTTCTCATCTGTATTTTCTCCACATCCACCCCAATTTTTTCGCGCGCCACCGCCACTACCGTAAGCCCCGCAGAATGGCTAATACTAATAAAAGGCACTCCTCTCTGACCTAATACCGACTCCCCTCTCCTAATCAGCACCGGCGCCCCGTTTTTCTTATGCGAAAGCGAAAATCGCCCCCGAAAAATCCGCGCGACAATCTCCTCTGCGCTCCGAGAAAACGAATAAAATATCCTCATTTTTTAAGATAATCGACAATATCCCCGACCGTCTGGAACTTTTTCACGTCGTTGTCCTCAATCTCGACCCCGAACGCCTCCTCGAACGCCGTGACGAGATCGACCACGTCGAGCGACTCGAGCTCGAGGTCGTTCATGATATTCGAATCGAGTTTGATTTTCTTCTCCGGCACCTCCGCCGTCTCCGAAATAATTTTGACTACTTTTTTCTCTAATTCATCTTCTTTCATAAAACTCCTTTATTGCTTCGCTTCTGACCACCTTCCGCGCCGAATTTTTCGGCAATTCCTCGCGCGTAAGGCGAGCCATCGCGACTTGTTGACTTTTTGCTACCCCTCTATTATACTCCAAAATCGCCCGATTAAAATGCTCAAAATCGTCCATAAACGCCTCCTCTGGGTATATCCCCGCGACAATCTGCTCCCCCTCCTGAAACACGATTACTTCGCTCACTCCCTCGATTCTCGCGAGTTTCATTTCGATCTCCTCTGGCGATACGTTCTCCCCGTTCGAGAGAATAATCAAATTCTTCGCTCTCCCCGTAATCCAAATAAACCCGTCACGGTCCACTCTTCCGAGGTCCCCCGTGTGAAGCCACCCGTCCCGGATTACTTCGTTCGTCGCCTTGGGATTTTTATAATACCCGAGCATAATATTCTTCCCCCTGGCACAAATCTCGCCCTCAATCGCCCGAACCTCGCATCCTTTGACCGCGAGCCCCACCGACCCGTCCCTCCCGTATTCATTCCGGTTCACCGCGAGCACCGGCCCACCCTCCGTAATTCCGTATCCGTTCAAAATCTCCACCCCAATTTTCCGAAACCACTTCACATATTTCGGGTCGAGCGGCGCTCCGCCCGAAATCACGAACTTGAGATTTCCCCCGAACTCGCTCCGAACCGCCCGGAAAATCCGCTCCGACGCATCTACTCCGATTTTATTCAAAAATTCCTGCGCAGAAACCCCGAACCTGAGCATCCCCTCTCGCCCCTGTTTTCTCGCCCCTCGCCAAATCTGCCGATACAGCGTCTCGACCACCGCCGGCACCGCGAACGTGAGCTCCGGCTTCCCCTCTTTCATATCTTTCTGAATGTCCTTGAGGCTCGACGTGATAATCGTCGTTTTCTGATAATAAAACGGCATCAGCCCCGCCGTAATGAGCCCGAACCCGTGATGAAAGGGCAAAAACGCTTGCGCTGGCCCCTCACGGAGCTCAAAATTCCGCGTCGCATAACAAATATCCGCGAGCATATTTTCCTGCGAAAGCATCACCCCTTTCGGCTCCCCCGTCGTCCCCGACGTGAAGAAAATCGCGGATAGTTTTTTCGGAGACGTTAAGGGCGCTCCAATCGAATCTGACCCCTGTTTTTTCGAATTCCCGCCGACGCGTTTTTGGGCTTTTTCGTCCCAAAGTCCGAGCTCTAAAAACGCCGTCTCTGGCACCCCGCTTTTTCCCCGAAACTCTTTCAAATATTTCTCCGAGAAAAACACCTCGCGCGCCCCGACGCGCCTTAAGAGCTCGAGAATCTTCGCGAGCTCAAAATCCTTATCAATCGGCACCGCCACATTCCCCGAAACAATAATCGCAAAAAACAGCGCCAAATATTCATAACAATTCTCCCCAATAATCGCGATTTTCTCTTCGCCCCGAGGGTATTTTCGCGAAAACTCCTCCGCGAACCGCGAGACATCCTGATAAAACTCCTCCCCGGACCTTCCCACCATTTTCCCCTCTTTGCGGCACAAAAACGCTACCGGAATCCCCCGCCCCCGCGCGAGGAGTTCGCGAAAATCCGCCAACTCCTCCTGCGGATAAAACGGATACGCCTTATTTCTCTTTTTTGCCCTTTTCATCTTTTTCGACTACTTCCGCCTCTTGAATTTTCTTCACGTCCTTCTTCGCGCCCGGCTTTTTCCGCATCCCCTTCGCCCACTTTTTCTGCTCCTCAAAGAAATTCGACAGCGTGTCCACGTCGCGCCTGAGCAACATCGCGTTCGCGAAATCCGACAGCGCGTAAACAATCATCACCACCCCAATCACCACCACCATCGCGTCCGCGAACGCGAACGGCGCCGACAGCATAATAATCCCACACACCACCGACAGCACCGCCGCGACAAATGGCATTTTCCACTGCTCCGAGGTGTTTTTGAGCGCATACGAATAGCGCACCTTGATCAGCCCCGAAACAATAAAATAAATCCCGAGCGCCACCGGCACCATCGTTTTCACAATCCCCGGGTTCGCAAAAATCGCTATCCCGCCAATCACCGCAAGCACCGCGACACTCACCGACAGCGAGAATGTCAGCATACTCGACGAAAACGCCGAAAACAACCCGAACACCCCGAACGCAATAAACACTACCGCAATAATCCTCGAGACCACATCAAACGACGCCCCCGGCGCAATCACAAAACACAACCCGAGCACCACGAACGCCAGTGACGTCGCCATCGAGATATTCAAGAAATTTTTGATCATTTTTAGCATAATTATTCCTTTCTATCTCCATTATAGCATATGTGATATAATGGTACCATGAAAACAATTTTAACCGGCATCCGCGTCAACGGCGAAATGACTCTGGGCAACTTCCTCGGCGCCCTCCTCCCGATGGTTCGCCTCGCGAACGCCCACGCGAAAGATTATAACATCAATATTTTCGTCCCCGACCTCCACACGATCATCAGCGACGTCGAGGGAAATATTGCAGAAAATACCAAAAAATCCCTGAAATATTTCCTCGCCGCGGGCCTGACCCCGAGCGAAAATCTCCATTTTTATCGCCAGTCTCGCGTCCCCGCCCACTCCGAACTCTGCTGGATTTTGGACTGCGTCGCCTCTGTCGGCGAACTCTCCCGCATGACTCAATATAAAGAGAAGGGAAATAACCAGCCCTCCGTGAACGTCGGCATCTTTAACTACCCCGTCTTAATGGCCGCCGACATTCTCCTCTATTCCGCGACTTTTGTCCCCGTCGGCGAAGACCAGTTCCAACACTTGGAACTCGCCCGCAACCTCGCCCTCCGCTTCAATAATAAATACGGCGAAGTTTTCACTCTCCCCGCCACCGGGAAAGACCAGGTCGCCTTCATGGGTGAGGACACCGCCGTCCGCATCCGCGACCTCATCCACCCCGAGAAAAAGATGAGCAAATCCGCCCTCGCCGACAACTCGAAGATTTTAATGTCCGACTCTCCTGAGCGTGCCGAGAAAAAAATCCTCTCCGCGACCACCGACTCCCTCTCCCGCATCAACTTCGACTTCTTCAACCAACCCGGCATCTCGAACCTCCTCGTCATCGACTCCCTCTTGACAAATTTACCACTCCATGATATAATAGGCACATGGGCCGGCGAGACCCACTACGGCGATTTGAAAAAATCCGTAGCCTCGCACCTCTCGGCCTTCCTTTCCGATTTCCAGTCAAAACTTGAGAGTATCCCCGATTCTCTAATCGACGACCTCTTGGAACAAGGCGAAGCCTACGCTAACTCCGTCGCGAACTCGAAACTCCTCGAGGTCCAAAAAGCCATAGGTCTCCGATGATTCGCACTGGCAAAAAGTTTTCGAAACTCGCCCTCTCCCGCGCCATCAACGGCGATCTTTCCGTTGAAAAACCCGAAAACGCCCCCGACCTCATTCGCCTCGACCTCCTCGCCTCCGAACAATTCCCCTCCTACTCCCGCGCCACCCTGCAAAACTTTATTAAATCTGGCTTTATGAAGCCTTATTCTCGTCCTTCCACATTGGTTCCCAAAGATACTAAATTAAATCTAAACCTTCCCGCTCCAAAGCAGAAAAAACCGAAACTAAAAGTGATTTTCGAAAATGAATTTGTTTTGGTCGTGGAAAAGCCCGCCGGCCTGCTTTCCGTCGCGAAAGGCGACTACTGCCCTGAGCCGACCCTCGAGGACTTCGGCTTCATCGTCCATCGTCTCGACCGCGCCACCTCCGGCGTGATTATTCTAGCTAAAGACGAAAAAACCCAAAAATATTTGCGCTCCCAGTTCCAGAACCGCAAGACGAAGAAAATTTATTTCGCCGTCGTCTCCGGCACCCCGAAATTGCACGACGCGAGAATCGACCTGCCCCTCGCGCGCAACTTGAAACGCCCGACCACTTTCCTCGTCTCCCCGAACGGCAAGCCCTCCGAAACCGAATACCATACAATAAAATCGAACGGAAAATACTCCCTCTTAGAGCTCCACCCCTTGACCGGCCGCACCCACCAACTCCGCGTTCACCTGAAATACCTCGGCACGCCGATTTTGGGCGACGACGTGTACGGAGAAGACGAGAAAGGTCGTCTCTATCTCCACGCCTACTCGCTCGAAATCACGATTCCGACCGCGAATGGTCGCGAACGCAAAATCTTCACCTCGCGTGTCCCCGACGCCTTTACTAAAATCGTCGAATAGATTATAATTACTCCCATGAACTCCAACGATATTCGCGAAAAATTTTTGCGTTTCGAGGAAGAAAAGGGCCACACGAGAATCGCTCCCGCCCCTCTCGTCCTCGAGAACGACCCGACCACTCTTTTTACCGGCTCCGGTATGCAACCGCTCTTGCCCTACCTCCTCGGAAAAACGCACCCCGCTGGCACTCGCCTGACCGACTCCCAGCCCTCCCTCCGTCTCCAAGACATCGAAGACGTCGGCGACCCGCGTCATACCACCGTTTTCGAAATGCTTGGGAACTGGTCCCTCGGCGACTATTTTAAACGCGAACAAATCGAGAACTTCTTTGAATTTTTGACGAAGGTCGTCCACCTCGACCCCGAAAAAATCTACGTTACCTGTTTCATCGGTAGCGAAAAATACGGCATCCCTCGCGACGACGAAAGTGCGAAAATCTGGCAAGACGTCTTTAAGAGTGTCGGCATCGACGCGAAAATCGCCGAAATCGGCTCGGCCGAAAATGGTAATCGGCGCGGCGTGCAACCCGGCGAGCGCATTTTCTTCTACGACGACCACGAAAACTGGTGGTCCCGCGGCGGCGGTCTCGACTCGACCCCAATTGGCGACCCCTGTGGTCCCGATTCCGAAGTTTTCTATGATTTCGGCGAAGATAAACAAGATGTCGAAAAATACGGAAAAAGTCACCCGGCCTCGGACGGCGCCCGCTTCATGGAAATCGGCAACCAAGTTTTCATGCAATATCGCCGCGAAAAGGACGGGAGTTTTAAAGAACTCGAGAAAAAGAACGTCGATTTCGGCGCTGGCCTCGAGCGCATCACCGCCGCCTCGATTGACTCCTTCGACGTTTTTAAAATCTCCTCCATTTACCCCCTGATCGAAAAAATCGAATCTCTCTCCGGCCAAAAATACGAAAACAACACCGACGAGATGCGAATTATCTCGGACCACCTCCGCGGCGCTTACCTCCTCGCGGCCGAAGGTCTCACCCCGAGCAACAAGGCCCAAGGTTACGCCATGCGTCGCCTCGTTCGCCGCGCGATTTTGAAAGCCCTCGATCTCGGCATTTCTCAGAATTTCTTAAAAGAGCTCATCCCTCTCGTCGCCGAAAACTACCGCACTCTCCCCGACTCGATGCTCGTCGCCCGCGACTCCGCCGTCTCCGTCCTCGAAAAAGAAGAAGATGCCTTCCGAAAGACTTTGAATAAAGGCCTAAGAGAAATGAAAAACTTGACAAAACGCCAGAATAATGTTCTGAATGGAAAAGACCTCTTCAAGCTCCAGGACACCTTCGGCTTCCCCCTCGAAATCTCGACCGAAGAAGCCTTCAAAGAGGGCATCACTCTCTCCGAAAACTACCGTAAAGAATTTGACGATGCTCTCGCTGAACAGCGCGAACGCAGTAAAACCGCGAGTAAAGGCATGTTCAAAGGCGGCCTCGAAGACCACGGCGAAATGACCACGAAATACCACACCGCGACCCATCTCCTCCTCGCCGCCCTCCAATCTCTCGTTGATAAAAATATTGTTCAAAAGGGTAGCAACATCACCGCCGACCGCCTCCGCCTCGATTTTAATTTCGATAAGAAACTCGACCCCGAAACTCTGAAAAAAGTTGAAAGTAGAGTGAATGAATGGATAGAAAAAGACCTCCCCGTCGTCTTTTCCGAATATGATAAATCTTACGCAAAAGATGTTCTGAAAGCCCACGGTCAATTCTGGGACAAATACCCCGAAAAACTGAAAGTTTACACCATCGGCGACTTCGACGCCCCAGTCTCTCGCGAAGTTTGCGGTGGCCCCCACGTCGAACACACTGGCGTCCTCGGCCACTTCAAAATCGCAAAAGAAGAATCCTCCTCCGCCGGCGTCCGCCGTATAAAGGCCATTTTGGAATAATTTCCCACATTTTTATATTTGTGCTATAATTTGCTTATGATTCTTTTCGACTCCGTTTCGAAATTCTATCCGGGCGACCAGCACCCCGCTCTTTTCGATGTCTCTCTCCACATCGCACCGAACGAGTTCGTTTTCTTGGTCGGGAAGTCCGGTGCCGGAAAATCGACCTTAATGAAACTGATTACGAAAGAAGAGCGCCAAAGCTCCGGCAAAATCATCATCGGCGGCATCGACCTCGACTACGTCAAAAAGCGCAACATCCCCCACTACCGCCGTCGCCTCGGCGTCGTGTTTCAGGATTTCAAACTTCTCCCCCGTCGCACCGTTTTCGAAAACGTCTCCTTCGCCTTAGAGATCGCCGGGATGAGCGGCCGCGAAATTCGCCGCACCGTCCCGAAAGTCCTCGACCTCGTGGGACTCTTAGAACAAGCCAACAAATACCCTGACCAACTCTCCGGTGGCCAACAGCAGCGCGTCTCAATTGCCCGCTCCGTCGCCCGCCAGCCGAAAATCCTGATTGCCGACGAGCCGACCGGAAATTTGGATAAGCTGACCCGCCGCGAGATCGTCGACCTCTTGAAACGCATCAACGATTTCGGCACCACCGTCCTCGTCACGACCCACGACGAAAACATCGTGAACCTGTTGCAAAAACGCGTCATCACGATTAAAGACGGCCGCGTCGTCTCGGATCAAAAAGAAAACGGTGTCTATCGCCTCGGCACCGAGCCGAAAATCCAGCCCGTCGGCATTAACTTCTCGAGCAAGACGGGGAAGAAAACTGGCGAAAAAGCCGACCTCGACAAAGAACCGATAAAGTCCTATAACCCCGCTCGCCCGAACCCCTTCGCCATCCGCGACCGCGCCCGCGTGACAAAAGTCCCGAAACACGACGTAAAAAATACCACCGACGGCATGATTCCGCGTCGCGCTCCGCGCCCGCTGAAAGTCGCCGAAGAAACTCCAGTAAAGCCCGCCGCCGCCTTCTTCAACCGTCGCCACGCCCCCGCGAAGAAAAAGGAGATGAAGAATGGCAAATAACGAAAACCGCCAAACCTCGAAAAGAAACATCCGTCGCATGGCCCAGTCCGAGGGCAGCCATGTCCTCCGCGATTCCGCTCGCGTTTTGAAATACGGCACCGCGAACTTCGCCCGCAACTTCTGGCTCTCCGCCGCCGCCACTGCCGTGATGACGATTACTCTCATCCTCCTCTTTCTGACCGCCGCCGCGACCATCGTCCTCTCCGAGACTGCCGACTCGATGCGCGAAAAAATCGACATCACAATTTTCTTAAAACCGGGAACAAAAGATGCCACTCTCGGCCAGCTCACCGAAATTATCTCTGAAGATAAGAATGTGAAATCCGTCGTCGTCGCGAACTCCGAACAAGAATTCGCCGCCTTCCTCGAGGAGAATAAGGACAACGCCGCCCTGATGGAGACTTTGGAAGACGAGGAAATGAAAGAAATAATGCTAAAAACCATGCAATCGACCATGCGCCTCAAAGTTTATAACGTCGAAGATCTGACCTCAATTAAGTCTATCGTCGAATCCGACCCTCTCTTCGTGACCAACCTCGACGAAAAAAAGGAACCGACCTACGACGTGAACGCCAGCGAAATCGCGACGATAACCTCCTGGGCCAACATCGCGAAAAACGGTGGCCTCGTCCTCTCCGCCATTTTCCTCACCGTCTCGATTTTGATTATCTTTAATACGATTCGCATGGCGATTTTCTCCCGTCGCGAAGAAATCTATATGGAAAAACTCATCGGCGCCTCGACCGGCTTCATCCGCGGCCCCTTCATCGTCGAAGCCCGAATTTACGGCATCATTGCTGGCCTGATTTCCGCCACTCTCTGCTACTTCGCCTTCCACTTCGCCTCCCCCGCCCTGAACGGCTACGGGATTAACACTGGAACCATCGAAAAATACCTCGAATCCTCCTACCTTATCCTCTTCTATCTCGCCATGGTCGCCCTCGGGATGCTCATCGGCTCCCTCTCCGCCCACCTCGCCCTCCACCGCTACCTGAAAAAAGCCTAAAAAGAACGAATCTGTGCGCACAATGTGTTGACATTGTTTTGCGCACGTGCTATAATGGATTTAGAAAGGAATTATTATGCGTGAAGCCATGACCGCGAATATCAACGTTCGCACCACCCCAAAGCTCAAGGCAAAAAGCCAGAAACTTTTTGAGGATTGGGGGCTCGACACCTCCACGGCCATCAATATGTTTTTAAAAGATTGTGTCCGCGAAAAATCCTTGCCTTTCCGCTTCACTCGGGAAGAAGCTCGTTATGTTCCGAACGCTGAGACGGTCGAGGCACTTAAAGAAGCCAAAGAAATTTCGAAAGACAAAAACGCGGTGGGCTATACTAATATGAAAGATTTTGTGAGTGCCCTCCATGACGAAGTTAAAAAAGCCTAATTTTTTCGACGCATCAGACCTAAAATACGAAATTAGACCTACAAAGCAATTCATAAAGGACTATAAAAAGGCTCTCCTCCGCGGAAAGAAAGAGAAGAAAATACTCGATGTAATTTTTACACTCGCCAAGGGCGAAAAATTACCTCTGAAATTTCGCGAGCATAAGCTCGCTGGTGAGTATAGCGATTATTTCGAGTGTCACATCGAACCGGACTGGCTGTTGGTCTATTATCTCGAGGAAAATCACCTCGTTCTCGTGCTCGCCCGCACCGGCTCCCATTCCGACCTTTTTGGAAAGTAGCTCGACTTTTCCCTGCATTTGGAGTATAATAGATATATTCGGGAATACCCGCACCGCCCTGGTCAAAAGACCAGGGAATACTTTTCCACAGCCAACGATTTTTAATTTCCTCTCCACATTTCATTCTGCTCATGTTATAATCATTTCATGATGGTCAAAAAGAAACACGGCTTTTCTTTCAAAACGAAATTTTTGTTGAGTCTCTTTGCTGTTTTTCTTTCTGTCTCCGTTTTTGTCATGAACAACCGCTCTGTCTTCGCTGCCGGCGAAGGCGACTGCTATGCTTCCGGCGGTACCTGGCGCGATGGCACTTGTGACTGCGGCTCCGGCCGCACCGTTGGCGCCGATGGTCGTTGCGTTCCTTCCGATACGATAATTGACCAAATACAAGGCGGGTCAACCAATGCGATTTACAAAAAATCGTTATTTCTTGGCGCGTATGAATGTTATACTAATCACGCTAAGATCGGCAACGAATTCACCGCCGGTAGCACCAGATTTGGCAGCAACACCTTTTTTAACGACAATGACATAATTTACCTACCCACTGGATTCGAAAATTCACTACATTCATCCAGGGAACACTGCGAATATGTTATGAGCGGTTTTCACGGGAATGACGATAATAATAGCCGAGGAAACGATTATTCCACGGGTCTTTTGGAAGAGTTCAACAAAAGTCGCTGGAAACCAAATGCAATAGGCGAAGAGGGCATGCAAAATCTTGGCCTAATTGAACAAGCCGGTGGCAATAATAAAAAATACGTGCTTAAATTTCAGCTTACTCCCGCCGGAGGTCAGACCACAGAATATACTATAACATACGAGAATCATTCCGCTACTATTACTCCTGCCGCTGAAGGCGAAAATTTATGCAATACTACATCCGGACCATGGGGCTCGGCAGACCCCTTTGCTATATGTACGGCTGGAGGATACAGAGTCGGATGGGCTCATATCGGTAATAACTGGGCTACTTTTGATATGCATAATAGATTTGCGCTGGTAGATAGTAGTAATAGTGTATTAGACGCACAGGGCACGGGCGGATGGCTATATATATGCAACGACAAAACGCATTTTTCTAGAGAAATTAGCGGCGGCATAATTAGTATGGATTGTGGCGGTACCTATGAGACCACTATTAATTATGATAATAATGCTCCTACACTTACGGCGATGACTTATGTCGAGGAATCGTCTGAAGGTAGCGGCAAGTATAAGTTCTCCGATCCCCCAGCTGGTAGTTTTTGGAATATGGTAAAATCCATTACCGGCAAAAATGTCGCCGAGAACATATCCCAGTTTTATTTGACCCCAGACGAGCAAAAAACTTTATATATGACCTATATTAACGGCGTCATACATAATAGCGACCTTAAATTCTCTTCTACATGTTACGCTCAGGGTTCAAGCGAATTCCAGGCCGCGAGAACTAATGGAAACTATATGGCCATTAATAATGGGCAATGGTGTCTCCTTGAGGGCATGGACTCATTGAATCAGAATAGCGCATGGGATAACATGAAACTAAATGGAAGCGGGAGCAAAGTGATTAGTCGGGAGGGAAAATTTGCCGTTGTAACTGCCCAGGACGCATCGAAAAATGGCACTAAGCTCGGAGCGACACAAGATAGTTATATTGATGCGTTGCGAGAAGTTATAAGATTATTAATGGCTCTCGACGAATTTATTGATGCCGGACAAGAGATACCTACGGTAACACCGACGTCTTCCTCTGAGGACTCCGTCTGTCTCAAAGAAAACGCCGCGGGCGCGGTGAGCTGGGCGATTTGTCCAACCATGGAAGGTCTCGCCGAAGGCTCAGACGGCATCTATGCTCTAATCAAAGACTATCTAAGGATCGACGCCGACCTTCTCAAAATCGGTGATGGTCACGACGGCACTTATCAAGTCTGGCAATATTTCGTCGGCTTCGCCAATGTCTTCGCCGTGATTTTTCTCCTCTTTATCGTCTTCTCCCAAGTCACCGGTTACGGAATTAACAACTACGGCGTGAAAAAAGCCCTCCCGAAGCTCCTCGTGATGGTGCTTTTAATCAATCTCTCCTTCCTCATCTGTCAGCTCGCCGTTGACCTTTCGAACGTCATCGGCCAGAGCCTGAGTTTGCTTTTAAACTCGGTCGCTAAGACTGCAATAGGCAATGTCTCCAATCTCACCGTCAGTGCCGCCGGTGTCGGCGAAGTGAATTGGATCCAGGGTTTTGCTATTGGTGGCGCTACTATGGGAAGCCTTGTTCCGACCATTATTACAGTTCTTATGTCCACCACTGGTTGGATTGCGGTAATTCTCATTATCTTTGCCGTCCTTGCCATGTTTATCGCTGTCCTCGCAGTCTTCGTGATGCTCGCCGCTCGCGAAATTTTGGTCGTTGCTCTCGTTGCGCTCTCTCCGCTCGCCTTCGCTTGTAACATTTTCCCCGGTACTGAAAAAATCTTTAAGCGCTGGTTTGATATTTTTAAAGGCATGCTTCTTATCTTCCCAATCGCCAGCGGCCTCTACGGCGTCGGTTGCATCATTCAGGCTATTATTATCTCGTCCCAAGGCGGGCATCTTCAAGTCTGGGAAAGTATCATTGCCGCCCTCGCCCCGATGGCTCCCTTCGTCGCTCTCCCCGGCCTCCTCCGCTCCTCTCTGAACGCCGTCGGCAACATCGGCACCACAATCCAAGGCCTCGGCAACCGCGCCCGCGGCGGTTTGAACAATGCCTCCCGCGCCGTCCAAAACTCCGAACGTGGCCGCGAAGCTCAGCGCCAGCGCCAGATGAACCGCGACGAGCGCATCGTGAACCGTCTCCGCCAACGCGAAGCGAACGGTGCCACCCTTAGCGACTATAACCGTCGTCGTCTGAATCGCCACGCCGCTTCTTTTAATGCTGCTACGCGCGAGGATATTGCAGCTCAAAACGCCAACCCTGAACTTCTTGTTGCCGGTACCGCCGCCTACGAAGCTATGGCTGCCGGCGTCCAAAATAAAGAACGCGAAAGCCGCATTGGCGATCGGGTAATGTTATTACAAAACAATAATCCCGATAACAACACTCTCTTTACTATGTATCAAGATGCAATTAATTCTGGCGATAATGAGCAGGCCGTCGCGATTGCTCGCTACGCCGGTCGCAGTAAGCCGACCGCTAATCAATTTGCTGATTATATCAGAACAAACGGCGGGGTCATGAATCGCGAAGTTGCTCGCGAAATTATGACTGGTGCCAGCGCCGGAACCTATAAGGCCGCCACCGGCACCCTCTATGAATATGCCTCCCAAATTCATACCAATGACACAGATCATCAAGTTTTCGATGGTGGTGGCAATATTAGAGACTACGCCGACTGGGCCACTGCCGATCTCGTCGACGCGCATACTGGCGAACACTATTCGAACATTTCTCTTGCTGTCGAACATAATATGTCGAAGCCCGAGGAGCTCGCTGGCCAAGGCCGCAGTACTTTGAGCGAAGTCGAGCACGCCAAAAATGGCGTCGCCCACTCCTATACTTCCGGGGCTAACACTAGAAATGTCAACTTTACTGCTGGTCGCACCTTTACCGCCGCTGGCAACCAAGCCCTCGAGCGCAACGCCGCCGGCGCCCTCGCTCTCGAAAACGTCGACAACACGAAAGAGCAAAACTACCGCAATATCGCCAACGGTCGCGGCACCATCGCGCAAGAAAACGCCGCCGCTGCCGCCGATATTGCTGCCGCTCGTCAATCCGACACTCTCGCCGGCACTTATCGCGACGGCGCTGGTAACATCCGCCGCGTCGTTCGCAACGCCGACGGCACTTATAGCCTCTTCGACGGTAGTAATGTTCAGGTCCACATCCGTCGTGGTCCTACCAACGCCAACGATGTCGACAGTAATCTTCGTGGCGGTGGCTATACTAAAATCTAGCCCCTATAAATTCCTCCCCGCTCGTGCTATAATATCCTCATGAAAGTAGCAATAGTTCACGATTGGCTCACCAACATGGGTGGCGCAGAACAGGTCGTCCTGAATCTCCACCGCCTTTTTCCCGATGCGCCAATCTTCACCACCTTTTTTACTCCCGAAAATCTCCCCTCGGAGTTTAAAAATCTGAAAGTAAAAACCTCCTTTCTTCAAAAAAAGAAACCGGTAACGGACCACAAAAAATACTTCCCCCTGATGCCTCTCGCCTTCAAAAAGTTTAACAAAGAGCTCGAAAATTATGATCTCGTGATTTCAATTTCCACCTGTTGCGCAAAATCCGTAAAGGCAAAAAACGGCGCCCATATTTGCTATTGCAACACCCCAATGCGCTACGCTTGGGACTTCCGTGAAGAATATTTGAAAGACATGAATCCCGTGAAACGCTTTCTTGCTCGTCTTTTCCTTATTTATATGCGCCACTGGGACAAAAAAACCGCAAAAAATGTCGATTTTTACATCGCCAACTCGAACGAAATCAAGTCTCGCATCAAGCGTTGCTATGGTCGCGACTCAGTTGTCGTGAATCCGCCTGTTCGCTGCGACGTTTTTAAGCCGACCTCCGACGAGCCAGGCGACTACTATCTCTTCGTTTCGCGCCTTGTCGAATATAAGCGCGCCGATCTCGCGATTAAGGCCTGCGAAAAACTCGAAAAAAATCTGATTGTTATCGGCGACGGCCCCGAGCGCGAAAAACTCGAAAAGCTCGCCGCCTCCCACACCACCTTCCTCGGTCGTCTGAGTGACAAAGAAATCGAAAAATATCTCGCGCACGCGAAAGCCCTCATCTTCCCGGCCTTCGAGGACGCCGGCATCGTCCCCGTCGAGGCCATGTCCGCCGGTCGCCCCGTCATCGCCTTCGGCAAAGGCGGCGCCCTCGACACCGTAATCGACGGAAAAACCGGCGTTTTCTTCCCGCACCAAACCGTGAAATCCCTGATGAACGCCATAAAAAAGTCCGAAAAAATAAAATTCGACCCGAAATTCATCCGAAATCACGCCAAAGCCTTTGACGAGCCCGAGTTTCGTGTTAAAATAATGAAATACGTTAAACAAAATTTACCTAATGAAAAGTTTTAATCTGAAACGCACTATTCTTCTGGCCTTAATTTTTGCGATTTTCTTAACTTCCTCCTTCGATGTCGCCCTGACTCTCGAACTCTTCGGCTTCACCTTCCGCCTGACCCAACTTCTGTCAATTGTTTTAATGTTAATAATTGGAATTCAAATTATTATCAAACGTCGCGTCGAAAAGCCTCTGGGTCTAAGATATCTTATTTTCTGGATAATCCTATTATTACTCTTTACGTTTAATACAATTTTACCGAAAACGAACTTAGCTTACGACGCCTGGGCAGTTTTCAACGTTGCCCTCGTCTTCGCCTTCGTGAACCTCCCGCGCGAAAAACTCCTTTTCCACGAAGTTTTGCGTCTCTATATCTTCTCCTTCCTCGTCATGGCGCTTTTTGGCATCCTCGAATTCATCTTGGGTGCTGCCGGCACCAACTTCCCCTACATTACTCAGTGGTGGAGCGCGACCCTCCCCCGCGTGAACGGCCTCTGTTTTGAGCCGTCCTATTTCTCGTCTTACATGCTGATCGGCTGGGCGCTGACTCGCTACCTGATTCACAAAAAATACCCCTTCGCCCGCCACCCCTATCTCATTCTTGTCGCTATCGTCCTCTCACTCGCCCTCTCTTCTTCTCGGATGGGTCTTCTCGTGATGACTATTTTTGAACTCATCTTCGGTGTTGTCTCTGTCATCCGCACGAAAAAACCGCTCCTCCCGCTTGCGAGTTTCGTCATAACCGTCGCCCTCGCCTTCGGTCTGCCTTACCTTAACGCACGTATCTTCACACCTTCTGGCGGCGAATCCGCCGAGGAATCTTTCTCTCGCATCATGGACGGCACTGGCATCGGCGGCACCTCCTCGCACTCCTCCGCCGAGCGTATCGACTCCCTGAAGGACACCCTCGCCGTCTTCCTCGACTCCCCGATTTTGGGTCGCGGTTTTGGCGGCACTTTCGTCGAAATTGCCAAAAAACACGACCTCGACCCCGCGAAAATCTCTCTGCAGGATGAAGCAGGCAGTATGAACATCACCGCCGAAATTCTCGCCGCCACCGGCATTTTCGGCTTTATCGCCCTTCTTTTCTATCTCGCCGCTCTCTATTCCTCTCCTCGTCGCCTTTCCGCCGCGCATAAAACCGCCAGCAATTCTCTCGCTCCTTTGAAAGGTCTCCTCTTCGCCCTCCTCATCACCCTCATCATGTTCCAACTGAACCAGAACCCCCTCCGTCCCTACATCTGGCTACTTATTGCGATGGTTTCCTACGCTTACGCGACTTTGAATGCCACTCTCCCCCCGAAAAAACACCCGAAAATCGCCGTTGACGCCCGAATGCTAAAAATGTCCGGCATCGGCACCTATCTTAAAAATCTCGTTAAAAATGGTTGTTACGACCTCACTCTCGGCGCCCCCGAGCCGACCGGACTAAAAAACATCCCCTATAACGCTAATATATACGGCATAAAAGAACAGCTAAAATTCCCATATCTTAAACTCTGGCGCGAAAACCCCGCCCTCCTCCACTGCCCGCACTACAACATTCCGCTTTTCTACTCCGGAACTCTCGTCACGACCGTCCACGACCTGACCCACCTAAAATACCCCGAATTTTTACCTAACAAATTCGGCTACCTCTACGCCCGTTTCATGCTCGGCCGCGCCGTAAAAAAATCCACTCTCGTCCTCACCGTCTCCGAGAACACGAAAAAAGATATTCTCGAGTATTACCACGTCAACCCTGACAAGATTATTGTGATTCCGAACGGCGTCTCGATAGATTTTAAGCGCTTGCGCAAGGAAGGAACTTTTGCGACAACGTGCGACGACGTGGAGCACATTAGCGACGAGCCGCGTAACGACGCGCGCGAGGAGCATGTCGCAAAAGTTTCTTCCTTGGGTAGCAAGCGCGTATTATTGTATGTCGGGAATCTGAAGCCGCACAAGAATCTCAAAAATCTCTTGAAGGCCTTCGCAAAACTCGAAAACCGCGACGATTTGACCTTGCGTCTCGTCGGCAAATCTTTCGATAATTACAACATTCTCGACAAATTGCCAAAAAAGTTAGGAATTGAGAAAAATCTCGAAATCCTGGGCGAAAAATCCTCCGACGAACTCGTAAAAATCTATAATGAAGCCGACCTCTTCATCTTCCCGTCTCTCTACGAAGGCTTCGGCCTCCCCATTCTCGAATCTCTCCGCTGCGGCACTCCCGTCGTCTGCTCGAACACTTCCTCCCTTCCCGAAGTCGGCGCTGACCTCGTCTCCTACTTCGACCCCACCTCCCCCTCCGACATGGCGCGCGTCATCTCCGCCCACCTCGACGACAAACTCACCTTCGACTACCAAAAAGCCAAAAAACACTGCGACGCCTTCTCTTGGAAATCTTCCGTTGAGAAAACAAAATCTGCTTTTAGAGAAGCGCTTTAGAGGAGAGGACTTCTTTCGAGTCTCGCTCTTTAAGATTCGCGACGGGAAAATGTATATTCCTGACGGACCCGACAGGTTCGTCCCGAAGGGACGGTTCTGTCGGCGTCCCAGCGTATGACATTTTCCCGAGCGAGTCGCGTAGCGAGAGAGAAGTCCTCTCCTCAAACAGAAGTGTGTTATAATAAAGGTATTATGTTACCAGAAGATTTAAAACAGCGCCTCGTCGCATCCCCCGAAAAAATCGTCCACATCGTCGTCATCGGCACGAAACCCGATATTATAAAACAAGCCCCCCTGATCCACGAACTCTCCCGCGAGAACAAACTCTTCCTCGTCTGCCACACTGGCCAACATTACGATTACGCTTCTTCCGAAGGTGCCCTGAATGAATTTGATTTAAAGGTCGACATTAATCTCGAGATAAAAGCCGACACTCTCCCCGAGAAATTGGCCGGCATCGCCGAAAAATTCGGCGCGCTGATCTCCGAAATCGTCGCGCTCGGCAAAACCCCGGTGCCCTACGTCCACGGTGACACTCTGACCGCCTCCGCCGCCGCCCTCGGCTCTGCCTATTCTCGCGTCCCCCTGGCGCACGTCGAAGCGGGCCTTCGCACTCTCTCCCCGCGCTCCGAAATCTTCAAAAAACATCTTCTCGATTTTAACTCCGGTGCCTTTTCTTTCGAAAACTACTGTGCCGACCTAAAAAACCGCGACAACTACGAAATCGGCTCCTTCGAGCCTTACCCGGAACAAATCGACACTCGCCTCGTTGATCAAATCTCCGGCTTCAAATTCGCTCCCGTCGAGCTGAATCGTGACATGCTGATTAACGAGCAGCAGGGAAGCGACAAAAATATTTACGTCGTCGGGAACACTATCGCCGACGCCGTCGCCGAGTCTCTGGCCCGCGGCTCCGACCTTACCGTCCCCTTTGACGATTATCTCCTCTTCTCTGTCCACCGTCGCGAAACCTGCGAAGACGAAACCCGTTTCCGAATGATTTACGACGCGATTCAAAACTTGACAAATTCGGGAAACCGTGCTATAATTATTAAATTAGCTATGTTTGTCCAGGCCATGGACAAATTCCTCTCCGAGGCGGAGAAAAACGAGCTTAAAAACAACAAAAACATCCTCCTCCTGGACCCACTCGCTCGCCACTCTGACTTCCTGAAACTGATGCAAAACGCCCGCCTCGTCGTCGCCGACTCCGGCGGCATCCAAGAAGAAGCGACCGTGATGGGCGTGAAACAGGTTACCCTCCGCTTCGGCTCCGACCGCCCCGAAACCCTCTTCTCCGGCCACAACATCTTGGCGCCTCTGATCGGTAAAGATTTCATCCGCACGATTATCGAGAATTCTCTCACCGTCGAAAACCCGAAAGCCCCCCTCTACGGCGAAAATGTCTCCGCGAAGATGCTCGCCCTCGTCGACGCTCACTTCGCCCCCTCCCGCATCTTTCTCTCCGAAGAACAAAAATTCTTCGGCGCCTAAAAAAGTTTTTTCAGGTTTTTCCTCCAAAAACCCGAAAAACTTCCCATTTTCACCCACTTTTTCAGGTTTTTGCTTAATAAGCCCGAAAAACTTTTTCCAAAGTTTTCTCAATCGGCGTTCCCGGGAAAAACTCCGCCACCGAACTGTTATCTGCGCAAATGAACGGTGTGTCCGCGGGGCGCATCTTCGCGGGATCCGTTTCTACGCGAATTTCTTTCTCTGAAAACGAAAGCAGAATATTTAAAATCTCGCGAATTTGATACGCTTTTCCCGACCCCACATTATAAATCGGCTGCGCATTTTCCGTCTCGAGTAATTTTCGATAAACATGCACAACGTCCGAAACGTCCGAAAAATCACGATACGCCTCGAGATTCCCGACCCGAAGAACCGGCTCTCTCTCGCCCCTTTCGATTTCCGCAATCTGTTTCGCAAAACTCGGCACTACAAAATTCTCGGACTGCCCCACTCCAATATGATTAAATGACCTTGTCAAAACGATTTTGAGTCCATATTTTTCAGCATAAAGTTTTGCAAAATTCTCCTGCGCAATCTTCGAAATGCCATAAGGATTATTCGAATCGACCGGGTCAGATTCTTTCAGTTTCAGATTTTCCGGAATTTCGCCTCGCACTACCGCCGCGAGTTCCTCTTCACTCGGCATTTTCGCGCGATATTCCTCGGACGAGCCGACAAAAAGCGACTTCGTCTCCGGCGAATATTTTCGAATCGCCTCGAGCAAGTTCAACGTTCCGCCGACATTCACGCTCATCGTTTTTGCCGGAATCTGCCACGAAACTCCGACCGACGCAATCGCCGCGAGATTAACCAAAAAATCCGGCCGCGTCTCGCGAATTAACTTCTCTGCTACCTCGGCGTCCGTCACATCAACCGACCGCGGGAACTGCTCCCCGAGGTCGCAGGGAATCACTTCGTAATCCCCCGAAAATTCTTCGATCAAATGCTTCCCGACAAACCCACCCGCTCCGAGAATTAGAACCTTTCGCATTCCCTATTCCTTCTCGAGCTCAAGGTCATTTTTAACCATCATCTCGATCAATTTTTCATACGAAATCTCGCGCTTCCACCCGAGCGCTTTTTCCGCTTTCGACGGGTCGCCGATTAGAAGTTCCACTTCGGCCGGCCTAAAGAACGCCGGATTCACCCGCACCACCATTTTCCCGATCAGCTCCTCGGGGCCTTTTTTCACCGTCGCATACTCATCTACTCCTTCGCCGTGCCACTCAAGTTTCACTCCAGCGACCGAGAACGCTTTCTCGACAAATTCCCGCACCGGGTGCGTCTCGCCCGACGAAATCACGTAATCGTCCGGCTTGTCCTGTTGCAACATTAGCCACATCGCCTTAACGTAATCTTTTGAATGCCCCCAGTCTCTCTGCGCGTTGAGGTTGCCTAGCTCAAGACAATCCTGTTTCCCATAAACAATTCTCGCCACCGACTTCGTAATTTTTCGCGTCACGAATTCCTCGCCTCGTCTCTCTGACTCGTGATTAAACAAAATCCCGGAGCAAGCAAATAAATCATAAGACTCGCGATAATTTTTCGTAATCCAATGCGCATACAGCTTCGCCACTCCGTACGGCGAGCGCGGATAAAACGGCGTTGTCTCGCTCTGCGGAATCGCCTGTACTTTCCCGAACATCTCTGAAGTTGACGCCTGATAAAAATGCGCCTCGGGCTTCACGGTTCGAATCGCCTCGAGAAGATACAGCGCCCCGAGCCCATCAATCTCCGCCGTCGAAACCGGCGACTCCCACGAGTTCGCTACGAAGGACTGCGCCGCGAGGTTATATACCTCGTCTGCCCGCGAAATCTGCATTGCGCGAATGAGCGACGCGAGGTCCGTCATATCTCCAAAAATAAACTCCACTTTCCCCTTTAAAGACTCGGCATTATTAAAGTCCAATTTACTCTTCCGCCTCACCAACCCGAACACTTTATACCCCTTCTCGAGCAAAAACTCCGCGAGATACGACCCGTCTTGCCCCGTAATCCCTGTAATTAAAGCACTTTTAGTCATAAAACTCCTTTTTTACTATTATACTTTATTCCGGCCGAAAATCACGAATTTTCCCCGCCGACTCCTTTTTGCACACCACGATTTCATTCTCCCCCTCAATCACATATAAATCCTCGACATCGACTAATATCACTCGTTTTTTCTCACCGTAAACCACGCAATCTTTCGCCTCCGAGACTTCCACCTCGCCCTTTTTAATATTCCCGTCCTCGTCCGGTTTTACGTAGCGCAAAATCGACGCCCAAGTCCCAATGTCATCCCACCCGACATCAATCGGGTGGACAAACACTTCGTCTGATGTTTCGAGAATTGCATAATCAACCGAAATATTTTCACATTTATCATAATTTTCCGCGAGTTTTGCCATAAAATCGGGAGAAGCCGCATTTGGCAACCCCATAATCACTTCGTGCGTCCGCCTCTGAAACTTAGAAAACGCCGAAATCATATAATCCGTGTCAAAAATAAACATGCCGGCATTCCAGAGGTATCTCCCCGACGCGAGATATCCCTTCGCCGTCTCCTCGTCCGGTTTTTCGACAAATTTCTCAACTCTCCGAATTCCGCTCTCGACATCTTCGCCTGTCCGAATATATCCATACCCCGTTTCCGGTCGGTTCGGCTCAATCCCGAGCGTGCAAATCCCCGTTTTATGCATAAGCATAAAATTGACAGATTGTCCAATATCTTCTATAAACTTATCTTCATTCACAATCAGCTGGTCGCTCGGCAGTACCACCACCGTCGCTGGTCCCTTGAGGTCGCTAATATATTTCGACGCGAGTAGAATGCATGGCGCCGTGTTTCTCCCCGTCGGCTCCGCAACGATATTCTTGACCGGGAGACTCGGTAACTGCTCCTTCACGAGGTCAATATACTTCGCCCCCGTCCCGACAAAAATATTTTTCTCCGGCAAAATTTTCCGACACCTGTCGTAAGTCTCCTGAAGCATCGTTTTTTCCGAAATCAACGCCAAAAACTGTTTCGGCTTCTCCTCTGTTGACTTCGGCCAAAACCGCGTCCCTCTCCCCCCCGCCATAATCAAAATATAAAAATCTTCTCTCATAAAAACTCCACTATTTTCCCATTATATCACGCCCGTTTCTAATTTTTAAAAAATAATGTATAATAGATTTTATGCGCATAGGAATTGACATTAACCCCCTGACCGAAACCCGCACTGGAGTCGGCAACTATCTTTACGAAATCCTACTTTGGCTAAACGAAAATGCCAAACACCACGAATTTTTTCTCTATTCGCCCGCTTCCGATTATCTTGAGCTCCCGAAGCTCGGCAAAAATTTTCATTTAACGAAGCTTCAGTCCAAGCACCGCAACATCGCGAATCAAACCGAGCTCCCGAAACTCTTGAAAAACGACCAAATCGAAGTTTTTTGGGGCTCCGCTTTCCATCTCCCCGCTCGCAATCGCTACACTAAAAACATCCGTTTCGTTCTCACTATTCATGACCTCTGGGCCGAATTCTCACCTCTCGCCCCGAAAAGCCTGAAACTCAACTTAATCGCCCACTTAATGCGTCGCGACGCCAAAAACGCCGACACGATTATCGCTATCTCTGAATACACCAAACGTGAAATCCGTCGTCACTACGGCATCCCAGCGAAAAAAATCCCCGTAACTTATCTCGCTCCCTCGACTTTTGACCAAAAAACTCCCACCCGCGCCGAAGAAACCAAAATCCTGAAAAAATACCACCTCGTAGACGACGACGGAAACCTAATCGACTACCTTTTCTTCCTCTCCACTATCCAACCTCGTAAAAATCTCGACACCGCAATCAAAGCCTTTAATCTCTACAAATCCGAGCACGAAGGTTCGAATCTGAAATTCATCGTCGCCGGCAACCGTGGTTGGGGCTCGGACCAGACCTTCGAACTAATGGAAAACTCCCCCTATAAATCCGATATCATCCGCCCCGGCTACATCACCACCGAAAAATCCGTTTTTTATCGCAACGCTCGTGCCTTCGTCTATCCCTCTCTTTGCGAAGGCTTCGGCCTCCCTGTTCTTGAGGCCTTCGCCTATAATTGCCCCGTGATTACCGCGAAAAACTCCTCTCTCCCTGAAGTTGGCGGTGACGCCGCCTTTTACATCAACAAAGCCACCGACGAAAAATCCCTCGCTGCCCTAATCGAGACAGTCGTGAACCAGTCCGCTCTCTCTCGAGAAAAACGTATTTTGATGGGCAAAAAACAACTCTCGAAATTCTCTTGGGAAAAATGTGCTCGTGAAACTCTCGAAATTATAGAAGGGAATAAGAAATGAAGCTCGCTATCGACGCTCGCTTTGTCGGCAAAACCGGCATCGGCACTTATACCGCCAATCTCTTGAGGTCCGACCTCTATTCCGTCGCTCTCGGCGACCCGAAAATTTTAAAAGAATTTGGCAAAAAAGTCATCCCATTTACCGAAAAAGTCTATCATTTGGGCGAGCAAACTCATTTTCCGAAAAAGACCCTCGTCTCTGAAAAAATCGACCTGCTCCACGTCCCGCACTATAATATCCCTCTCTTTTACCGCGCCCCTCTCGCTGTCACTATTCACGACGTCACCCCAATCGCCTTTAGTCCCTATCATCGCTCAAAGCTCTATCCCTATACCATCTTTATGATAAAAGAGAGTCTGAAAAAAGCCGAAATTGTCTTCGCTCCCTCAAAATACAGCAAATCTGACCTCTTAAAATACTTCCCGAAGACGGACTCCGACAAAATTCACGTCATCTATAACTCCGTTGACGACCGTTTCCGCCACAAATCCGCCAAAGAAGTTGCTTATTTATACCAAAAATACCCCAAAATTTCGCGCGACAAGGCCCTTCTGCTTTTTGTCGGCCTCCAGGCGGCTCACAAAAATTTGCCGATGCTTCTCGAGGCATTTAGAGCCCTCCCGCGCGACAAATATCAGCTTATCATCATCGGTGGCGGCACTAAGGCCGAAATGGACGCCGTCGCCACCTCTGTTTCCTCCTCCGGGACTAAAAACGGCGTCGTTTTTACCGGTCATCTCACGCCGGACAAGATAATCGACTTTTATAATCTCGTCGACCTCTTCGTCTTCCCCTCTCTGTACGAAGGCTTCGGCCTCCCCGTTCTCGAGGCTTTGAAATGTGGCACTCCTGTCGTTTCCTCGAATCTCACCTCTCTCCCCGAAGTTGGCGGGAAATTCGTCACTTATTGCGACCCGACCGACTCCTCCGACATTGCCGAAAAAATCAAAGAAACCGTGGGTAAACCCCTAAAATCAGGCCTCGACGCCTGGCTTTCCCAATTTTCCATCGAAGCCCAAGTCTCCGCCATGCAAAAAGTCTATCAAAAATACTCCAGGGAACAACAAAATGCCTAAAAAACTCCTCACCATTTCCATCGCCGCCTATAACGTCGAAAAAACCATCATAGAAACACTCGAGTCTCTCTTGATAAAAAATCTCGACCTCCTTGACGTTATAATCGTTAACGACGGCTCGACCGATTCAACGAAAGAATTGGTCGAAAATTTCATCAAAGAGCATCCCGGGTCTTTCCGCCTCATTAATCAGAAAAACGGTGGCTACGGCTCCACTATAAACGCCTCCATCAAAAACGCCACCGGCAAATATTTCCGCCCTCTCGACGGCGACGACTGGGCCGACTCTAAAAAGTTGGATAAATTTTGCGAAATATTAAAAGACGAAGATGGCGACCTTATTATTACTCCATTCAAAACCATTAACGAATCGACCGGCCAATCTTTTATCACTAATTTCGCCCACTCGTCTTTTTCGAACAAAAAAATCGACGCCGCTATTTCGGAGCTTGAGTCCTACGTCCCGATGCACTGCGTTACTTATAAAACCTCACTCCTTCAAAAAAATCAAATTGCGCTCACCAGGCATTGTTTTTATACTGACACGGAATATGTTTTATTACCATTCAAATATGCGAAAACTGTATCCGCCTACAATCTCGCCATCTATCTCTACCGTTTTGGCACCGCCGAACAATCCGTCAGTCCCAAAAGCCGCGCCCGCCATTATGAAGATATGATTACTGTAACCAAAAGATTCATCAATGATTTCTCCTCGTCACTTCGTCGCACGGAATCCGAATCATATATTAACGACTTCGTTATTGAACTTTGCGCCCGATGCTTCCTTAGTTTCCTTTTTATCTTAAAACCGACCAAAGCGCATTATACCGCTATTAAAAAATACCTAAAATTCATAGACGAAACTGACCCCAGTATCTTGCGTGTGCTCGAGAATAAATTCAGAACAGTTAGAACCGTCAATAAGGGAGGATATTTTTCCTATCTCATTGTTTTTCTTGTTACCAAATTTAAACAAATTAAACACCGAGGGAACGCAAGATGACGAAGTCTATCAAAAAGAACTATCTCTATAATTTAATTTTCCAAATCCTCTCAGTTATTCTTCCGCTCATTACGACACCGTATCTGTCTCACGTCCTGGGCTCCGAGCAGATAGGCGTTTACGGATTCACTCTTTCAATCGTAACTTATTTTGTGCTCGCCGGCTCACTTGGGGTTTCAATGTATGGTCAGCGCGAAATCGCACGTCTCCAAAACGACCCCAAAAAACGCACCCGCGCTTTTTGGCAAATCAACATTTTAAAATGGATTGCGACCGGACTGTCTTTGATAATTTACTATTTCGCGTGTATTCAAAACACCGACTACGGCTTCTACTATAAGATTTTCACTCTCGAATTATTCGCAAACGCCATTGATATCTCTTGGTTCTACCAAGGTATCGAGGAATTCCGCATCACCGTCATTCGCAACATCATTATAAAACTGCTAAGCCTAGTTTGTATCTTTATTTTTGTAAAAACGCCCAGCGACACGGGCATCTATATATTAATCTATTGCCTCTCGAACTTAATCAGCAACGGCTACCTCTGGATTATTCTCCCGAGATTTATAAAAAGAGTTCCGCTCCGTCTAAAAACCGCAAAAAAGCACTTAATGCCGATTTTTCTGATGTTTCTGCCCCAGGTCGCCGTCCAGATTTACACCGTTCTCGACCGCACGATGCTCGGCGCTATCACCGGCGACATGCACGAAGTCGGCATATACGAACAATCCAATAAAATTAACCGCGCCGCCCAAACATTTGTCACTGCTCTCGGCGTAGTGATGCTGTCCCGCGTAGCCAGCTTATCTGTCAGTAAAAAAATAGACGAAATCCGCGCCATTATTAGCAAGGCCTTTCATTTGGTATGGCTTCTTGCACTGCCCATGGTGGCCGGCATTATCGCGGTCGCCCCGAATCTCGTCCCCTGGTTTTTGGGAGACGACTTTTTGAATGCTACTCAGGTTCTTCAAATTGGCTCGCTCTTGATTCTCGCCGTCGGTCTCAATAACGTATCTGGCATTCAATATCTGGTTGCTACCGGAAAGCAAAATCTCTTCACTATTAGCGTTATCGCCGGCGCTTTGGTTAATGCCATAGGAAATTTACTCCTCATCCCCACCCTCGGTGCCAAGGGAGCCATCATTTTCTCCGTCGTCGCCGAATTCACAATTTTGCTCATCCAGCTTATTATGATCCGAAAAACAGTTCGCTTAAGAGACGTTTTTGGGCGCTGCTGGCCGAATTTCCTAGCGAGCGCACTGATGTTTATAATCGTCTTTTTGCTCGGGCAAAAGTTATCTCCGAGCATCCCGCACACGATAATAATGGTTGCCGTAGGAGCGGCCATCTACGCCATCGTATTATTTACGACAAAAGACGAGCTGGTGTTTTCGGTACTATCCTCGATAAAAAATAAAATCATCACCCCACCCAATAAAAACAAAGGAACCTCAAAATGAATGTAAAAGCGACTATAAAGAAAATTATCCCAAGCTACATATTTTATAAACATCACGAACGAAAATATAAGAATGAACTGCAAGAGCGTTTTTCGAGCAACCATGTCCCAAATTCCGACGCCACAAGACTGAAAATCATTCGTTCCAAAGACGACTATTCTTCTCTAAAGAAATTAATGAAAACTGTACAGATAAATAGCAACACTTATTACTTTTACAGTCTGGACTATTTTACGCATATTTTTTCCCAGGGCGCCATTACCGACAACTTGACCATCGACTACAGTCTGGCCATGTTGCCACTTTCAGAGATAGAAAAAAATAATCAAAAACTGCGCAATTCCGATTCGATTTTCGAAGCCATCCGCGTTTACATTTCACGCGCCACAGAATATCTCCGCCAACATCCGAGTTCTCGCAACGACTTGCTCTGCTCGTATTTAGAAAACATCCTCGATTCCTCGCCGAAGTCATTTGACGAAGCCCTGCAACGTATTCTTTTTTACAATCAGCTCCTCTGGCAAACAGGCCACCGCTTGATGGGGCTTGGGCGTCTTGATTTAATTCTCTATCCTTATTACGAAAACGACATTAAATCCGGCCTTATTGATTCCAAAAAGGCCGCCTTTATGGTGTCCGAATTCATGAAAACCCTGCACAAAGACTATGTCTTCAAAAGCAATGCGCTCCTTGGTGACACCGGCCAACTCATTATTCTCGGCGGCTACGACAAAAAGGGTCGAACCGTATCGAACGCTTTGACTAAAATTTTTATCACCGTAGCAGGCGAACTTCAGCTCCCAGATCCGAAGATTTTGTTGCGTGTCACAAAAGATACAAATCGCGAGATTTTTTCGCTATCTCTTAAAAGTATTCAATCCGGTCTCGGTTTTCCTCTTTTTGCCAACGACGAGGTCATAATTCCAAGCCTCATTTCTTCTGGATTTGACAAAGAAGACGTTTGGAACTACGCTACCTCCGCCTGTTGGGAACCAATCATCCCGTCCAAAAGCACCGACCATAACAACTATAGCAATATAATCTTATTAGAGCCACTGCATCGTATTTTAGACGAAGAAGATTTGTCAAAAATCGACGACTTTTCTTCACTATTATCAATATATAAAAAATGCCTAAAAAATTATGTCACAGACATGATGGAGGAAAGTATGGGGCTCCGCCTCGCGTTCGACCCGCTTTTATCTATTTTTACCTCTGGCGGCAAAAAGCATAAAGATATTGCCGAGGGCGGCGCCAAATATAACAATATTGGCTACCTCAGCCTTTCTTTTGGAAATCTAATAAACTCCTTACTTATCATAAAAAAATATGTCTTTGAAGATAAAAAATACACGCTGGCGGAATTAGACGAGCTTCGCAAAAAAGAAAAGATGCCGACTCTTCCGGTTTTCCCAGAATTCGGTTGCGATGATGCCGAAATTATTAACCTAACCAACTCGATTATGGCGGTAATTTCTGAAACTTTGAAGGGGAGAAAAAATAGTCTGGGAGGATTTTACAAAGTCGGCTACAGCTCCCCATCTTACATCTCGGCCTCCAGCCAAACCTCAGCGTCTTTTGACGGTCGCAAAAATGGCGACCCTTTCATGGTCCACATTTCTACTAATGCCGCGCTCTCTTACACCGAGCTGATGTCTTTTGCCGGCAAACTAAAATATTCAAACTCGGTGTGTAACGGCAACGTCCTGGATTTTATCGTGTCGCGCGACTTTATTGATAATAACTTTGACAAATTTGTTGACTTTTTAATGTTTAGCACCGAAAGTGGCTATTTCGAAACGCAAATGAACGTGACGAGCTCGAAGCTCCTCATTGAAGCCAAGAAAAATCCCAAAAAGTTCCCCAATCTCATCGTTCGCGTTTGGGGCTTTTCCGCCTACTTTAATGATCTGCCGGAAGAATATAAAAATGTGCTCATCGAGCGCGCCCTAAAAAGCGAAGGTAAAAAATGATAATCACTAACATCCAGAGATTCTGTCTCCAAGACGGCCCCGGAATTAGAACCACGGTTTTCTTGAAAGGTTGCCATTTGCGCTGCCCATGGTGTTCGAATCCCGAGACTCAGGAGCGCGAAATCCAGACATCCATAGACGGCGATCAAATTTTTGGAAAAGAATATTCAGCGGACGAAGTTTTCGAGATTATAAAAAAAGACAAGACTTATTACAAAAACGGCGGCGGCGTTACTTTTTCTGGCGGCGAGCCAATTTGGTGGATCGACGAACTAATCCCGCTTTTTGAAAAAATTCATAAAATCGGAGCAACTATCGCCGTCGAAACCACCGGCAGCGTCCCGCGTCCTTTTTACGAAAAAGCGCTACCATATATCGACTATTATCTCGTCGATTTAAAAATTCTCGTCTCAAAAGATGCCGAAAAAATCCGCCTCGACCCAAACGTGTACCAAAAAAACATCAAATGGCTGCTCTCGAAAAAATGCAAGCTCAATTTTCGCACCCCGCTCGTCCCCGGCTTCACTTTCACAAAAGAAAATATCAAACTGATTAAAAAATTTTTATCCGAAAACAATATTACGGAACTCGAAGTTTTTGAAACGCACGAATTTGGCAAGCAAAAATATGAACTCCTCGGCCGAAAGATGCAACATTTTTCAAATCTCACCAAAGAAGATTATAATTTTCTGGAAAAAACTCTCTCTCCGATAAAAGTGAAATATCTAAAGTGGTAGTTCGTGTTATAATTATCTCATGGACAAATATGACTTCCTCATCATCGGCTCTGGCATCTTCGGTGCTACTGTTGCCGAGCGCCTGAAATCCGCCGGAAAAAAAGTTCTCGTCATCGACCGCCGCGCCCACCTCGCCGGCAATATTTACTCCTATATGGACGAAAAAACCGGCATCGAAGTCCACGCCTACGGCTCCCATATTTTCCACACTGAATCTGACGAAGTCTGGGATTATATCACTAAGTTCGCCGATTTTAACGATTACGTCCACACTGTCCACACTCGCCACGACGGCAAGCTCTACCCCATGCCCATCAACCTCGACACAATTAATCTGTTCTATGGCACGAATTTATCCGCCGCCGAGGCCGAAAAATTCATTAAACAAAAAGCCGAAAAAATCGACCGCCCGAAAAACTTCGCCGAACAAGCCAAATCTCTCGTCGGCACCGAACTTTTCGAAGCTTTCTTAAAAAACTACACCGAAAAACAGTGGCGCGACTCCGCCGAACATCTCCCCGCCGCCCTCCTCTCGCGCATCCCCGTCCGCTTCTCCTCCGACGCCCGCTATTTTATGTCCGCGAAGCATCAGGGCATCCCGAAAAACGGCTACACGAACCTTATCAAAAACCTCTTAAAAGGCATTGATTATAAATTAAATACCAGCTTCAAAGACCTCGAGCCGAGCCTAAAAAACCAAACTATAATCTACACCGGCGCCATCGACGAGCTCATGGACTACGAATTTGGCGCTCTCCCCTATCGCTCCCTCCGTTTCGAAACCGAAACCGTCGAAAACTCGGCACAAAAAGAAGCCGTGATTAACGAGGCCGACGCCGACGTCCCCTACACCCGCACCCACTCTTATAAATACTACCAAATCCACTCCCCCGAAATCATCAACCAACCTCTCTCGGTCATCTCCCGCGAATACCCCGCCGACTTCAAAATCGGTGCCGAAGCCTACTACCCTGTAAACAACGAAGATTCCGAGGCTCTGTATCAAAAATATTTGAGTGCCGCGCGCGAAAAATACCCGAACATGTACTTCGGCGGCCGTCTTGGCGCCTTCCGCTACTGGGACATGGACATCGCCGTAAAAAACGCCCTTGACCTGTCAGAAAAAATTTTAAAGGAGACGAAATGAATATCCTCTTGACCGGCGGCACCGGCTATATCGGTTCCCACGCCGCCGTCGAACTTTTGAACCTCAGCCACGACCTTACTCTGCTCGACAATCTGAGCAATAGTAAGCCAACTGTCGTCGAAAAAATCGCCGAAATCACCAAAAAATCCCCCGAATTTATAAAAATCGACCTGCTCGACGAGCCGAGCCTTAATGATTTTTTCCAAAATCACTCTTTCGACCTCGTCATCCACTTCGCCGGCAAAAAGGCCGTCGGTGAATCCGTCGAAAAACCGCTCGAATACTACGAAAACAACGTAAAAGGCTCGATTAACCTCTTCAAAGCCATGTCGAGACACGGCATAAAGAAGCTCATTTTTTCCTCCTCTGCCACCGTTTATGGCATGCGTGATGTCGAAAAATTCACTGAAGACATGGAAACCGGCATGAATATCAGCTCCCCCTACGGCCGCTCGAAATTCATGATTGAAGAAATTTTGAAAGACCTCGCCGCCTCCGACCCGGACTGGCAAATTTCACTCCTGAGATATTTTAACCCAATAGGGAACCATCCCTCCGGTCTCATCGGCGAAGACCCGAACGGCACCCCGAATAACTTAATGCCGATTATTATGAAAGTCGCAAAGGGCGAAATCCCCGAGCTGAAGATTTATGGCACCGATTACGACACCGAAGATGGCACCTGTCTTCGCGATTATATCCACGTCGTCGACCTTGCGAAAGGCCACGTCGCCGCGATGAACTACCTCTCGCCTGGCGTCTCGATTTATAACCTCGGCTCCGGCGTCGGCACCTCGGTGAAAGAAATGGTCGAGGCTTTCGAATTCGCCTCGGGAAAACCTCTCCCCCACTCTTTCGCTCCCCGTCGCCCCGGCGACATCGCCCGCATCATTGCCGACCCGGCGAAAGCCAACCGTGAGCTAAACTGGCGTACTACCCTCTCAGTCAAAGACGCCATGAAAGACACGCTTACTTTTCTCAAAAAATCCCCCGCGAGCAGGGAGAACAACTATATACCCTAATTATACCACACTTTCCATTTTTTGTCAACTGATGCTATAATTTTCTTATGAAATCTAAAGAAGAGCCCACCTCCCGCCACCAGGATGCTACGGTCCCCGCAGACTACCCCTATAACAAGCGCCCGAACCCCCTCGAGAGACTAATTTACTTCCTCCTCTTCCTCTACGCGAAATTTCACCTAAAATTCATCTTGAAAACCACTGTAAAAAACAAGAAAATCCTCCCGAAAAACTCCCCCTTCTTCCTCTACGCGAACCACACCCAACCCCTCGGCGACCCCTTCCTCGCCGTCACTCTGTTCTACCCGAACACCCCCCGCGTCCTCGTCTCCCCGGCGAACCTCGGGATTCCTTTCATCGGCCGCTTTCTCCACCTCGCCGCCCTCCCCATCCCGAGCGACTTGAAAACCCTGAAGCGCTTCAATCGCGCTTTGAAAGACGCTTACGAAACCAATCACCCCATCATCATCTTCCCCGAGGCCCACGTCCTCCCTTATTGCCCGATCATCCGCGAAATCTCCGAAAAATCCTTCCGCCCCGCCGCGAAACTCCGCTCCGACGTTTACGTCATGACCACGACCTACAAAAAGCCCAAATTCGGCAAAAAACCGAGAATTATCGTCCACCTCGACGGCCCCCTCTCCCCCGACCCTGCCAAAACCGCCTCTGAAAACGCCTCCTTCCTCTGCACCACTACCCTCAAAACCCTCCACTCTCGCACCAAAAACAATTACATCTATTACCCATGACGTTTTTATGGTATAATAACAGATATGGAAGAAAAACGCTTCAGGGAGTGGATTGAATTAAAGGAAAGAATTCATTTTAGCAATTCCTTGCCAAAAATCAAAGAGGACGACATTTGGTGGTGTAGCTTTGGCGAGAATGTCGGCATAGAAATTAACGGTAAAAATAAGCTCTTTTCTCGCCCAGTTTTCATCTACAAAAAGCTCAGCCGCTTCGGTTTTATAGGCATACCACTGACTTCGCAGGACAAGACCGGCTCGTGGTATGTGAAATTCGATTTCCAAAACAAGCCCCAAACCGCCGTATTGTCCCAGATTAGAACCTTCAGTGTTTCTCGGCTTTCGAGCCGCATGGGGAGACTAGACAAAAGCGACGCAAGGAAGATTAGGAACGCAGCCAGAGCATTTTTTAGCTAAAAAATATTCCCAACTCTTTCGAGTTGGGCCGCGGCTATTGCCGAATATACCCTCATTATATCAAACATTAAGCGCTTTGTCAATAGTCAAGGCCAAAAGAAGCTCCGAGAAAACTGCTTTTTCGCTGTTATGAAAAAACTCTCTATTTTGAAATTTTTGCGAAACAAGCCGAGTACGCGACAGTCCGCGACGCAGGCTTGACTTGAGCAAAAATTTCAAAGAGAGATTTTTTCATAGGCGAGAAAAAGTAGTTTTCTCGGAGCTTTTACAAATGTGCTATAATAAACTTATGTTTATCCGCCGAAACCACAAAAACCGCGAAAACCTCGAAACTCGCAAAAAACACCTAAAAGGTGACACTTTAGTCGAAGTCATGCTCGCCATGGCCGTCTTCGGCGCGGTGATTATTTCGACCGTCAGCATCATGAACCACGGCCTCCAATCCGCCGAAGCCACCCTCGAGGACTCCATGGCCCGAAACGCCATCGACGTCCAAGCCGAATCCCTCCGTTTCGTCGCCGAAGTTTACACCGCCGAAATCCGCGTTGACCCGACGAAATACGAATACGCCGCCGTCTGGAAATACATCACCGACCACGCCGTCGCCCCCGCCGAATTCGAAGCAAAATACCGCTACGGCTCCCTGACCTGCACCGATTATTACGACGACTCCGAGCTAAACTCCGAATCCTCGAAGGTCAAGGCCGGCGAAAGCTTCGTCCTGAACCCCCACAAACTCGATAAAACCTCCGCCCACGACGCCATCTCTTACTTCTCCACCGGCGCCGACGAGTCAAAAGTCAAAAAAATCGTCATTCCATCGAAAGACAACGACAATTTTATCCCCGCCGACACCTACCCTCGCCTCATTTTCGACTCCGATTTGAACGCCAACTTGATCGACGAGGGAACAAGAGAATCCGTGAGCCAGGTCGCCGGCCTCTGGGTCACCGCCGTCTGCGACAGCACCGGCGTCGTCGGCAACCGTTGCAACGCTTACAATGTCACCAACGCCCCAAAATACTACGATTTCTACATCCGCACCTGTTGGACCCCGCCCGGCTCCGACTTTGCCACCACCATCGGCACCACCATCCGCCTGAAAAACCCTGCCATCACCGCCAGCACCACCGGCTCCGGCGTCGTCACCCCGACCGTTTACAACATCACCTACGATTTCAACGGCGGCCGCTTTGAGACTGAACTCGAAACCACCTTCTCCGACATCGCCTCCACTCTCGCCGGCGGCTCTCTGAATGTCCGTGCTCTCTCCGACCTCACCTACCGCGCCCACCTCTCTCTGAACTACTGGACGACGAACGCCGACGGCTCCGGCACCCGTTACTACCCTGGCTCCTCTATTACCCCGCCCGACAACATGACCCTCTACGCCCAGTGGCGCGACGTTACCTGCGCCGACTACCGCGCCGACCCCTCCCTTACCCTCCCCGACGGCCTAACTTGCGACGAGGAGGACTCCTAATGTTCCTCGAATCCTCCACCTCACTCCAAAAATCCCGCCGCCGCGCGAAAAAATCCGACCGTTCCTTCTCTGATTTCGCCCGCATTATCGCCGCCGCCGTCATCGTCATCTCTGTCCTCACCCTCGCCGTCAACGTCGCCATGAACGAAATTTTCCGCGAAGACCGCGTCGCCGAGCGCGCCCTCGCCTCCCTCGCGAAGGATTACTACGAAAATTACTATTTCGACCATTTCAAAGAAACCACCTCCGACCCCACCGACACCTTAAAAAAATACTCCGAAATCGGCTTCCCCTCCGTCTCTCTCCGCCAGCTCCTCCTCGTGGACAACCGCCGTTTCGCCCCTTATGCCTCCTCCTTTAAAAACTCCCGCTATGCCTGTAACCAGGAACTCACCACCATAAAAATCTACCCGAAAGAGCCTTACGGAAAAACTGACTACGACGTAAAGCTCAATCTCTCCTGCTCCTGGCTAAATTCGTGATATAATTACCTTATGAAAAAGTTCAACACCTCCCCCGTCTCTGGCACCGAGGAGTTTCTCCCCGCGACCCAGCGCATTTTTGACGCTTACCTCGAGAAAATCCGCGAGGTTTACCACAAAAACGCTTACCAGAATCTCGAGACTCCCCTGATTGAACGCACCGAAGTTCTGTTGAAAAAAGCCGGTGGCGACACCGAAAAACAGATTTACAAACTAATAAAAACCTCCGAAGACCCCTCGGATTCCTCCGAAGCTCTCCGTTTCGACCACACTGTCCCCCTCGCCCGCTACGTCGTCGAACACGAAAGCTCCCTCGCTTTCCCCCTGAAAGTCGCCCAAATCGGCCCCTCTTTCCGCGGCGAGCGCGCCCAGCGCGGTCGTTTCCGCGAATTCATCCAAGCCGACATTGACATCTTAGGCCGCGGCTCCCTCGACGAATTCTACGATTTCGACGTCATTTCGACCCTTTATTCCGCCCTCTCCTCCCTTGACGTCCCCGGCGTTTTCGTTCGCATCTCCTCCCGCCGCCTCTGGAATGCCCTCTTTTCCGCCCTGGACATCACCGAAAAATCCGCCGAAATTCTCGGTATTATCGACCACGCCGAAAAAGTCCCCGAAGAAAAAACCCTCGCCTCTCTGAACTCTCTCGGCCTCCCCGAGGGCTCCGTCGAGGTTCTCTTGAAAGCCCTCTCTGTTCACGGTTCTCTCGACGCCGTTTCCGCCCCCCTCTTCTCTTTGGCCGAATCCCTCTCTTATCACGATTTTTCTGCCTCCCTCGGCTCTCTTCTTGCCCTCGCCTACTCTCTGGAATCCGCCGGCGTCGCCTCCGAGGTTGACCTCCGCATCGTCCGCGGTCTCGATTATTACACCGGCACTGTTTTCGAGTTCGGTCTAAAAGACTTCCCCGAAGTCGGCTCCATCGCCGGTGGCGGAAGATACGAGAATTTGACCTCCTATTTCTCCGACCAAAAATTCGAAGGCGTTGGTGGCTCGATTGGCTTCTCTCGCCTCTTCTTCGCCCTCCGCGAGAAAAACCTCCTCCCTGCCCCCTCTCTCCCCGTTGACTACCTTTTCATCCCCATCACCCCCGACGACCGCCTCTATTCCGCCTCTCTGGCCCAAAAAACGCGAGAGTACGGCCTTGTCGCCGACACCCTTTATATGACGAAGCCTCTCTCCGATCGCCTCTCTTACGCCTCAAAAATCGCGAAATACGCCGTAATAATCGGCGAATCCGAGCGCCAGGGCGGCGAAATCACGAAAAAAGACCTCGAATCCGGCGAAAAATCCCTTTTCAGCCTTGAAAATCTTTAATTTTTGTGCTAAACTGTCCCTAAGGTCTCGTAGTATAGCGGTTAGTACATCGGGTTTTCATCCCGACAATGCGGGTTCGACTCCCGCCGAGATCACCACGAAATTAGCGACGCTTTGGCGTCGCGTTTTTTACGAAGTAAAAAACGGGCTTTTGCCCCGCAGAAGCCCTAATTTCGTGGAAGGGCGCGAAGCGATACATCTTTTTCGAAGAAAAAGATGTTAGAGCGAGCGACCTACCAAGAGGGAAGCGACCTCAAAAGCGCTTATTTTAAAACATTCTAAACACAACCGCAATAAAATGCTAAAGGTATTGACTTTTTCGCCAATGTGTGCTATAATTAAACCATTCTGAGGCTTTTCGAAGAGTTTGAGTCTTAGAAGCCCATTAAAATCGAATCATCCCAGATACAAATCTATCTGTATCTGGAATGTGCTAACGCGCATTTTTCTTCTTTATCTCGGTTAAAAACCGTTTCATATATATGTAACCCGTTTCCCAATCGACTTTAGAGGAGGAGAATGTAAAATGAATTTCTTCGGTTGGATGTTCGTCATCATCACCTTCCTGACCGGCACTGCTTCGGTCGGGACTTTCGTGGAATCCGCCCTGGATTACCACGGATGGAAACCCTGGGTCATCGGCCTCGCTGGCGGCTTAGTCTTCGGCCTGCTCGACGTCATCGTCGTGTCTGGCGGACAAGGCTGGCTGGCTCTGGCACTGGTGGTCCTGGTCGCTGCTAGCGAAATCGTGTTTGCCAACAAACCCGCTCGCTGGCTCGGCACCGCACTCGCGAGTTCGTATGTCTATGCGTTCTCGCTGTCTCTGGGCTACAACCCCCGCGCCCTGAGCGCTTGGGCTGGCGCCCTTATCCTGGCGCTCATCTCCATCGCAGCCGTTTGGATCTGCTACGGAGTGAGCAAATACATTGACAACCATAGGAGGTGAAGGTCATGAGAATCTTCTCGCGCATCGTTGCTATTCTGACGGCGTTGGTCATCGCGGCCTTCGCCGTCTCGGCTATCTGGCCTGACACCTGGGCCGCGGTCGAAAACTGGTGGAACACCACCTTTGCTCGTCGCCCCCCGGAACAGCCCGAACAGCCAGAAGAACCTGAGGAACCCGAAGAACCGGACGAACCGGAGACAACTCTGATTCCCATCACGGAACCGGAAGTAACTCTGATTCCGATTTCTGAGGCGACCGCCACTCCTGGGCCTGCCCTGGCCTGGAATGGCTTACCTTACGACTACTTCTACTTCAACGGCAATTCCGCCGCTGAAAACCCCGTTTACTTCGGTAAACTGGGAAGTGAGAGCAACGGTCCGGACCAGCTCGCGATTCAAAATTACGAGCGGGGAAGAATCAATGCTTCTGTGGTCCCCACTAACCCGAAGAAATGGTCGAACGCCGAAAAGACCGACCGCATCGCCTGGGATAAATCCGCGATTTATCGCGTCGGATTTTATCAGGCTGAAGCTCTGAGCGAATGGGTGGCTCGCGCCCCCAAAACTCTCATGCCCGCCGGTCTGAAAAGCATGGACGACACCGCGTTTGATGAGTTGCTGTCTTTCGATAGCAACGGCCCTGCCTGGCGCACTGAGGCTCTGACGAAGCTCTATAATGCTCTGAACAGCCCCAAGACAACCTGGCAGTATGCCATTAAAACCGGCACGGTCCGTTGCATGTATTGGGACGGTCGCTCTGAAAAGCGCCCCGAGTATCTCACCTTGAGTTCGGAGAGTGTAAAAAACGAATTGTTCGTGATTATCACCTTCGAAAACGGCGAGAAACTCACGCTGGACGTCCAGAGGAGTTACGAGCCTCTGATGGGGAAAAAGCAGCCGACGGTGACTGAGGAAATCACCCCCGTAGTCACTCTGAAGCCTACTCCGACCCCGACGCCCGTCGTCACGGAGACTCCCACAGAGAAACCCACGGAAACCCCGACCGAGAAACCTACGGAAACTCCCACGGAAAAACCCACGGAGACTCCGACTGAAAAGCCGACAGAGACTCCCACGGAGAAACCTACGGAGACTCCAACAGAGAAGCCGACGGAAACGCCGACTGAGAAGCCGACGGTCACCCCGGCACCGGTCACCCCGACCCCGATTCCTTCAAAGAATCCGGACGGTGGCCCCCAGGGCCAGACGGAGGGTGAAGACCTCCCTTTTTCGGGGGGCACTAATCCTCCGATTGGTGCCGACGAAACTCCGGAACCCGAGCCGAAGCCTCAGCCGACCGAATATGTCGCGCCGACCGTGGTAGTAACTACTCCCACCCCGGCGCCGGTGGTCGTAACGGAAGCTCCCGCTCCGACCAATCCCCCGGCCGAGGCCACGCCGACGCCGAAGATTGACGAAGGAGAGGAACACAAAACGGATTTGAGCGAACAGCATCAAAATCCGCCCGAACCGGAGCCTGGTCTCGAGGTTGAGCCTGAAGGCTACAGTGAGGACCCGGCGCCCCCGCGTTAAGCACACGCACTTTATCGTCCCCCGGGGTCGCCCCCGGGGGGCAATCCCAAATTTGTTTCTGAGACGATTCGATTTTAATTTAACAATTAGGCTTGTAACACTTCGATAATACTCAATTAACGAAAGGATTTTATGAATAAATCTCTTAAATCTGGCGCTCTTCTCGCTTCGGCCGCTGCCGTCGCGTTCCTGAGCGTCCCGACCTTCGCCTATGGTCCCGCTCGTGCTGAGTTCACGATGGAGACCCCGGCGACCTACGTCACCTTCAACTCGATCGTTGACAACAACAAAGAAGTTGGGAACGAGTTTAACTTCTTCTCCACTTCTCTTTACACTGGCAATTATGCCGACAACTCGTGGAAAGACGAGATCACCGTCGAAGACGGTAAAGAATACATCCTTCGGATGTATGTCCACAACAACGCTTACTCTGGTTCCGGCCTTGTCGCCGAAGACACCACGGCTTACGTGATTCTTCCGACTACCAGCGCCTCTGAGCTTACCGTTTCTGGTAAAATCTACTCGAGTAATGCCAACCCCCAGAAAGTCTGGGACTCTGCCACTTTCAAATCGAAAAATGGCGAAAAATTCAACCTTGCCTACGTTGACGGCACGGCTGAATACTACAACACGAAAAACGGTGAACTCAGAAAGTTCACCCTGGGCAAGGAATTGCTCTCCTCTACCGGCGCCCTCTTGGGTTACGACACGATGGACGGCAAAATCCCCGGCTGTATCGAATATTCCGGTTATGTTACGCTCCGCGTGAAAGCTCAATTCGAGCAGACCGCTGACCTCGACATTACCCAGGAAGTCCGCGTCAAAGGTTCCGACACTTGGGCCGAATCGACGGCCGCGAACTGTGGTGACACGGTTGAATACCGCATCCACTACAAAAACACCGGTACCGCCATCCAAAAAGACGTGTTGATTCGCGAGACTCTGCCCTCTGGTCAGACTCTCGTCCCCGGCACTACCCAGGTTTATAACCAGGGTAACGACGGCGTCATCGTTTCCGACAACATTACCAGCGAATCTGGTATCAATATTGGTAACTACGCCGCTGGTGGTGGCGCTTGGATCTACTTCGAAGCTACCGTAAACAGTGATGTTTGCGAATGTGGCGATGCCGATGTGATTCAGCGCGCCAAAGTCGAAGCCAACGGTGGTTATCAAACCGAGTCCGATGAGACTGATGTCAATATCGACATCAAGGCCTGCGAAACTCCGGTAACCCCTGTTGACCCGACTCCCGAAAAGATGCCGACGACCGGCCCTGCCGACGTCGTCACTGGCGTCGTTGCCGCGACGGCTCTCACTACCGCCACTGGCTACTTCGTTGCAAGCCGCAAAAAACTCAATCGGTAAATAGTTTATCCGCTACTTACTGACAAAGAAGGACCCCCGCTTGAAAAGCGGGGGGACTTTTTTGTATGTATATACAAGAAAAGCCTCCGTGAAAAGCGGAGGCTTTTTGACTTTTGTGCTATAATAATATTATTATGGCAGACGACTACGATGATGAAAATCTTGAGCAGGAGGACGGCGAGGGGCGCTCGAATCTTTATAATGCCGCTCAGTCCGAGTGGCTGGCCGAAGCGACCGGAAAAAAGTCCGCTTCGCGTGAGCTGACCGCCGGCGCGAACCCCGAGAACGAGAATAAAAAATCCCTCGCGAGCCGCGACGCTCGTGACACTTTTCTCAATGCCGAAAAATCCGCCGAGAGGGGCGGTCGCCTGAAAAAAACCGCCGAACGTGCCGAAACTGCCACGTCCTACGTCTCGAATGTGAAGGGCAAGGGCGCCACCGAAACCGCCACCGTGAACGGTAAAAAGGGCAAAAACGGCAAAAAGAAAGCCGGCCTGAGAGGCAAAAAGGGCGTCCTCGTCGTCATTGTGATTTTGCTCGTAGTTTTCGCTGGCACCTCTTTTATCTCTCAGTCTTTCCAGGGTTTCTCCTTCTCTCAAAACGTGATTTTAAAAAAGGACACTTCCTCCGCCGTCATCGAAGACCGGCTGAAAGACATTTTGGCCTACCAGCTTAACCCCTCCGACGAAGCTATCGCGATGGAACAAGAAATGGGAACGAGAAACTACGAACTCTCCGACTATATGCTCGAGCTTTTCGCCGAGCATAACCTCGTTGTTATTCCGACTACGCTTGCCGACGGCACTACCGTTCGCGTTTTGGCCTATCAAGAACCCTCGACGAACACCATCGCCGCCGTGACGAAAACCACCGCCGACCGCGCCGAGCTGATGACCGCGCTCGCCGCCCAAACCGGCTCAAGTGTCGTCTCTCTCGACACGAATTTGAACGTTTTCGGCGTCGCGGACGCCTCCGCCGCCACCTCGCTCGAAGATTCTTATTTCGAAGTTGCCCGCATCATCGCGAACTCCTCCTGGCACGACGCTACTTCCGACGCCTATGTGAAGCGCCTGGGCCAAGACCGCACGAAATACAACGCTGACGCCTACGACGCCGACAAAACCGCGATTCAAAAATCTGAACAGAATAAACGCCTGACCGAACAGGGGACCATGTCGAGCGATTCTAACTCTTCCGACGAATGCGAACAAACAATAGTTCATTATGGCACTCAAGTTCAAGTTGGCACCGACGAAGAGACCGGAGAGCCTATTTACGAAACAGAAGAAACTGGTACCCAGACTACTAAAGTCTGTAAAAAAATTAACAAAAAAACCGGCGAAGAAACTGTAGAAGAAACAGTTACTCCTGAAACCCCGCCCCCTGGCTCTCCCATTCCAGGCCGCACTGAACACTCAAAAGTCCCCGAAAGTCTCTTCGACGAAGACCTCGTTAAAGAGCGCGAACAATATGAGGGCACAGAATACACCACCTACGTCGAGGACGCCTTAATTGAGCGTCTGACCAAGGTTGCCGCCCAAAACCAGAACATCGGAACCTGGGTCACCGTTTTACTCACCGGCAACATCGATAGGGACTGCGCCGCCGCGAAAGCTGCCACTTCGACTAACGCTGTAGTTTATTCTATTCGTCGTGCTCAATCCGTCAACGCCGCTTCTTCTTATCTCATCGCGATTCAAAAGGCTCAAGCCGGCGACGGTGGCACCGAAATGAACTATTACCAAAACCTCGCGAACATTCCCGTAACCCAAACCGATGATTCGGGCAACACGACTAAAAAGGCTATGACTGAGTCCGACGCCTTTAATACTTATTTTTCCGACGACTATTTCGTCTCCGAGGACGACCCCTTTGTTTATGACTACTCTACCGAAAAAACTCTCCATACTGCTTTCGACTCTGGCGCCACCTCTGCGGATGCTTATAAATACTGCACGAATGAAAATAAACAGGCCATTCATTATACTGATATTGCTGGTCTTCTTTCCTCTTCCCAAAAATCTGACTTCACTGAGGAATTCGAATCCGCAGGCAAAGCATCTGATTTTACTGCCGATATCTGGGCGGCCATCCGCGATGCCATTGGTTGGAATGACACTGTAAAGCGCGTAATCGATAACGCCTCTCCCGAAATTAACAAAGCTCTCCAAAACGATCCTTTGACCGACTTTGGCGGCGAGAATACCGCCGTCGCGATTAATAACGGCATCGATTTCTATGTCGCCGGCCAACTCCGCCAAACTTCCGGCACCTTCGGTAACGAATCCGAAGTCATCGCGACCTATACGAAAGTGAATGAGCGCATCGCTCGCACCGCGACCTACGACCAACGTAACCTTTCGCCTTTCGACACTTCCTCGAATTACACTTTCCTCGGCTCTCTCTTGACCACTCTGACTCCCGTCGCTTCGCATCTTCACTCCTTCTCCTCCTTCCTTTCCTCTGCCGCCTCGACCGTTTCCTCTTCTTTCTTTAATATTATCCCCTCCGCCTCTGCCCTCACTGCCGACCAAACCGCGAAACTTGCCGCCACTTTGAAACATGATTGTTATTTCTCTGCTGACGATAGTGTCGATATGGTTGCTACTGTTGAGTGCGTTAATATTCCGGCTCACAACATGACTCATATCAATACCCCCTACGAAGAAATTGTCACCAAAATGAAAGACGGCGGTTATATTACCGACGATCTGAAGCCTGTCGCCGAAAGCGAATATGATTACTGGCTTCATTATTGCACTCAATCCGAATCGGCTATAAACAATTACGATTTTTCCTTTATGGAGCCAACCAAGAACAATCTTAACAAAGTTGACGAAGACTATGGTTTTCTTCGCACCAAGAAATCTTGTGGCGGCAACCACGAGAAAACTGATCTCTACGCCCTCTTCTCCCAATTCACCCTCGACAACCGCATCATCGCCCTCGCGAACGGCACCGGCTACTCCACCGTCGCCGCCTACTTAAACGACTATTACGTAGAGCATCCCATCGACGAGTCCTACGAAGGCCTCATCTCTCGCTACTCCGGCCTCCCGAAAGAAGAAGTCGTCGCCTATCTTGAGACTGCGAAATATTGGGACGAAATCGCGAGCTACGACCCGACCACTCGCTACCAATTCGACGAAGCCCCGACTCCCGCCGCCATCTTCTTCGAATCGACCTCCCTCATCGCCGACCTCGAGCCCGAATTTGCTAAAAAGTTGAAAGAAGTCGTTTACCAAGAGACGCGTTATCGCAATTTTGCCGCCTAATTGTGGTATAATAGAACAATGAAAATCACGCGCGAGGATATTGACCATCTTGCCGAACTCTCGAATTTTTCGCTCGAAGACGCCGAAAAAGAGAGTCTAAAAGGCGATTTGGAAAATATAATACAATATATTTCAGAATTGTCAAACTTAGATACCGACGGCATCTCTCCCACTTTCCAAGTTTTTGAAATGGAAAATGTCTGGCGCGACGACGAAATTCTGGCGCAAGATGCCGACCGCGAATCTCTTCTCGCCTTGACAAAGGAAGAAGAGGATCACCAAATTAAAATCCCGAAGGTGCTCTGATATGAAAATTGCGAATAAAATGACGAAAGCTGTCGATTTAGTCCAGGAAGCTCTGGAAAAAGTCGAAAAATATAAAGACTATAACATTTTCACCTTTGTGAACGCCGAAAACGCCCTGAAAAAAGCCGCGATTATTGATGCAAAAATTAAAAAAGGCGAGCCCGTCGGCCGTCTCGCCGGTGTGCCTTATGCTCTGAAAGATAACTTCCTCTCGCCCGAGGGCGAAACTACCGCTTCGGCAAAAATCTTGACCGGTTTCACTTCTCCCGTCACCGCGACCTCGGTAAAAAAACTGGAAGACGAAGGCGCGATTATGATCGGCCGCACCAACCTCGACGCTTTCGCTCACGGCTCCTCGACCGAAAACTCTTATTTCGGCGTGACCAAAAACGCGAAGGATAAGACTCGCGTCGCTGGCGGCTCTTCCGGTGGTTCCGCCGTCGCCGTCGCTCTCGATATCGTCCAATTCGCCACTGGCACCGACACCGGCGGCTCCATCCGCCAGCCCGCCTCTTTTAATGGCGTCTTCGGTCTGAAACCGACTTACGGCGCCATCTCCCGCTACGGCGTTGTCGCCATGGCCTCCTCGACCGACTGCGTCGGCTTCTTCACTCGCGAAGCGAGCGACCTCGACCTTTTAATGTCCATCACCGCCGGCCGCGACCCGAAAGACCAAACGACCTTACCTGACTTCTATGAAAGTTCGGAAGGCGATAAGAAAGACTTTCCGGGACAACGCGCAGGTTACGACCGAGCATTAGCGCGCGACACCCGTGACGACGGGCTGGCGCGACGCGTGTCCCGGGAAGTCCTTTCTTATCGCATTGGCGTCATCAAAGATTTTAAATCAGATATCTTAGATAAAAAAGTCAAAGAATTAAGTGCGAAGGGCTTCGAGATTAAAGAGGTCTCGCTGCCGACGCTGAAATATGCCCTCGCGGTCTATTACGTCACCGTCCCCGCCGAACTCTCCTCGAACCTCTCCCGCCACGACGGCATCCGCTACGGTTTCCGCTCGAAAGATGCGAATACTCTCTCTGACCTTTACGAACACACTCGCGCCGAAGGCTTCATGCCCGAGAACAAGCGCCGGATTATGATCGGGAACTTCGTCTTATCCTCCGGTTTTTACGACGCCTATTTCATGAAAGCCGCGAAAGCCCGCACGCTCATTATTAACGAATACGAAAAGGCCTTCCGTGACGTCGACTTTTTGCTCACTCCCGTCTCTCCGAACCCCGCCTTTAAGATTGGTGAAAAAGTGAACGACCCTCTCGCGATGTATCTCGAAGACGTCATGTCTGTCCCCGCGAACCTCGCCGGCCTCCCCGCTCTCGCCTTCCCGGCCGGCGAAACCGACAACGGCCTCCCCGTCGGTCTCCAACTTCTCGGCCCACGCCGTTCCGACGCCGAACTGATTAAATTTGCGGAGGAAAACTTATGAACATCCAGCCTTTCGTTTTTGGCATCGCCGTCGTAATTATTGGCGTTTTAGTTTTTCTCGCCATCCTCGCGACCTCTCGTCGCCCACACAAATTCAACCGCGAAAAATACCAGTCCGACTTCCTCGCCATCGAAACCTCCCTCGAAAAGGACAACCGTGCCTCTTACAATATGGCGCTCATCTCGGCCGACAAACTCCTCGACCGCGCCCTTTTCGAAACTGGCGTGAACGGAAAGACTATGGGCGACCGCCTGAAAAAATCCGGCGAAAAATTCACTGAATTGAACTCTGTCTGGTACGCCCACAAACTCCGAAATCGCATCGCCCACGAGCCAGGTTTTTCGATTGAATATTCCGCCGCCCGCCACGCCCTCGCCGTTTATAAACAAGCATTACAAGATTTAGGAGCGATCTAATGAAAAAATACGAAATCACCATCGGCATCGAATGCCACGTCCAACTCGCGACTAAAACGAAGTTATTCTCCGAGGTCGATAACGACGCCCGCGGAAAGTCCCCGAACTCTTGCGTCTCCCCTGTCGATTACGCCCTCCCCGGCATGCTCCCGCGTTTGAATAAAGCCGCCGTCGAAATGGCCGTGACCGCCGGTCTCGCCCTGAACTCGACCATTAACTTAAAATCCCGCTTCGACCGGAAGCACTATTTCTATCCCGACCTCCCGAAAGGCTACCAAATCACCCAGCTCTACTCTCCGATTATCGGTCCGGGTTACGTCGAACTCCCCTCCGGCACGAAAGTCCGCATCGAGCACGCCCATCTCGAAGAAGACGCTGGAAAACTCACTCACTTCGACACTTATTCTCTCGTGGACTTAAACCGCGCCGGTACTCCTCTAATCGAAATCGTCTCGATGCCCGACATCCACTCCGCCGAAGACGCCCGCGACTACTGCAAAGAACTCTGGCGCCTCATGACCTATTCCGGCGTCTGTCTTGGCGACCTCTATAACGGCAACATGCGCTTCGACGTCAACATCTCCCTCGCCGAACCGGGCGCCGAAAAACTCGGCACTCGCGCCGAGATAAAGAACCTGAACTCTTTCCGCTCCGTCGAGCACGCTGTCGCCTACGAATACGAACGCCAGTCGAAACTCCTCGACCGTGGCGAAAAAGTGAAACAAGAAACCCGCGGCTTCTCCGACGCCACCGGAAAAACCACCTCCCAGCGCTCAAAAGAGGAGTCTCAGGATTACCGCTACATGCCCGAGCCCGACCTCCCGCCCCTGAACCTCCCCGAGTCCCTTGTCGAAGAAAAGAAAAAGTCTCTCCCGCTCTTGCCAAGTGACTATCGTCGTATGTTCGGAGGTCTTATCCCGGAGAACATTCTCGAGATTCTCTTAGATTACCCTTCGCTCATGCAAAAACTCGCCGAAGTTGACAAAAAATTTGCGACAAAAGTCGCGAACCTCTTCTCCTCTGTCCTCCTTGCCGAAGAAAACGCGAGCCTCTTAAACGACCCTCTCCCGAGCAAAGACCAACTCGAGGATTTGATTTCTATGCAAGAAAACGGCGACCTCTCTTCGACCGCCGTAAAATCCGTTTTCTTAAAATTCTTTGACAAAGAAATGCATTTTAAGTCCACCGAAACTATTGCGAAAGAACTGAACCTAATCCAAGAAAACGACACTGATACTCTCGAAAAAATCGTCGAAGACGTCGTGAGCGACCCCGCCTGCGAAAAAGCCGTCGCCGACTTCAAGTCCGGCTCCGAGAAAGTCCTGGGCTTTCTCGTCGGCCAAGTCATGAAAGCCTCCCACGGAAAAGCCAACCCCGCCACCGTGAACAAAATCTTAAGAGAAAAGTTGAAATAACAACTATATATCTCTATTATACCACAAATCGCGAAAAAAGTCAAGTGTAATTCATAAAAATTGCCCAAAATCTTAATTTTTATGCTAAAATCAAACTATGCATAAGCGTAATTTTTGGGACAATTTGCGATACCTTTTTCGTCGTCAGAAGAATTTTGAATATAGCGTCCCCTCCCCCTCTGAGCGCCTCGTCCTGAAATTCATCATCGACCAATCCGGCCTCTTTTACGAAGTAAAAAAAGACAACAAAACCCTCTTTCGCCGCTCCCGCCTGGGCCTGAAACTGAAAGATGAAACTCCGCTCGAAAAAAACTTCTCGCTCGTTCGCCTCCGTAACAAGTCCGAAAACGAGACCTGGGAAACCGCCTGGGGCGAAGAGAAAGAAATCGTGAACCACTACAACGAAACCGCTTTCTATCTCGCCGAAACCTCGGGGAAAAAGCGTCTCTTGACCCTTCGCTTCCGCGTTTTTAACGACGGCTTTGCCTTCCGCTACGAAATCCAGCCCCAGCCCGAGTTCCAAAAACTCATCATCACCGACGAAGAGACCGAATTCAACGTCGATTATAATTCCTATGCCTGGCAAATCCCCGCTTTCGAGCCCGACCGCTACGAATATAATTACGAAAAAACCAATGTTTATAACCTCAAAAAGCCCGTCCACACCCCGCTCACCCTCCTCTCTCCGACCGGCGACTACCTCTCGATTCACGAAGCCGCCCTCTACGATTACGGCGAAATGACCCTGAAATTAAATGAAAAAAACGTCCTCGCCGCCGACATCGCCCCTCTCTCGGACGGCGCGAAGGCCTACGTCTCCCTCCCCTGGCAGACGCCCTGGCGCCTCGTCATGGTTGCGGACTCCGCCATCGGTCTCACGACGAACCGCATTATGTTGAACCTGAACGACCCGCCACGTGGCGACTTTTCCTGGGTAAAACCTCTGAAATTCATCGGTATCTGGTGGGCGATGTATGTTGGCGAATGGACCTGGGCCTCGGGCGAGCGCCACGGCGCCACCACCGCCCACGCGAAAGAATACATCGACGCCGCGAAACGTCTCGGAGTTGACGGCCTCCTGATTGAGGGTTGGAACAACGGCTGGGACGGCGACTGGCTGAAAAACGGCGCCACCTCCGATTTTATCCACCCACAGCCCGACTTTAATTTAGACGAAGTCGCCGAATATGCCAAAAACAACCACATCGAACTCATCGGCCACCACGAAACCGTCGGTTTTGTCGATAATTACGAGCGCCAACTCGAAGCCGCCTACCAATATTACGCGAAGCACCACGTCCGCTACGTGAAACCCGGTTACGCCGGCTCAATGATGGTAATCCAAGGCCGCCGCGAGTGGCACCACTCCCAACTCGGCGTAAAGCACTACCAAAAAGCCCTGGAGCTCGCCGCGAAATACCATATTTCCTTGGATGTCCACGAACCTATTAAGGGTACCGGGATTGAACGTACCTGGCCGAACCTCCTGACCCGCGAAGGTGCCCGCGGCCAAGAATACGAAGGTGGCGCCCTCGACCCCTCCCATGCCTGCATCCTCCCCTTCACCCGCCTCCTCTCCGGCGGCATGGATTACACCTCCGGCATTTTCGATGTTACGAACCAGAATAAACGTATGGCTACCACTCTCGCCCGCCAACTCGCCTACTACGTCACAATTTTCTCCGGTATGCAAATGGCCGCCGACCGCCCACGTTTTTACGAAGAAGTGAATAAGCCGGCCTTCAAATTCATCCACGACGTCCCCGTTTCCTGGGCCAAAACCGTGCCTCTTCTCGGTGAAATCGGCGTATCTTACGCCGTAGCCCGAAAAGACCGCGATTCCGAGGATTGGTATATCGGTGGCGTGACAAACGGCGACGGTCGCCGCGTCCGCTTGAGTCTCGACTTTCTGGATACCGGCGGCTACACTGCCGAAATCTACCGCGACGGCGACGGCGCCCACTACCGCGACAATCAGCTTTCTCTCATCATCGAATCTCGCGCCGTGACGAAAAACGATTTTCTCGACCTCTATATGGCCCCCGGCGGCGGTTTCGCTATTCGCCTGAAAAAGGCCTACTAATCGCCGAAAAAGCACCACCAAAAAAGCTGGCGGTCATTTCGCCAGCTTCGCTGATGCGCGCCCACCCTAAGGGCACAAATCTTTTTGTTTTAATCTGCTGTTTATTTTAATGTAGTCTCCACACTCCACTATAATAGCGGAACCCTTGTGAAGCGTACCAGCTTAATTTCATAATAAAGCATAACCGCCAACTTGTCAAGCCCCATTTTTTCCACAACCCTCTGTGTTATAATATATATATGAAAATCCTGAATCCGAATCGAAAGAATCCTCTCCGCCTCGCCCTTCTCATTATTTTGCCTGTCGCCGTGATGACTTTCGCCCTCCTCCACATCACCCACGCCCTCTTCCGCCCGCCCGACGTCTCCGAGGTTGATCCGACCCCCGAAAAGCCCGTGAACGTTCCGGACCCCGTCGATTTCCAATCTGTTATTGATGATTGGAGCGCGTCTCTCCTCTCCGAAAATTCTGACGCAAAAATCGCCGTAAAAATCTACGATTTGGACCTGAATCAGCCCGCCGGCGCCCTGAACGAACGCGAAAAATTCACCCTCGGCACCCTTTCTCCCTTCTTCTCGGCCTACGAAGAAGCCGTCCGTCTCTCTAACCCCGATTATGGCTACAATAAAGACGATATTTTAGTCAAAGAAAAATCTTTCACTCGCGCCTCCTGTCTCGACTTGGCCCTGCGCGAAGGGAACGAGACCTGCGCGAGCGCTCTCCTCTCCGACATCGGCGAACTCGAGTTGAACCGCCTGATAAAATCCGACTACGGCCTCGAAAATTCAACCTACCGCGTCTCGACCGCCGAAGATTTGACAAAAATGTGGCAACTCTACATGAACCACGAACACTTTTCCGCCGAAGTCCTCGGCGCCCTCTTGAACACTCTCCTCGTCCAGCCCGACTCGAAAGACGGCGTCTGTTTCGACCTCTGTCACTTCCGCCTCGGTCTCCCCGCCGGCTTCTCCGAGTCCTACTCCGTTTATAACAAGGTCGGCTGGGAAATCACTGGGAGCAAAGACGGCGCCGACCTCTACTCTTTCTACCACAACACCGCCCTCGTCTCCCGCGCCGGCCGCAACTTCCTCATTACTGTTTTGACCGAAAATCTCCCCTCCCCCGAATCCTCTCTCCGCACCCTCGCCACCTCCCTCGAATCCGCGCTATCGAATTGAGAAGAAGCGCAGAGAAAACTGCTTTTTCTCGCCTCAGGCTCCAGGTATTTACTTTTCTCACACAAGTAAATTTTTACCTCTTCAATTTTTTCGTTCGAGGCAGGTCTGCGCCGTGGACTATCACGTGCTCGACCTGTCTCACGAAAAAAATTGAAATAGGCAAAAATTTACACTGT
>JAFRAS010000008.1 GCA_017405265.1 Candidatus Saccharimonadota bacterium
GACGGGCTATTAACCCTCGCTTTCACTTCGGCTCCGTCATTTGACTTAGCCTCGCCGATAAAATTAACTCGCTGGATCGTTCTACAAAAAGCACGCCGTCACACGGCGAACAAAGCTCACGACCCTCTCCGTTACTAAGTTGCGCGACCTTCGGTCGCGACTTAGCGCGTGGTCATGGGTTTTGTTCGCCGTGCTCCGACACCTTGTAGGCACTAAGTTTCAGGCTCTATTTCACTCCCCTCCCGGGGTTCTTTTCACCTTTCCATCACTGTACTAGTTCGCTATCGATCAATCAATATATTTAGCCTTGGCAAGTGGTCTTGCCGGATTCGAACAGGGTTTCTCGTGCCCCGTTTTACTTGAAAAAAGATATCAAAGTTCAAAAGACCATTTCGCTTACTGGGCTATCACCATCTTTGGCGTGTCTTTCCAGACACTTCGGCTATGATCTACGATTCTCCTTGCCATTCAGTTAACGCTGATGGTTTTTATGCTAAAAAGTCTTTTTGGACCTCTTAGCATAAAAAATATCTAATTTCGCAACCCCTTTAATAACTCAGGACGTTAATCCGTTAGGTTATCTTAAGGTTTAGGCTCTCCCAATTTCGCTCGCCACTACTTTCGGGATCATTGGTTATTTTCTTTTCCTCGACCTACTAAGATGATTCAGTTCGGCCGGTACCCGCAACTTACCCTATGTGTTCAGATAAGAGCAATGCGACATAACTCGCATTAGGTTACCCCATTTGGAAATCCCCGGATCAATTCTTTTTCTCAGATCCCCGAGGCTTATCGCAGAGTAATACGTCCTTCTTCGGTATTGATTGTCAAGGCATCCACTATTAGTGCCCTTTATAACCTTTTTATGCATTGACTTAATTAGCAATCCAGGTTCGAATAAACCAGTATCGCTAATGTCGTCTATTAAAATCTTTCATCGTTGTCGAATTGTTAAAAGGAAGATTTTTGAGGCGTTTTATAATTGGCATTGCTGCCGATTTTTTCCTCGCTTCCAGACTTTTACAGAGGTCGTTCAAAAACGACAATGTTAACTTAGTGATAAGTATACTCCGATTTTTTAAAAAATCAAGGGTTTTTTTCAAAGATTTTCGGACAATTTTTGGACTTTTTTCACGACGGCGGCGCGGTCCTCGGCGATCAGGGCGAGGCGAGAGGCGATTTCGGACTTCGCAACAGAGATGGCGCGGGAAAGAAGGGGTGAATTTTCGTATTTTTCGAAGAAAGTGCGGAATTTTTCGGCTTCTTCCTCGGTTTTTATGGTGCTGGCGGTGTAGCGCGGGTAATCTTCGAGAGTTTTTTCGCCGGCGATTTTGGCGACACTTTCCCAGTTCTCGGTCAGCCAATCGAGGGATTTTTCGCGAGTTTTATAGTTTCTGCGGAGGAAAACAAAGAGTGAGAGGTGGTCTTGGGGCTTCACAATTTCGTGATTATCAAGTAATTCCATAAGTTTCTCGACGTTTTTAGGCGAGCGCGCAAGCGAAATAACAGAGAGAAGGTCGTCTTTTAGCTCCGGATCGGAGGAGGTTTGGTATTGTTTCAGGAAAGAATCAAAGAGAGATTCATCAGCCTTTAGCTGTGCGGCATAAACGAAGAAACGGTTCTCCGGAGTAACGGGGAGATTTGCGATTTTCTCGAGTAGTTCCCTGTTCTCGGAGTAGAGGGCGAGAGAGAGGAGAGTGTTTCGGAGATTAATTTCGTTCTCGGTGTCGGTGGGTTTTATCTCGAGGCCGAGCTTTTCGAGCTTGTCGGAGATTATATTATATATAAAGGACTTGAAAGTGGCCTCTTCGGGGGTGTTTTCGGTGAAAAAGAGCTTCAGGTCGGCGACGATGAGCGAGAGGAGGTCCCAGATGGCGGCGGAGGAGTCGGAGCGGAATTTTAAGAGAGGCAAGAGAAGTGAAGAGGAGGACACGAGCGGGGTTTTCGCGAGAAGTTCGCGGTCCAAGAGGAGGCGAAGTTTTTGTTCCATGGAGAGGTTTTCGAAATTGTCGAGAGCGTCGGCGAATTCGGGACCAGAGAGATTAATAATATAGTGGCCAGAGAGGTCGTCGGTGACGCGCGGGAGGGGCCAGACGGAGTGGTCCTCGGCGGGGCTCAGGAGAAAACGAGCCTCTGTCCCGTCGGTTAAAACGGGGTAGCCGGGCTGGGAAATCCAGGCGTCCATGAATTTTTTGACGCTGAATTTCGCGTGGGGTTGCAAAAAAGACCAGAGATCGTCGTGGGTGGCGTTTTTGTAGGCGCGGGATTTTAAGTATTCGGAGATGCCAGAAAAGAAATTTTTCTCGCCCATGAGACGCATAAGCATTAAGACGAGGCGGGCGCCTTTCGCGTAAACAATAGAGGCGTCGAAGAGGACGGCGATTTCGGCGGGGTCCTCGACGGGTTGAAAAACGGCCTGGACGCCGGGGAGGGCGTCGCGACGGAGGGCGGCGACACAGTCGCGAGTGAAAAAGTCTTCAAAAACGTGCCAAGAGGGGTAGAGATGGTCAATAGAGTAATATTCCATTACGGTGGCGAAAGATTCGTTCAGCCAGAGGTCGTCCCACCAGTCCATGGTGACGAGGTTGCCAAACCATTGATGGGAGATTTCGTGGGAAATGGTGATGGCGGAGGCCTTTTTGGTCGAAAGGGCGGAGTTTTCAGAGGCGAGGAAGCAGGATTCGCGAAAAGTGATGAGCCCCCAGTTTTCCATGGCGCCGGCTTCGAAGTCGGGGATGGCGACGAGGTCGAGTTTTTTCAAGGGGTAAGGGAGGCCAAAGAGGTCGTCGTAAAATTCGAGAGAGTTCTTCGCGTATTCGTTCGGGAGTCTCAAGAGTTCCGCGTTTTGGTTCGGGGTGCAATAAGAGGTGATTTTTACGCCGTTTTTGGTGGTCGTTTCGAGCTTTTTCAAGGGGGCGACGACAAAGGCGAGGAGATAGGTGGACATTCTCGGGGTGGGCTCGAAAGTGGTGACGAGGTTTGTCCCCTGTTTTTCTTGGGATTTTATCTCCGTGTTGCTCAAAACCGTGTCGCCGTCGTCGGGAGTTTCAAGAGTGAGCTCGAAGACGGCTTTCGCGGCTGGCTCGTCGATACAGGGGAAACATTGGCGGGCGTAGTGGGACTCGAATTGGGTAGTGACTAAAACGCCCTCGGTATTTTCGCCCTTAAAGGACGAGAGATAGGCTCCCTCGAGCGAAAAATCGAGGGTGCGGTGGTAGTCGAGGGCGATTTTTGTCGGGCCTTCCGGCGCATTCTGGAAGGTTATAAGGCCATTTTGGCATGTGAAAGTCAAGTTTGAATTATCTATAATATTCCCGACAGAGTGGAGTTTTATTGTGTCGGAGTGGGAGATGCCCTCGATTTCGACGTGACCGACGAGGGTTTTTAAGTTTTTGTCGATTTTGAGATGAAGGCGGTATTTTTCAGGGGTAAAATATTGCAGAAGTCGTTCCATTACTTGATTATAGCACGGAATTGGGGTAAAATCGGGGAGATGAAACTGGGATTTCGAGTGCGGAGGGTGGCTGTCGCAGGGCTGGCGGTGGCCGTGGTGGCGGTGGCAGTGATTTTGAATCCGGAATCTTATAATAAAAATTTTGTAGAGGTGGAGGCGACAGCGGATTTTTCGGAAACAGAGGGGGCGAATGCGCTCGAGGTGCTCTCGCGTCTCGAGGTGAAGGGGCGAGCGCCGAAAACGGGGTATAAGCGCACGGAATTTTATGAGGACTGGCCGATTATTGAGGGGTGCTCGCTCAGACAGAGGATTATAAAGCGGGAATTTGGGGTGAGCGCGAAGTTTCTCCCGGGGGACGATTGCACGGTGGTCGCGGGGGAGTTCGACGAGCCTTATACGGGGGAGCATAAGGTGTTTTCGGAGAAAACGGAGATTTCGGACGGGGTGCAGATTGATCACGTGGTGGCGCTCTCGGACGCGTGGCAAAAGGGGGCACAAAATTTGAGCGCCGAGGAGAGATATACGCTCGCGACGGACCCACTTAATCTACTCGCGGTGGATGCCAGCGCGAACCAGAAAAAGTCGGACGGTGACGCGGCGACGTGGCTACCGTCGAACAAAAAGTTTCGTTGCCAATACGTCGCGCGCCAGATTGCGGTGAAATATAAATACCACCTCTGGGTGACGAGCGCGGAAAAAGAGATGATGGAGCGGATTTTGTCATATTGCCCGAACCAGATAGCGCCAGGGGTGGAGATGTAAAAGGCCCCCTTTCGGGGGCGGAGTAAAAGTAGTTAAATAGATATGGCAACATTTTGGCAGGAAAGAGGTGATTTTTCGGTCGGCTCGAAGATGGTGACGTCGTAGCCGAGATTCGCGAGGGTTTCGGCGGAGTCCCAGAAGGAGCGGTAATTCGCGATGTTGTCCGGTTTTTGGTCCTCAATGAGGTTGACGGCGAAATTTTCGGGGTCGAAATTGCGACTGATGACTTTTTCCCGCAGTTCACTATTGTTACTCAAGTGAAAATTCAGGGCGTATTTTTCCCCGACTGGGCGGGGCAGGCGGGACAAAATTTTCGCGATGTCAACGATTTCCAGGGTGAGGCCCTTAAGAATGTGGCTTCTTTGACTTTCGGAAGTGGAATAGAGCGAGAATTGGAGGCCGGCCGCGCCGGAATAGGCGCGATTTTTGAGGTAGCACCAATCTTCGAGGAAGTCTTCTAAAAAGGGGTTCATTTTCGGGAGCATAGTGGCGACGACGGGACAGATGCGACCGACATGGGTGTAGCTTTTTGCTATACCTTTCAAGCGGAATTCGGTGAGGTCCAAGACGGAGTCGTTCATGGTCGGCTCGCCGAGTTTCGTGAAATAGACTTCGAGGCGGTCGATGTGGCGGGGCGTCGGAGCGACTGCGAGTTCGGCTCTTAGTTCGGTTTCGAGGTCGGTGGTCGAGGTATTGCCGCGGTATTTGTGATACTCGTGACCGCAAAAGCGGCAGACGGCGCGGCAACCTTTTTGGGCGGAGAGGAAAACGATTTTTCGCCGAGTAGGGTCGAGGGGGAGTCCGGGGGAATAGGTGCTTGTGATTTTAATGTCCATAAAATCACCTCCTTTGCTAATTTTTAACTACAGACGAAGCCCTTCGCAGGGCTTATGATGCTATTATAAAGTATTTTGGCGAAAATGTCAATTTGGGGTATAATTATGGTTATGAAAAATGAATCGCCCTGGAATGATGCGGACGCGGAGGATGCGTATAAAAACGGCACGGTGTATTCCGAGGAGTATTTTCGGAAAAAGGAGGCGCACGAGAAATTGGTCAAAGAGCGGGCGGAGACGGACGGAAAGATAAAGTTTTGGGGAGATATTGCGAGGATTTTGGGACTAATCGCGCTGCTCGGGTATGCGATTGATATTTCTCTACAAGGGCTGGTAGTAGGTGTTGGTAGTTTTGGTGCGAAAACGGTTGTGTCTGCGTTATATACAGGGCATAATATGTTTTGGCCGATTATTGCGTGGATTTTGTTGATCTTTGCGGTGGCGGCGCCGATTCGGGTGGCGATATTGAGTTCCCAGAGAAAAAAGCACGTTTTCAAAGAGTATTTGGCGGCGTGTTCTGGGGTGATATTGATACTTTTACCGAAGATTTTGATGTGGATTTTATCGCTGATTGTGTGATTTTAAACTAACCTGATTTTTGTATCTCATTTGTCGTCAAAGCCCCGATAGACCTCTTGAAATTATATGAAATTTATGATATAATACAAATATAATGTACTACGAGCAGTATTTGCTACGTGGAATAGTTCCTTAATGGTCAAACGAATAGGAGGTAGAGACGATGAAGGCGCTAAAAGAATGGTTTTGGGATCGTCTGACTCAATGGTGCGAGCATAGAGAAAATCCTGAAGCGCCAGAGGAAAAACGACGGCGCAAAGAACAACGGAGACAATGGGAGCAATGGGAGGAAAATCGGAGGCGCGAGAAGGAAGAAAGAGAACAATACATCCAGAACCGAAGAGATGAACGCAGAAATAAGCAAGCCATACCGCTCACGTCCGATTCTCAAACTAACAACGTACGAAAGGCTAAATTGGAAATTTGGCTCAAACCAGAAACCGTAGATTTTCTAGGGGAGCATATTGGCACTAAATCAAGATTTTCCCTAATCTTTCTTCATTCTCTTTATCCTAAAAAAGCTTCTGATTACGGACAAATTATTGTCCCGTACGACATTGCACTAGATATCGCTGAAGGAGCTGAAGATATGGACATTGAGGACGAAAAAGAGCCGCGGTGTTATACTGCACTGAGAGAGCGATGCGGCATCGTGCTTTGCCACGACGACTCGTCTGATAAAAATTATCTACTCCTCTCTTCGGAAGATGATAGTGAGCCCAAAATCGTAGTCGTCAATACTATATTAGAAACCGATCGAGCGGTTAGTTCGTCATCATTTTGCTGTCCAGGCATGAAATATCTATCGTGCTCTGAGCACTATAAAGGCATAGTACTGTTCGCGGACGCAAAAATTGTCGAACAGTCATACATATTCTAAGACCATAAACCAAAACCCGCAGGAAACCGCGGGTTTTTATTCTTTTTATGATATAATTACAGATATGGAAGAAAAACATTTCCGGGAGTGGATTGGTTTAAAAGAAAAAATTCATTTCAGTAATTCTGCCCCAAAAATCAACGAGGGCGATATTTGGTGGTGCGGTTTTGGAGAAAATGTTGGTATAGAAATAAATGGTAAAAGTGCCAGATTCTCTCGTCCGGTTTTAGTAATGAAAAAATTAAGCCGGCAAGGTTTCATGGGGATTCCGCTAACTTCTCAAGAAAAAACTGGCTCATGGTATGCAAAATTCGTGTTTTTAGGTAAAGATGAGTACGCGGCGGTTTGTCAAGCTAGAGTCATGAGTACCTCTAGGCTATACGCAAAAATAGGACAAATTCCAAAAACCGATTTAGATATTGTAAAGAAAGCTTTTTGCGAATTGTATAAGTAAAAAATGTGCCCCTCCGAAGAGGGGGACGCGGGTATTCCCGAATATGGTTTTAGTATATCAAATATCGGGAGTTTTGTCAATAGAAATTTTTTTGTCTTAATAATTTTTGATTGTTGTTTTGGTTAAACGACTCCTGCTTTCGGATATTTTTATGTTATAATAATGATATGAATTTGAAGATTGGAATTGTGGGGTTGCCGAATGTGGGGAAGAGCACGCTTTTTAATGCGTTGACGAATGCGGGGGCGCTCGCGGCGAATTATCCTTTCGCGACGATTGAGCCGAATGTGGGGATTGTGGCGGTGCCGGATGAGCGCCTCGAGGTCCTCGGGAAAATGTATGAAACAGAGAAAATTGTGCCGGCGACGGTGGAATTTGTGGACATTGCGGGGCTGGTCGCGGGGGCGAGCAAGGGGGAGGGGCTCGGGAATAAGTTTCTCGCGCACATTCGCGAATGCCAGGCGATTTGTCATGTCGTTCGAGCGTTTTCGGACGGGGATATTGTGCGGGCGGACGCGAAAATTGAGGACAATATTGTCGAACAGGCGAAGGACGACATTGGGATTATTAATCTTGAGCTCGAGCTCGCCGACGAGGAGACGCGGGCGAAAATTGAGGCGAAGCGGAAAAAAGATCCGAGCGACGAGAATGTTCCCTATCTTACGGACAAGCCGGTGATTTATATGTTTAATGTGGACGAAGAGGGACTAACTGAAAAAGAATTGCAGGAAGCGCTGCGTAATCTTATTATACCACAGAATGCGATTTTTGTCAATGCGAAAATCGAGGAAGAGATGGCGGGGATGGAAAAAGATGAGAAAAAGGAGTTTCTTAAGAGCTACGGGGTGGAAAACGATGCGCTCGGAGAGCTCGTTCGGGCGGCGTATGATACGCTGGGACTGCAGAGTTTTCTCACAGCTGGGAAGAAAGAGGTGAGAGCCTGGACAATTCGGAAGGGTGCGACGGCGCCAGAGGCGGCAGGGACGATTCACTCGGATTTTCAGAGAGGGTTTATTGCGGCGGAGGTGTGTAAGTATGAGGATTTGGTCAGGCTCGGGAGCGAAAAAGCGGTGAAAGAGGCGGGGTTGATGCGAACTGAGGGGAAAGATTATGTGATGCAAGAGGGAGATGTGGTGGAGTTTCGGTCCAATGTTTAGCCAATATTTATTAGTGTTCTTTGTCGCAATGCTGCCACTCATCGAGCTACGCGGGGCGGTGCCGATTGCGGTGTCTCTCGGGCTCGATACGACAGTGGCGTTTATGTTGATTCTTGTCGCGAATATGATTCCGGTGCCACTCATCTATCTTTTTTCTCGGAAGGTGCTCGAGTGGGGGTTGAACTGGCGGTGGCGGTGGTTTCGGCGGTTTTGCAACTTTTGCCTAGTGAAGGGCGAAAAGGCGGGGGAGAAGTTGCTCAAAAAGGGGAAAGCGGGGGTGTATGTCGCGCTAATGCTGTTTGTTGGGATTCCGCTCCCCGGGACGGGGGCGTGGACGGGGACGCTGGCCGCGTCGATTTTGAAACTGGATTTTCGAAAAACGGTGATGGCGGTGCTCGCCGGAGTGTTGATGGCGGGAGTGATTATGGCGGTGGGATCGTTCGGGGTTAAAGGGCTGTTTTAATCTTCGAGGGGAAACCAGGCGTCGAGGGTGAAGCCTTCGCCGGAGACGGCGGCGACGGCGAGGAGGGGCGAGAAATTTTCGGCGAGGTCGGGGCGGAATTTTAGGAAAGCTTCGGCGGCGAAGGTCATTTGTTCGCGTTTTTTTGGAGTGATGGCGTCGAGGCCGGAGCCGTGAAACGCAGATTTTCGGTATTTTACTTCGGTGAAATAGATTTTGTCGTCTTTCGTCGAGATAATGTCAATTTCATAAAACTTAGTTTTGTGATTTCTCGCGATAATTTCGTGGCCGCTTGATTCGAGAAAACTGGCGACGATGGATTCGGCTCTGCCCCCCGTTTTTGTGGTGTTTTTCAGCTCTTTGATTGGGGAGAAAGAGGTGCGGTGTTCGGGGCAGGGGCCGAGTTTTTCAAGAGCGGCGCGGTGCAGAGCGGTGCCGTAGCCCATGTGTTTTTCGAAACCGTAGCCGGGGTATTTTTCGGCGAGTTCGACCATGTAGCGGTCGCGGGCGACTTTGGCGATGATGCTGGCGGCGGAGATGGCCTTGATTTTTTGGTCGCCCTTGATGAGAGTCGAGGTGTAAGGCTCGAGCGAGGTGCCGGAGAGGAAATTGATGTTGCCGTCGATGATGATTTCGGAGAAGGGGGTGTGGGTGTTTTTAATCTCGGTTACGGCGCGGCGGGTGGCGAGACGAAGAGCGGCAGTCATGCCGATTTTGTCGAGCTCGGCGCTCGAAACCCAGCCGAGAGTAGCCGCGTCGGCGTTTTTTAAGATAATTTCGGAGAGTTTTTCGCGTTTTTTCGGGGTGAGTTTTTTCGAATCGTTGAGTTCCGTGCACCAGTCGGCGGTAGGGTCAGACAAAATAACGGCGCCGATGACGAGGGGTCCGGCCAGAGGGCCACGACCGACTTCATCGACGCCTAAGATTGCCATTATTTAGCTTCGGCAAGGGTTTCTTCAGTTTTTTCTTCGACTTTTTCTTCGGTCTTTTCGGGGGCTTCTTCGGCGACTTCGAGAGCGTTAGCGGCCGAGCGGTCGAAAGATTTCGAAGCGAGACGAGCGGATTTCCCGGAGCGTTCGCGGAGGTAGGACAAGTTGTTGCGGCGGACCTTGGAGCGTTTCACGATTTCGACTTTCTCGACAAGGGGAGAGTGGAGAAGGTAGGACTTCTCGACGCCGACGCCGGAGGAGACTTTTCTCACGACGAAACGAGCAGTGTGGGAACCTTTTCTTTCGACGCGGATGACTACGCCTTCGAAAATCTGGGAGCGGAATTTGTCGCCTTCTTTGATTTTTTGGGAAACTTTAACGGTATCGCCCGGACGAACATCGACAACGGCCGGTTTTTTCTGGGCGTCGCCAATTGCTTTCAAGATTGAAAAACTCATGATAATAACCTTTGGATTAAATTTTCCTCATTATAGCACATATTTTGAAAAAAGAAAAGGGGGTTATCTTTGTTTTAGGGCCTGTTTCACGCGTTCTTCGACGGGGAGGGACGGGTCGAGACCGGAAAGAGCGGCGGAGGCCTCTTTTAAGGGGAAGCCGAGAGAGATGAGGGCATCGAGCGCCGGGTCGGAGGCGGAGAGAGGGGCGCTCGAGGTGGTAGCGGAGTGGGAGGGGAGACCGACCTTATCTTTCAGATCGACGATAATACGCTCGGCGGACTTTTTGCCGACGCCGGAGGCTTTTGAGACGAAGGCAGAGTCGGAGTTTGCGATGGCGTTTCGGACTTCTTCGGCGGAATTGAGGGACATAATGGCGATGCCGGCCTTCGGGCCGACGCCGTTGACGGAAATTAGGAGTTCGAAGAGTTTTTTCGCGGTCAGAGTGGAGAAACCGTAGAGTTTTTCGGAGTTTTCGGCTGTCGCGTGATAAGTATAGAGTTTCACCTCGTCTTTTAGGTTCAATTTTTCGAAATCGGGGGTCGGGACGGTGACTTCGTAGCCGACGCCAGAGACGTCGATAATGACGGAATTCATGAATTTTTCGGCGACAGTGCCAATTAAATGCGCAATCATGAGACTATTATAGCAGATTATTTTGAAAGATAGAGGTGGGTCAGGGCGGCGGCGAGGGCATCGGCGGCGTCGTCGGGGCGAGGAACTTCGGTGAGCCCCAGTTCTAGTTTCACCATTTCTTGCATCTGCTTTTTGTCGGCCTTGCCGTAGCCGGCTATCGTTTTTTTGATTTCATTAGGAGTGTATTCGAAGATCGGGAGATTATGTTGACGACAGACGAGGATGACGACGCCGCGGGCTTCGGCGACAGAGATACCGGTGGTGATGTTTTTGGTGAAGAAAAGTTTTTCAATGGAGACGACGTCGGGCTTCGATTCGTCAATAATAGTGTTTAGAGAATTGAAAATGTCGAGGAGGCGGTCGGGGAGCGGGGTGTTTTTCGGCGTGGAAATAACGCCAAAATCGAGAGCGTGCTTTTTCTCAATAACGCCGAAGCCGCAGATGCCAGTGCCGGGGTCGATGCCGAGAATTTTCATGTTTCGTTCATATAAGAAATTAGGGCGGAGCGGAGGTCTTTTACGGGGAGGACGAAGGAATCTTTCACGGTGGCAGGGGCGATAGCGTTCTTGAACCCCAGTTTTTTCGCTTCGGCGATGCGTTGATCCGGGCGGAAAGCGGAGCGGATTTCGCCGCCTAATCCCACTTCGCCGAAAACGACGTATTCTTCGGGGAGTTTGCGCTTTGCGACGGCGGAGGCAATCGCCATGACGACGGCAAGATCGGCGGCGGAATCTTGGATTTTTAGGCCACCGACGACGTTGATGAAAATGTCTTTGTCGTTCAGTTTCAGTTTCGTGCGGCGTTCGAGGACGGCAATTAAGAGATTCAAGCGGTTCAGATCGAAACCGGAGGCGGTGCGTTTCGGGTAGCCGAAGTTAGTCGAAGTTGCGAGAGCTTGGACCTCGACGAGGAGCGGGCGAGTGCCCTCGAGGGTGGCTAAGATAATTGAGCCGTCGGTGTTTTGGCGTTCGGCGAGCAGGGCGGCGGAAGGATTTTTTACCTCGACGAGGCCTTTTTCGCTCATTTCGAAAATGGCGGCTTCGGAAGTGGAACCGAAACGGTTTTTCACCGCGCGGATGGTCTTGAACCCGCCGTAGCGGTCGCCCTCGAAGTTAATAACGACGTCAACTAAGTGTTCCAGGACTTTCGGACCGGCCAAGGTTCCCTCTTTTGTCACGTGGCCGACGATGATGACGGCGGTGTTGGTGGCCTTTGCGGCGCGAATGATGAGATTGCCGCAATTCGTGACCTGGGATACGGTGCCGGGGGCTGAAGTGAGTTCGTCAAGAGAGAGAGTTTGGATTGAGTCAACAATAACGAGGTCAAAATCGGATTCGTTGATGGTTTTCGCGATGTCGGCGCCAGAGGTCGAGGAGGCGAAATTCAAGTTTTTCGCGTTGGCGCCGAGGCGCTTCGCGCGGAGTTTTACCTGGCTCGCGGATTCCTCGCCGGAGATATAGAGGACGTGATGGCTGGTGGCGATGTGATTACAGATTTGCATCAAAATAGTGGATTTTCCGATGCCGGGTTGACCGGCGAGAAGCGAGACGGAGCCCGCAAGGAAGCCGCCACCGAGTACGGTGTCGAGGTCTTTAAAGCCGGTTTTTAGACGCGATTTCTCGGCGAGTTCGGAGACGGAGCTCAAAGACTCGAATTTTAAGATTTTTCCGCTCGTCGCGGAGCGGTCGAGGGCGGATTTTTTCACGGTTTCGGGTTCGGTGACGGATTCGACAAAAGTGTTCCATTCACCACAATTTGGGCATTTCCCTGCCCATTTCGGAGAGTGAGCGCCGCAGTTTTGGCAGATGAATTCGGATTTAGTTTTCGCCATTTAAGACTACCTCGTTAGCGTGGAGCCAGCCTTCGACCGAGCCACCGTCGAGGTAAACACCGCGGGCGCGCGCGACGCGGATTTTTTTGCCAGTTTTAATAAATTCGGCGATGGGGTCGGTGACAAGATATTCTTGGTCCAGGGGGCCGAAATTGTTGGTTTTAACATATTCTACCACTTTTGTCAATAGTGCGGGGGTCATAATGTATTTTGAGACGTTGATTAAGTTCGAGGGGGCGTTTTCCGGCTTCGGTTTTTCGACAATGTTCGTTAAAATCCCGTTTTCTTCGGAGAGAACGCCGTATTTTTCGAGCTTTTCGCGTTCGGTCTCGACGCCTAAGATGACGGAATCGCCGTTTTTCTCGAAATTTTCGAGCATCGACTCGGCGGCGGAGGAGCCGTTCGGGTTCCAGATGAAATCGTCGCCCATAAAGACAAAGACGGGTTCGTTCAAATTAAATTTTTCGACGGTCATAGCGATCGGGACGGCGGTGCCGTATTCTTTCGAGGGGTCTTGGGAGACGTAGTGGATGGTGACGTTCTCGGGGAGGGTGTGCGCGAGCTCCAGGCGGTCGTTTTTGTCGCGCTCTTTTAAGTATTCATTCAGGGCGAGGTTGTCTTTGTAAAATTCGCGGACTTGGCAAGGTTCGACATTGCTTATTACCATATAAATATCGGTGACGCCGGCTTCGGCGAGTTCGCGGACGGAATAGTCGACCAAGGGGCGGTTCCCAACGGGAAGCATGGATTTTTCGATTACTTTCGTAATCGGCAGGCGACGGGTCCCCCAACCGGCGACAGGAATAATTGCCTTCGTTATCATAATAATTTGATAATAGCACAGATTTTTTAAAATGGTGTATAATTAGAGCATAAAATAAGGAGTTTTATGGCCGATTTTAATAAAATTTTAGACGCGGGGGACTACGAAAACGGCGAGATTAATGTCGTGATTGAAATCCCGACCGGGTCGAACCTCAAGATTGAATGGGATAGGAAGAAAGGCTGTTTTAATCTCGACCGGGTGGAGCCGAAAGTGTTTGCGAAGCCCTGCAATTATGGCTTTATCCCGCAGACTTTGGATGAGGATGGGGATGAGCTCGATGTCTTAATGATCACAGACGAGCCCCTTACCACCGGGATTTACACGAAAGCGAGAGTGCTCGGCGTGATGAAATTTGTCGATTCGGACGAAGTGGACGACAAGATTATCTGCGTTCCGGCGGACGACCGCGAGAATGGCGACAAGTATCAGACTCTCGAAGACTTGCCGAAGCAACTATTAAAACAGATTGAATTCCACTTTAGTCACTACAAGGACTTGAAGAAGCCGGGCTCGACCGAAGTGAAAGGATTCCTTGGTCCCGAAGAAGCGAAGAAAGTGATTGCGGACGCGATTAAGCGCTGGAAGTAATTCTTAAAAAGCGAAACTAGCCCTATCTCTTTTGAGCAGGCGTCCATACGGACACTTTTCGGGCTAGTTTCTTCTGTTTTTATAATATTACGGATATTGAAAAAATACAACACCTTTTTGTCCAAACGACAAGTTTAGAGGTCGGAGATTTTGGTGCGGACTTGGGAGGCGTCGTCGCGGGAGCGGACAGTGACAGTGTTGTTCTCGAGGGTCTCAAAATCGATGACGACGCAATAGGGGGTGCCGATTTCGTCTTGTTTTTTGTAGCGTTTTCCGATGTTGCCGGAGTCGTCCCAGGTGACGTTGATGTATTTTTCGCGAAGTTTTTTATGGACTTCCTTGGCTTTCTCGACGAGTTCGGGCTTGTTTTTCAAGAGAGGCGAAACGCAGAAGCGGTAAGGCGCGAGGCTCTCGGGGAGTCTCAGAACAGTGCGGTCTTTTTCTTCAGCGTAGGCGACGGAAAGAATGGCCATCAAAAGCCGCTCGACGCCGAAGCTCGGTTCAATGACGTGGGGGAGGAAAGTTTCGCCGGTGATTTTGTCGCGGTAATCGAGGTTTTTGCCGGAGTGGTCGGCGATGTTTTTGAGGTCGAAATCGGTGCGGTAGGCGATACCCATGAGCTCGTCGGTGCCAATCGGGAAGTCGAAATTCACATCGACGGTGCGTTTCGAGTAGTGGGCACGGTCTTCGGCGGGCACTTCTTCTTCGTGAATCATGCCCTCCGGGAGACCAATGACATTTTCGAGAAAATCGTGGCACATTTTGCGCAATTTTTCGAATTCTTCTTCCCAATTCTCGGGGCGGACGAAGTACTCGATTTCCATTTGTTCGCATTCGCGGTCGCGGAAGATGAAGTCGCGCGGAGAAATCTCGTTTCTAAAGGCCTTTCCTTGTTGTGCGAGGCCGAAGGGGAGGTCGGGGTAGAGAGTGTCAACGACGTTTTTGTAATTCGTGAAGATGCCTTGGGCAGTTTCGGGGCGGAGGTAGGCAACAGAAGAAGAGTCGGAAACGGGGCCGACGTGGGTTTCGAACATCATATTAAAAGGACGGACTTCGCTCCAGGCGATTTTTTTGCAGGTCGGGCAGGGGACGTCTTTCAAATCGTCGGCAGAAACATTCGCGGTGAAATCGGGGCGGAGTTTGTCGGCGCGGAAGCGACCGTGACATTCTTTACACTCGACGAGGGGGTCGGAGAAAGTTTTTGTATGGCCGGAGGCGACCCAGGTGGTCGGGTTCATTAAAATCGCAGCGTCAACGCCGAAAATGTCGTCGCGACTTTCGACAAAATAGTTCCACCAAGCTTCTTTCACTTTGCGTTTCAGGGCGACGCCCAAGGGGCCGTAGTCCCAGGTGCCGGCCATGCCGCCGTAGATATCGGAGCCGGGAAAAATAAAACCGCGGCGCTTACAGAGTGAAACTAAATTATCGAGACTTGTCATGGTATTATTTTACAACTCGCTCGCGGATTTCGCAATAATAAGCAGTTTGTTGTAGTCGGAATATTTTAGGCGGGCGGAAGTTGTGAGGTCGGAGGAGAGGAGAAAACGGAGAACTTTTATGTCGGTGGCGGTGAAATTGCCGGAAACGGACGGTTCGAAAGCGGAGGCGAGAGCGTTCCAGGTGTAAGTTTGGTCGATTTTTAATTTTTCGCCCGAGGTGTCGAAATATAAGTTCAGATTTTCGCCGGAGATTTTCAGGAGGTTGAGGCGGAAAAAAGTTTCGATTAAAGTCGGGTCGGTGTTGCTGTTTAGGTGCGCAAGAGAGGAATTTAAGAGGTCGAAAAAGTCGGGCGAGGAGACGTCGCGAGTTCTTTTGTCGGTCATTTTTAAGAAAAACGAGGCGAGGTTGATTTTGTCGAGGTCTTTCAAGAGATTCGAATAGAATTTTTCGGCGCGGGCGGAGGTCAAAATCGCGAGGCGAGATTCGTCTTTTTGGTGGATGACGACGTCGGAGAGAGTAAAAAGTTCGATGCCACCGGCCAATTTCGACTTTTCTTTTCTTACGCCTTTTGCCAGACACTCGATGCGGCCGAGCTTGGTGATCAGAGTCAAGATGCGGTCGGCTTCGCCGAAATTGGTGCGGCGGAGGACGAGGGATTTAGTGCGAAAGTCCTGCATGTTTCACGAACGCGATTATGTCTTCGGGGCGAAGACGAGATTTGTTAAAGATGGCACGCATGGGGTAATCTTCGAAGTCGGCAAGATTGAAAGAGAGGTTGCTAACTATTGCGAGGGGGATTTTATTAGTGTCGTCGTAGCTCATGAGTTCGTTCAAAAAACCGAAAGCGTCGGGGCCGTCTAAAAGCGGGTCGAAGAAAATGAGGCGCGGGATGGTCACCGAGAGGCCAGCGTTCATTTCGAAGAGGTTTTTGAAGATTTTGGGCTCGCCACCGGCTTTTTTAATATAGCGCGCGAGACAGCCGGCGAATTTTTCGTCGCTGTCCAAGATGAAAATGGGTGGTTTTTTGGTCATAGGAGGGAGGCCTGTTTACTCGGGGCGAGGTCGAGAGTGAAAGAAGCGCCGTCTTGGTGCCGGATGAGGCCGGGACGGGCGCCAAGGAAGTTGGCGAATTTGGTGGCGAGGTAAAGATTGAGGCCGGAAGAGAGAGGGCGCATAGGGATGGAAGTCGGGGCGGAGAGATTTTTCAGACTGTCGGCAAAGGATTTCGGGACGGCGGGGCCGAAATCGCGAATTTCGATGCGGATTTGATTGTTTTTGGTTTTTACCTCAATTCTGCTCGGTGTTTCTTCGGTCGAAAAGTGAAGAGCGGAGAGGGAGAAGTTATAAACGGCGTTTTTTAAGAGGTGGTAATTCGAGGCGGCGAGGGGGGATTTCGAGTATTTGACGAGGAAATGGCGGGAGTGGTCGGAATGTTCGAGTTCAGTTTTTACGTCGTCGCAGAGAGAGCGGACGCAAACGGGTTCGGAGACGAAGACGCCAGATTCGAGGCGCTCGATTTCGCTCAGGTTTTCGATAGTTTTCATAAGTTGGTCAGAGACCGCGACTATCTCGGACTTTAAGAGGGATTCGTCGCGGGGGGTCTCGGCGTAGTCGAGGGCCAGGGTGAGTTGGCGCAAGAGAGACAGAGGAGCGGACAGCTCGGACGCGGTAAAAGCAAGATAGTTCTGGACCTCCATAGTGATATTATTATATCACGAAATGGGGAGGGGTGGCTATGAATTGAAGGTGATGGTGTTCAAGATGGAGTTGTAATCGTCTACAAAGTCGAGAGAGTCGGTCTGCAAGATGGCGGTTTTGTCGCGGATTTTAATCAGGGTGACGTAGCCGGTGCGCTTGTCTTTTGTGGTGCTTTCTTTGAGCTCGCCTTTATAAATGCTCAAGTTGTGACCATTTACGGTGCGGTTTTCGACGGTCATAGTTCCCTTTTCGACGAATTTCGCGTATTCCTCGGCGGTTTTGTCGAAGGTGGTATTGGTGATTTTCAGACGGAGGAGGAAAATGTTGTCTTTATTCGTGACGCTCGGGACGTGGTCGGGGTTGATGTAGGCTTCGAAATCCTTACCGTCGCTGGCGTCGGCGGCGATGTAAACGGACCAGATTTTCGGGTATTCGAAGGAGAGCGAGCCGTAGTCGGCGGGACCGACGAAGTAGGTTTTACTCTCTTTCAATTTTGCGTCGCAGTTTTTATCGTCGGCGGCGATTTGGGTCGAGATGGCGGAAGCGACGGCGGTGCTGATTTTTGCGTCGAGGTTAGTTTCGGCTTCGTTTTTCTCGATGTAAAGATAAGTGGAAAGACCAGCCAAAACCATCGTGCCGATGACGAAAACCACGAGCAAGATGATTAAAGTGAGGCGAGAGTGGTCTTTTTTCGGAGTGATGAGTTCGGGCTCGGGGTCTTTCGAAGCGACCATGGAGCCGGACATTGGTTGGGGCTGAGAGAAAAATCCATTGTTATTCATAAGCAAATTATAGCGAGTTAGACGGCTTTTGTAAAGTCTTCGCTCAAGACTTCGATGTTATTTTTCAGAGTTTTTAGCTCCTTTTTGATATCTTCGGCTAAAGTGAGGGCTGATTTGTAGTGGGCGGTGGCTTCGTCGAGCGAAAATTCGTCACCATAGAACCATTCGATGGCGGTATCAAGTTTTTCGATTTTAGAAGAGAGGGTTTGGCTGGTCATTTTAGGATTTCCTTTCGGTTAAACTGATAATTTTTGCCTGTATAAAATTTTTGTTCGTTGTAATTTTTACAACGCTTCCGGGGGAGATTTTCCCGCTCAAGATGGCGTAGCCTTGGCGGAGGACTTTCTCGGGGTTTAGAGCTTCCAAAATCTTGATTTTTGACTCGTTTTTATCGAGGAGTGTTGTAATTTTTACAACGATTTCGCGGGTGATTTTTTGGAGATTTTCGGTGGTTTTTCGCTCTTCTTCGGCGATTTTTTGGAAAATGAGGGATTTTAGGCCCGAAATGCGCGAAAAACTGGTGTTTTCGGTGGATTTAACGGATGATAGGAGGTAATTTTTGAGGTCGAGGATTTTTCGGCGCAATTTTTCGGCTTCGGTTTTTCGGTCAGGGACGATTAGTTCGGCGACGTTTGAAGGGGTGGAGCCGACGAGATCGGCAGCGAGGTCGGAAAGAGAGGTGTCAACTTCGTGGCCGATGCCAGTGATGGTCGGGATGCGCGAGGCGGCGATAGTACGGACGAGTTTTTCGTCGTTGAAGGCCGAGAGGTCGTCTTTTGAACCGCCACCACGGATGATGACGATGAGATCGACGTCGCTTTTTTCGTTGAAATAATTGAGGGCGCGGATGATTTGGTCGGGGGCGTCGAGGCCTTGGACTTGGGTTTTCGCGACTTTGACATCGAGGCCGCCCCAGCGAGCATTCAGAATTTTAATAAAGTCGGCGTAGCCGGCGGCTTCGGGAGAAGAGATGACGCCGATGGAGTTCAGGGGGCGAGGCAGGGGGCGTTTTTTCTCGGCGGCAAAGAGGCCTTCTTTTTCGAGTTTCGCTTTCAGAATATCGAAGGCCTTTTTAATATTCCCTTCGCCGACGGGCTTGTAGGCGCCGACGGTTAGAGAGAATTTTCCCCAGGCGGTGATTTTCGGGGTGGCTTTCACGATGATTTTCATGCCGTCTTCGATTGGGGTGCGGAGTTGCCAGATGGGCATGAAGCAGGAGACGGAGGAGTCGGCGTCTTTTAAGTCGAAGAAAATCCAGCGGTCGTGGGAAGTTTTGTAGCTTGCGACTTCGCCGACCAAATATTGGTCGCGGTAGTTTTCGACGAGGTCGTAGTTCACCGATTCAACGAATTCGCTAATGCCGAGGGGTTCAATTTCCATAATTCGTATTCAGGGCGTCAGTGTTTTTTATCAGGCGGTTTTTAAAGGTGAGGCGAGCGGCGTCGGCGTTCGCGTTGTCTCCGCGCCAGGCTTCGAGGGCGGGGGCTTGGAGGGCGCGAGCGAAGGAGAAGGTGAGGGGGAAGGCAGTGGATTTTTGTTTGATGATTTCTTTCAGGTTCTCGGTGGCTTCGTCGGGAGTTTGACCGCCAGAGAGGAAGACGACGCCGGCGAGATTTTTGGGGACGTGGGCTTTCAAGACTTCGTTAGTGAATTTGCCGACTTCTTCGGGGGTGGAATTCGGGTCGTGCTCGCTTCCCGCCAAAATCATGTTGACTTTCAGGAGTGTGCCCTCGAGTTTCACGCCCTTTTCTTTTAGCTTTTCGAAGAGGCAGTCGAGGATTTTTCCGGTAATTTCGGCGCAGGCTTCGACAGAATAGTCGCCGTCGTGGACGAGTTCGGGCTCGACGATGGGGACAATATGAGCATCCTGGCACTTTTTGGCGTAGTCGGACAAAATGTCGCAATTTTTTTCGATGACTTCGGCGCTCGGGGTGCCGTCACCGACGTAAAAAGCGGCGCGCCACTTCGCGAAACGGAGGCCCATGGCGAAGTATTCTCTCAAACGGTCGTCGAGGCCGTCGAGGCCTTTGGTGTAAACTTCTTTGGAGTTTTCAGAGAGGGGTTCTAACCCCATATCGACTTTTATTCCGGGAATAATGCCCTTTTTGGTCAGGAATTTGACGAAGTTGGTGCCGTCGTCGGCGAGTTGGCGGGCGGTTTCGTCGAAAAGAATGACGCCGTTTACGTATTTTTCGAGATCAGGGGTTGTGAAGAAAATATTGCGGTAGTCGCGGCGATTGTCGAAAGTGTCGTCAATTCCCATACCTTCGAATTTTTTGTGGATGGAGCCACCGGATTCGTCGGCGGCGAGGATACCTTTCCCTCTCGCGACGAGTAATTTCGCGGTGAGGGCGAGGTCGGGGGTTTCTTCTTGCATATTTTTCTCCTTTAAAAATTTTACGCTGGGGACGGTGGTCAAGGTGGTCGATTCGAGACTGATTTTGACGAAATTCAGGGCGGTTTTCAGGTTTTTTTCGGTCAAAAGGGCGGCCAAAAAAGTCGCAGAGGCGATTTCGCGGACGGTGAGGTCGGTCATGAGGTCTTTTCGCTCGGTTTTCCAGGCGGTTTTTTCGTTTCCGACCGAGAGAGAATCGGGGCCGATTTTACAGATAATGGCGGACTTTTTTATCGTGAGGGATTTTAGGGGTTCGGTAGCGAAAATGAGGTCGGCGCGGGAAATCAGGGGAGCGAGGTTCCCCAGATTGCGGCGGTCGGGGAAAACGGCGAGGCGAAGTTTCGGGTGGAGCTTCAGGTAGGTTTCGATTTTTTTGATGTTTTCGTCTTTTAAGTTCGCGGAGGGGTCGAGAAAAAGCCAGTCGGGAGTGGCGCTCGGGTATTTCCAATCGGTATATTTGCGGGTGGTCGGGGTGATGTAGAGGATGCGGTTTTTTAGAGACAGAATGAAGCGGGAGTCGGGGGATTTTTCGTCGGGCTCGATGACTGTGACCCCGAAGTTTTTAAAGATTTCTTCGGCGACGGCGGAGCCGGATTTTACGCTGGTCTTTTTTTGGAAAAAGAGGGAGGTTTCGGAAAAGGCGAGGTCGAGGCAGGGGGCACCGTCGTCGTTCAGCTCGAAGTCGAGGCGGTTTTCATCTAGTTTGATGAAGTTGTCCTCGAGATAATTACCTACCACGAAAATTCTCATGGTTCTATTATAACACAGAAGTTCTTAAAACTCTTTTTTCTTGCCTATAAAAAATAATCTCTTTAAAAAATTCCTTTCAAGGCAGGCCTGTGCCACGGACCATCGTGTGCTCGGCCTGTTTCAAGGAATTTTTTAAAATAGATTATTTTTTATAACTGCGAAAAAGCGAGTTTTAAAAACTTCTTTCGACAATTAGCGGACTTCGACGCGGGTTCTGGGGAGGGACTTGCCGGAGAAGTGGCGCTTTTTGGTTTTTACGAAGGTGACGACACCGGGTTTTGCGGCGTGGATGGTGAAGTTTTTGGACATGAAGGTGCCGGGGCCAGCGATTTTAGTGGCGCCGGTTTGGCGGACGAGGACTTCGCCTTCTTTGACGACTTGGCCGCCGAAGCGTTTGACGCCGAGCCGGTGGCCGGCGTTGTTGTGGACATTTTTGGCGGTTCCGCCAGCTTTGACATGAGACATGTTAGACTTTCCTTAATAAAATTATATCTCGAGCGACGATTTGGCCTTCGCGGTAATAAAGAAGGGGACGCTCACTCAATTTTCTCTCATTATACCCCAACTCTTTGATTTCGTCAAGAAGAAAGAGGCGAGAATAGCGGCCGTTTTCGCGGAGCCAAGCGGGGACGGCGAGGGTGAGGGGGGTGCCGGACGGGATTTGGGGCGCAAGATTTTTTAAGAAAGCCAAGATGAAGGATTTTTCGTCGGATTTTAGGCGCTCGAGTTTCTCGGCGGAAGGGATAGATGATAGGGGCGGCCCGAGATACAGCTCCGAGGCGACAGCGAGATTTTGAGTGTTTTTTAGGACGCTAAATTTGTCCGCCGTGGCGTCGGTGGGGTTTTCGGCGAGGGTGTAGTCCAAGTGGATTTCAGAGGCGAAGCGGGGGCTATTCTTTAAATATTCGAGGTTTTTCTTTGAGTATTCAAGCATTTTTGGGTTCTTGTCGGAGCCGGCGGCGGAGAGACCCATGAGGAGCGCCTCTTGGAGGACGGTGCCGGTGCCACAGAAGGGGTCGAAAATGGTGGTGTTATTTTCGAGAGGACCACAGAGGTTGATTAAAATCTGGGCGAGTTTCGGGGGGAGCATGCCAACTTTGGCATCTCTGGCGGGGCGAAGCTGATCGCGAGATTTATAAGAGCTGATGTTTTGAGCGCCGAGGGAGCGGAAGGTGCCGACTGGGGTAAAAATGAGTTCAACGCGGTTTTCTTTTTCGCCGAGTTGGTTGTGGTGGGCGGAGGCGGTGGAGATGACGCCGTTTTCGCTCGGGAGGAGGCGGACGGAGCGTTTCAAGATACGCTTATAATTTAAGAGTTTGGACTTTTTCTCGCGGTAATCGGAGAGGCCGAGGGTGATTTTTCCTTCGGGGAGATTTTTCAAGTATTTTACGGGGTCAGAGTCGATTTTTTCGGCAAATTTCAGAGAGCCGCCGAAATTTTTCAGGACGGGAGTGGAGTCGGACTCAAAAGTGGCGAGAACGGGAGAAATCTGGCGAACGTGGTGGAATTTCGCCTTCAATTCGGCCAGAGAGAGGTCGGGTTCGCGCCCGAGGACTGAGAGAAACAACATATACTCTAGTTATACCACAAAAATCAAAATTTGTAAAGAGGGAGGTTGATTTCTCGGGGCGATTATGATATAATTTCGAGATTAATCGGCACTTTCGGCCGATTTGTACTTTTTGGCTCAGAAAAGGAGGGGTAAAAATGAGGACAGTGATAAGTGCGGTAGTTGCTGGGTTGGTGCTATATTTAGCGTCGGTGTTGTTTCCGGAGGTGGTGATAGTTGAGGGATTTGGGAATTTGTTACTCGCGACGATATTGGTTTGTGCGATTACGTTGGCTGTTATGCTGATTGGGGCGATTGTGTTGGCGTTTTTTATGCTGATTTCACAAAGCATCACTATAACTATATTGGGGTTTTTGGCTCTGTTTTTATCTGGGATTGCCGGGGTGTGGCTCGCGGATGCGATTTTGCCCGGATTTAATGTGGTGGGGGCATGGCCGAAGATACTTTTGGCGCTTTGTATGACGGCGCCGACAATTTCGTTTAAGACGGAAGATTGAAATTTCTGAGTTTTTGGCCCGCGAGAGCGGGCTTTTTTAATTAGTCTTGTATTTTCGCGCTATCTGTTGTATAATGATAGTAATTCAAAAGTAAGGAAATTTTATGTCAAATTCAGAATATAAGCTTGAACTTTCCCCGCGTACCCTCCAGGGTAAAAAACTCGCGAAATTGCGCGCTGAGGGGCTCATTCCCTCGACGGTTTATGGCGGTAAGAAAACCGTTTTGACGGCTTCGCCTTATAATCCGACCGAAAAGGTGTTGCGCGAGGCTGGTTATCACTCGCCGGTGGAACTTTCGATTGAGAATCACCCGCAGCTCGCGGTGGTGAAAACTGTGCAAGTTGACCCGGTTTCCCGGAGAATTATCTCTGTTGAATTCCAGGCGATTTCGGCTTCGGCCGCGGTCGAAGTGACGACCCCGATTAAGATTGTCGGATTCGAAACCTCGGATGCTTCGAAAGCGCATCTTTCGATTCTCCAGGTGGTCGAAGAAATTGACGTCAAAGGCAAACCGGCTGACCTTCCGAAGGAAATTGAACTTGATGCTTCCACCCTTAAAGAGGCGGGCGACAAGTTGACGCTTAATGAGTTGAAATTGCCGAAAGGCGTCGAAGTCGCGGATAAAGAGCTCGAGAGCGACCTCTTAATTGCGAACGTGTATGATCCGGCGGCGGAAGCGGCGGCGCGCGAAGCTGAGGACGAAGCGGCGAAAGCGGCGGAGCCGGTCTCGGCGGCGGATGTTCCAGCAGACAATGGCCAGAAGCCCGAAGCTGCGGCCGAAGAAGCTAAATAAGACTTTAAAAATCTCCCGTTTCCCGGGGGATTTTTGGTGGGTTATTTTAAGATGGATTTTAGATAGAGACCGGTTTTACTTTTCTCGTTTTTCGCGACTTCCTCGGGAGTGCCAGAAGCCACAATTTCGCCACCGTTCACGCCGCCCTCGGGGCCCATATCGATAATCCAGTCGGCGGACTTGATGACGTGGAGATTGTGCTCGATGATAATCATCGAGTTGCCGCCGTCCACGAGGCGATTCAGGATGGCAAGGAGGCGTTTCACATCGTCGGTGTGGAGGCCGGTGGTGGGCTCGTCTAAAATATAGAGAGTTTTGCCGGTGGAACGGCGCGCAAGTTCGGTGGCGAGTTTGATGCGCTGGGCTTCGCCGCCAGAGAAAGTGGTGGCGGGTTGGCCGAGTTTGATATAGCCGAGGCCGACGTCTTGGAGAGTTTTCAGCTTCGGGTGAATCGCGGGGTGATTTTCGAAGAATTGAACAGCCTCGTCGATGGTCATCTGGAGGACGTCCGAGATGGTTTTGCCGTTGTATTTTATCTCGAGGGCTTCGCGGTTGTAGCGTTTTCCGTGGCAGACGGGGCAGGTAACGTAAACGTCGGGGAGGAAATGCATTTCGATTTTGTTCACGCCGTCGCCTTGGCAGGCCTCGCAACGGCCGCCCTTGACGTTGAAAGAGAAGCGGCCGGCTTTGTAGCCGCGGGTTTTGGCGTCGGGTTGTTCGGCGAAGAGGGTGCGGATGGCGTTGAAAACGCCGGTGTAAGTCGCGGGGTTAGAGCGCGGGGTGCGACCGATGGGCGACTGGTCGATGACGATGCATTTGTCGAGATTCTTTATTCCCTCGATTTTATCATGGGCGCCGGGGACAGTTTCGGCGCGGTGGAGGCGAGCTAAGAGTTCGTTCGCCAAAATTTCGTTGACTAAAGTCGATTTTCCGGAGCCGGAGACGCCGGAGACGACGGTCATAACACCGAGCGGGAAGTGAACTTCGAGGTTTTTCAGATTATTTTCACGGGCGCCGTAAATCACGAGTTCTTTGTCTTTTTTTGGTTTGCGGCGGGACTTCGGGACGGGGATTTTAAGCTCGCCAGAGAGGTATTTCCCGGTCAGAGAATTCGGATTTTTCATTAGTTCCTCGGGGGTGCCAGCGGCGACCAGGCGGCCGCCGTTCACGCCGGCGCCGGGGCCGATGTCGATGATGTAATCGGAGGCGAGCATGGTGTCTTCGTCGTGTTCGACGACTAGAACAGTGTTTTTTAGGTCGCGCAGGTGTTTCAGAGTGCCGATTAATTTATCATTATCGCTTTGGTGGAGGCCGATGGAAGGTTCGTCGAGGACGTAAAGTACGCCCTGAAGGCCGGAGCCGATTTGAGTGGCGAGGCGGATGCGTTGAGCTTCGCCACCGGAGAGAGTCGAGGCGGGACGGGAAAGTTCGAGGTAGCCGAGCCCCACGTCTTGCATAAATTTCACGCGTGAGCGGATTTCTTTAATGATGGGGTCGGCAATGAGTTTTTCGGAATCGGTGAATTCGAGGTCGTCCTTCAGGGCGTCGATGGTCTGGTCAACGGTGAGATTACAGAGGTCAACAATATTCAAATCATGTACGGTGACGGCGAGGACGGCGGGGTTCAGGCGGGCGCCGTGGCAGGAGCCACATTCATGCATGCGCATGAAGCGTTCGATGTCGTGTTTCACGAAGTCGGAAGTGTCAGGGCTGTTGTAGCGGCGCTCGAGATTCGGAATCACGCCTTCGAAAGTGGTGTTATATGAAGTGCCGGTAGAAAGTTTTCCGTAGCCCGCGAGGCGGACTTCGTAGGTTTCGTCGCCGGTGCCGTAGAGAATAAGATTTTTCGCGGCGTCGCTGAGATCGCCGATTTTGGTGTAAATATTAAAACCGTGTTTTTGGCCGACGAGGGCGAGGCGTTTCAGCCAATAAGAATCGCTCGAGACGCGGTTAAAGGGGCGGATGCCGCCTTCGGCGATGGTTAAGTTATTGTTGAAAACGAGGGCGGGGTCAACTTCCATGCGAAAACCGAGGCCGGTGCAGGTCGGGCAGGCGCCTTGGGGGGCGTTGAAAGAGAAGAGGCGCGGTTCGAGTTCCGGAATCATCACGTCGGGGTGGTCGGGGCAGGCGTAGCGCTCGGAATAGGTCAAGAGTTCGTCACTCGCGATCGATTTATCGCTGATCGCGACGGAGTTGTCGTTGATTTTTAAGATTTTTATAATTCCCTGGCCCAAGTCTAGGGCTTGTTCGATGGAGTTATAAATTCGGGAATAGAGGTCGGGCGAGAGGATGAAGCGGTCCACGACGAGTTCGATGTCGTGGCGGAGTTGTTTGTCGAGGTCGGGGAATTCGTCGAGAGAATAGACGATGCCGTCAACGCGGATGCGACTGAAACCTTTGGTTAGAAATTGTTCAGAGAGGTGCTTGAATTCGCCTTTCTTTTGTTCGGCGAGGGGCGAGAGAAGCATAAGTTTCGAGCCCAAGGGGAGTTTCATGACTTCGTTTACGATGTCTTCGGTGCTTCTTCTCTCGACTTTTTTGTGGCAGATGGGGCAGTGGGGGACGCCGACGCGGGCGAAAAGGAGGCGGAGATAATCATAAACTTCGGTGACGGTAGCGACGGTGCTACGCGGGTTACGGCTCGTCGATTTTTGGTCGATAGAGATGGCGGGGGAGAGGCCGGTGATGGTGTCAACGTCGGGCTTATCCATTACCCCGAGGAACATGCGGGCGTAAGAGGAGAGAGATTCGACGTAGCGGCGCTGGCCCTCGGCGTAAATGGTGTCGAAGGCGAGGGAGGATTTTCCGGAGCCAGAGAGGCCGGTCATGACGACGAGTTTGTCGCGCGGGATGTCGAGGTCGAGGTTTTTTAGGTTGTTTTCGCGGGCGCCGCGAATTCTCAAGAAATTGTCGTCCATATCTTCGCGATATTAGCACATTTTGGCGAAAAAGTCAAGGGGTAAGAGGGGTTTCGGGCGAGAAAAAATCCCCTCGCTTTCGCGAGGGGCAGGAGGTTAATAGTCGTCGACGCGGACCCAGTCTGCGTCAAGCAGGGCATAGCTCACGCCTTCGGGGAGGACGTAGTCTCCGTAGTAAGTGTGGAGAGTGTGGTCCCAGAGGGTGATGTAGGGGTCGAAGTAGGGCTCGGTCGTGCCCCCAGATTCCTTTTTATAGAGGAATTCGCTCATCATGTAGCCAGTGCGACCGTTGTAGGAGACGATGCTCCAGGTCGCGTTGTACTGGCCGGTGACGGTGACGGTGTAGCCCAACGGGATTTTTTCGATCACGTTGTTCTTATCCGTAGTGTTCGGGGTGCTCCGGAAATTCACCGTCTTACCGGTTTTTGCAACTACCTTCGCTTCGTAGGGGTAACTGCCGGGCTGAATGCCAGGGTCGTAGCCCCAGAGTTCGGTGGACTTCACCAGATAAAGGTTTCCAGAGAGTTCGACCAGGGTGAACTCGCTGACGGTGCCGAGCACGGTGACGCTCGAGGATACCGGGATCATGCCACAGGCCGCGACGTTGGTCGAAAGGTATGCGTAGATATCTTTCGATACGGTCATTTTGTTACTTTGGTAACTACTGAGGGTGATGCTGCTCTGGCTGCCGGACAGGTAGCGGCTCATGACGAAGCCGAGTCGGTTGGGGTTGCCGTAGTAGTCCAGAGTGGCTACGAGAGACCACTGGTAGTCGCCGTAGTATTCGGCGATGCGCTTGACGTTTCCCTTAATGGTGGTCAGGACGGTGCCGGTGTTTTTGTTCGGGCGACTCCGAAGGTTAACGGAAGCGGTGACCGAACAATCGGTCGGAGCGACGGCGTCGGCGCTCGCGACGTTGTTGCTCATGATTACCATAAAGATAATCGTGGCCGTCAAGAGTGTCATGATGGCGTAGAACCCTACGCGGAAAAGATCGAGACTTTTGTCCTTCTTCACGATAAGGACCTCCTTTTTTATTAATGTACCTCTCTCACGAGATAAGTCTATTATACCACAAAAAGCGAAATTTGTAAAGAGGGTTATGGTAAAAATAGCGAATTTTGGTTGTTTTTTAGGGATTTGTGGTATAATTTTGCTAAGTATAAGCTAAATGGAGATAATATGGATTCAGAGAAAGATGTGAAAGCTGGGGGCGAAATTCACGATTTTACGCCGAAATTGGACAAAAGTATGCCGAAAATTGAGGCGAAAAAGGCAGAAAAGGTTGAAAAGACAGAGGTGAAAGCGGAGGGTTCAGAGAAGAAAACGGGGAGGACGGTCGGGATTATCGTGGCGTGCTTGCTCGTTATTGGGGCGATTGGATTCGCGGTGTGGTATTTTGCGCTGGGTGGGAAAAACACGATTTCGGGGGAGCGGACGGATGTTTTGAAGATTATTGCCGGCGAAACAGAGGAGCAGGTGAAAAACGGTGAGCGGCCGGAGGAATATAAAGAGATGCTCGCGGCGGCGGATGATATGTATGGGGGGAGTTGTTGGAAACTTCGGTCGACTTTCTCTTTGACGGCGTATGTGGGGTCGGAGAGCGACCTTTTTGTCGAGAATCTGGATGAGTGCCGGGCGGACATTGCGAAGCTCAAAAGTGGGCTTTCGAAGTTGGAGACGAATAAATATCTCAATAGTTCGGAGGGAGAGGTGAAAGAGGCGTGGGGAGCGGCGAAAGCGAAACTCAAAGAGGTGTTGCCGAAATTTGAGAATATGACGGATGATTATGAGAGGTTGCATAATCTCGTTTTGGGGCTCGCGGGGGCGGATTATACGCAATATGAGTATAAGAAGGAGGATGTGCTTGAGATTGTCGCGGAGGCGAAGGGGGCGAGCGCGGAGGTCGTGCGGGAGTTCGGTGAGAAGATGGGGGAGCAACTTTGGACGCTTGCGGAGGCGTATAATAACAGAGTGAAGACGTTTAATGATTACGTTGCGACGGGGATGGAGGGGGACATTTCGGTGGTCGAGGAGGCGTATAATGAGGCGGACAAGAAATATTACGCCGAGACAAATGCGTATTTTGAGCTATACGACTCGTATATGCCGGTGAAATTTATGGACACGAATGCGGTGTATGGGACGGATTTCGGGGAGAGCGGGGCGGAAATTCGGCTTGTTGAGCTCGTGTATGCGATTGAGAAGGAAATTCTCGGGGAGTAGGGGGTTCGAAAAAAATCCGCCTTTGTCGGGCGGATTTTTGGTGGGCTATTGGGCGAGGGAGGAGAAGTAAAGAGAGAGTTCTTCGAGGAGAAAATCGTCTTTTCCTTCGGATTTCAGGCGGGTGAGGGAGTCGAGGAAGGGTTTACTCTGGGCGTTCAGGCGGGTGGCGCGGTAGGATTCCCATTCGGCGAGCTCGGCGTCGGTCAGGGTGGATTTGAAATTTTTGGCCTTGTAGTGGAGAAAAAGAGGAGAAAGGCGAGGGTCGGCGAAAGTGGGGTGGAATTTTTTCATTAGGGCGGGCTCGTCGAGGTTGCGAACTTCTTCGCAGAGGCGGCGGTCGGAGTCGGGGAGAAAAGCGTCGTAGAGGGCGGATTCGGGGGTGGCGGCCGGCGGGAAAGGCGGGAGTTCGAGGGATTTCGCGAGGCTCAGGATTTCGGATTTATGCGCTTCTATGTCTTCAGCGTTTTTTAGGACGGTGGCACGATTAAGGTCGAGTTTTTCCCAGCCGTTTTCGGCGTCTAAAATGGAGAGCGGGGCGAGGACGGGGCAACGGTTCAAGGCGACGGATTTAATGATTTTTTTGGGGTTGGGGCTCGCGGTGGGGTCGTCTTTTTTCTCGAGGAGGGATTTTAGCTCATTATAACTGTATCTTAAATCATAAACCAGGACGCTACTGTTCTTTCCCTCGGCGAGGGGGCGAATGACGGTGGTGAAATTGTGGGTGGCGCCGTAAGAGCCGGAGGTGTAGACGAGGTTTTGGGGATTTTTCGGGTCGAGGAGGGGTTTCAGAGTGTTTTTGTCGCGGTGGGTGAAGAAATAAGAGAAGAGTTTCGGCTGTTTTTCGCGGATGAGGCGGGCGACGGCGATGGTGGCGAAGACGTCGGAGCTGGCGTCGTGGGCGGATTCGTGTTCGAGGTTATTCATTTTTGTCAGGAGTTCGAGGCGGTTGGTGGGCTTCCCTTCGTCGGTGACGGGCCAAGAAATGCCTTCGCCGCGGAGGGCGCGAGTAATGCGGACAATATCGAGGAGGTCCCAGCGGTTGCGGCCGTCTTTCCATTGCCACTCATAAGGGTCAATAAAGTTTCGCCAAAAGAGGTGGCGGATGAATTCGTCGTCGAAGCGGACGTTGTTGTAGCCGAGGGAGATGGTGTCGGGGGTGAAAATTTCGCTTACCAGAATTTCGCAGAGTTCTTTTTCGGTGATTCCCTCTTCCAGAGTTTTTTGAGGGGTGATTTTTGTAGTCAGGATGGCCTCAGGGGAGGGGAGAGTGTCGTCGTCGAGTTTAACGTAGAAATTGACGGGGGAGCCGAGGGGATTCAGGTCGAGGTCGGTGCGCTGGCCGGCGAATTGCATGATGCGGTCTTCGCGCGGGGAGAGGCCGGAGGTTTCGAGGTCGTAGAAAAAGAAAGTTTTCATTGTTTTAGGAAGTTAATGATGTCGACTGCGGCGGCGGCGCCGTCGGCGGCGGAGGTGATGCATTGGTCGAGGACGCCGGAGCGGACGGAGCCGGCGGCGAAGATATTGTCTTTCACGCGGTGAGTTTCGTCGGTTTTGACGTAGCCTTTTTCGTCGAGGAGGGCGGGCTCAAGCATAGAGGAGGCGGGGGTGTGGCCGATAAAAACGAAGACGGCGGCGAAATCTTTGGTGTTTTCTTCGGTCGCGAGGACTTTTTCGATTTTTATGTTGGACTTTTTCTCGAGAGCAGAGAGGGTGGCAGGTTCGGCGCGAAGGTCGGAGTTGGCAAAAATAGTGACGGAGGAGGCGAGGTCGGAGAGATAAAGAGCTCCGGAGGCGGCGGAATTGCCAGAGCCGACGACGGCGACGGATTTATCTCTATAAAGCGGGGCGTCGCAGAGGGCGCAATAAGAGACGGGCGGGACGGGCGTGAAATCGAGTTTTTTCGGGACGGTGCCAGTGGCGAGGAGGATGGCGTCGGCGGGCGAGAGAGTCTTATCAGTGTCGGAATATGCGAATTTGACGCCGAGGGATTTTAGCTTTTTAATTTCGGAGTTCGCGAGGTCGCGACCGGGGCCACCCGGGAAGCCCGGGAAATTGTCGAGAGAGGGGATTTCGTTGAGTTTTCCGCCGAAGGCGCTCGTTTCGAAGACGGTAACGTCGAGACCGGAGCGGACGGCGTAAAGCGCGGCGGCGAGGCCGGCAGGGCCGGAGCCGTAGATGTTGAGGTTTTTTTTCGAAGTTTCCAAGTTATTCTACCGTTTCTACTGTTTGGGTTTGACTTTGGGCTTTGTAGTATTCGGCGTAGTAGGCGGTGAGGAGTTTGGTATAGAGTTCGTCGAGCTCGGTGTAAAGCGGGGCAACATCATCTGGGATGGAGACGGGCATGACGATGAAGCGGAGCGGGGAGTTGTAAGAGCCGCAGATTTCGCGCGTGTCGCCGTAAGCCTGTTCGGAAGGGATGTCGATTTCGCGGACGCCGCCGATTTTCATGCCGAGGATGCCGTCGGCCCAGCCCTTGATCATGTCGGTGCTGTTTTCGACTTTAATCGGGGCGTTTAAGGCGCTTTTGTCGGCGTTGAAGGAGGATTCGAAGATGGACTCGTCGGGGCAGTAGCCGATGTAATAGGCGAAATAGGAGGCGTCATTGGTGATTTCAAAACCGTCGCCTTCTTTCAAATCTTTCGTTTCGAGCGGGGCGGCGTTGGCGGCTTCGGCGTTGTAGCCGGTGACGTTGGCGAGGTAAGGGTAGAAAGCGTCGTAATAGTAGGGAGAGAGTTTTTCGGCGATTTCGGCTTCTTTAGCCATGTATTTCGCTTCGAGGGCGGAGACGGAATTGTCTTCGGTTTTGTTGCCGAGGATGACGGCGATATAGACGCCGACGGAAGTGACGAGCAGGACAGCGATAACGGCGATCGAGATAAGGCGCTGTTTCAAACTGGTTTTGGTTAGGTTTTCTTGCATATTCCTCCTTAGACGAGCTCCGCACCAAACGCGTCAATAACTTCTTTTACTATGGAATCTATTATAGCAGAAATTTCGGCGGACTCCAGAGTTTTTTCGGGAGAGGAGAAGGTAAGGTGGAAGGAGAGGTTTTTCGTGTCTTCGGAGTTTTTGTAAATTGAGGCGGGGGCGAGAGTAAAGAGAAGGTTGTGACTCTTGAGAGATTTTTTCAGAGTTTCTTCGACGGAGGCGTAAGGGGTTTTTGAGCTAATTTTGAAGGTCAGGTCACGGGAGACAGACGGGAATTTCGAGAGAGTGACGGGTTGCGGTTTTTTAGTCGGCTCGTTCAAAAGTAAGTCGAGATTGAGCTCAAAAGCGGAGAGTTGACCCGAAATTTTGAAATTTTTCAAGACGTTCGGGGAGATTTCGCCGAAGAGGCCGAGAGTTTCGCCGTTTGCAGATTTGATGAGGGCGGAGCGACCGGGGATGAAGAGAGGGTTTTTCGTGTCGTTTTCGGCGATTTTGAGATTTTTGTGAAGTCGCGCAAAAAGGAAGGAAAGTTCGGATTTAACAGAGAAGAAATTGCCAAAAAGGGTGAGAGCCAGCGAGTTCTGGAGCGCGGGCGTAGTATCCGAAGAAAGACCCCAGGATTTTCGCGAAATTTGGTTCATTTCGAAGAGGGAGAAATCGGCGTAGCCGGCGTGGAGATTCAAGGAGACCTTATCAAGAAGCGAGGGGAGGAGGGAGGGGCGGAAAAGTTGAAGCTCGGGGGAGATGGAGTTCACGATTTCATAGCAATCTTCTACGAGGTCCGGCTGATTCGATTTTTTGAGGAGATTTTTCGAAATGAAAGAATAAGTCAAGATTTCGTGGGCTTTCAGGTCGGAAGTGAGGAGGTGGCGGATTTCGGATTTCAGGGTCAAAACGGGGGAAATTTCGGCGGGAGCGGCAGGGCGGAGAGGAAGGTTGAGCGGAATATTGTCATAGCCCAGGAGCCGGCCGACTTCTTCGATGATATCTTCTTCGATGTGGATGTCGGTGCGCCAGGCGGGAGGAGTGATTTTTAGAGATTTGTCATTTTCTACCTTGAAACCGACATTCTTCAGTGTTTTTTCGATGAGGTCGGCGGGGTAAGTGGTGCCGAGGATGGAGTTGATTTTTTCGACGGAGATGGAAATTTCGGCTTTTTCGGCGGGGGTGGGGTAAAAATCGGAGGCGGAGACGAGGGTGGCGGGGAGGAGAGAGGCGCAGAGCGAAAGCGCTGGGAGAGTGCCGGAAGCGGGCTGGCCCTTAGTGAAACGGGTGATGGCTTCGGTGAAGAGGCCGTGGCTCATCTGGGTTTTTCGGAGGTGATAGAGAGAGAAAGTGGCGGATTCTAAGAGAATAGTTTTCGTGTTTTCGTCGATGGCAGTGCTTTTTCCGCCCATGGCGCCGGCGAGAGCAACGGGGGTATCGTCGGCGCAGATGACGATGTCGGTTTCATTCAGCTCGATTTCTTTGTCGTCTAAGAGGACTAGTTTTTCACCGGGGCGGGCGAGGCGGACGACGATGTTTCCGCCGAGGGTCTTGAATTTGTCAAAATCGAAGGCGTGGAGAGGTTGGCCGGTTTTTAGCATGACGATGTTAGTGGCGTCAACGATGTCGGAGATGGAATGCATGCCGGCTTTCGCGAGAAAGATGTGATTTTTGGTCAAGTAAGGCGATTTTTGGGTGACGGAGTCGACTTTTAAGACGGCGTAAGAGTAGCGCGGACAGATGGACTGGTCGGAGATTTCGACTTTTATCTCGGGGGATTTTTCAAGGCTCAAAGTCGGACAGTCTGGTTCTTTGAATTCTTTGCCGAGGATACCGGCGATTTCGCGCGCGAAGCCCAAGATACCGAAGCAGTCGGGGCGGTGGGTGAGGGATTTATTTTCGATGTCTAAGATAATGTCGTTCAGACCGAAGGTTTTCGCGAAGTCGGCGCCGGGCTCGGCGATTTCGGGGTCGATTTCGACAATGCCGGCGTGGTCCTCGCCGAGGTCGAGTTCGTCGAGGGCGGCGAGCATGCCGTGAGACTCGTAGCCGCGAAGCTTGCGGACATCTAAAACGAAATTTTCTTTACCGAAGGTGACGGGGACGGTGCAACCGGGTTGGAGCCAGACGGCAAACGTACCGGCGCGGACATTCGGAGCACCACAGACAACGTCGGTCAGGTCCTTTGTGCCGTCGTTTACTTTGCAGAAAGTGAGGTGGGTGCCTTCGATTTTTTCGGCGGATTCGACTTTGACGATTTTGATGTTTTTGTATTTTTCAGAAAGGTCGATAGTTCCCTCGATTTCGACGAGGCGAGAGCCGATGAGTTTCAAGAGTTCGGGGGTTTCGATGTCGATGTCAACGTAGTTTTTGATCTCGTTTAAAGAAATTAGCATGAGAAGTTCTCCAAAAATTCAAGTTTACCTGATTCGAAGAAACGGACGTCTGAGAGTGTGTGTTTTAACATCACGAGACGATCGATGCCGCCACCCCAGGCGAAGCCGCGGTAAATGGTCGGGTCGATGCCGGCGGTTTTTAAGATGTTCGGGTGAATCATGCCACAGCCGCCCATTTCGAGCCAGCCGTCGCCTTTTCCGCCAAGGGATTTCGGTTTTTCGAGCAGGAATTCGAAGGAAGGTTCAGTGAAGGGGAAGAAGGAGGGCTGGGTTTTAATATTCAATTTTTCGCCGTAGTAGATTTCGAAAAATTGTTTCCAGATGGCGATTAAGTTCCCGACGGTGGCGGATTTACTCACGAAGACGCCTTCGCATTGGTAGAAAGTGTGTTCGTGGGTCGGGTCAACGTCTTCGTTGCGAAAAACGCGGCCGGGGATGACCACGGCGATTTCGCCGCCGTTTTCCAGATTGTCTTTGTATTTTTTCAGGGCGCGGTATTGCATGGTCGAGGTGTGGGCGGGCGGAATGAAGCCTTCGCTAGTCCGGAAGGTGTCATAAGAGTCGCGAGCGGGGTGATCTTTCGGAAAGTTGAGAGAGTCGAACATGTGAAATTCGTCGTCGAGTTGGACGGATTCCATTACATTAAAACCCATTTTTGCGTAAATGTCAACAATATGTTCTAACTCCGACATGAGGGGGTGAATGGAGCCGGATTTAAGGGGAGAAGGAGTGGCATTGTCGGCGAAAGGAGCGGTGATATCAACGGGCGGGAGAGTGGACTCGGGGGAGTTTTCGAGAGCCTTGATTTTCGCGATGATGGACTGTTTTTTCTCGTTTAGCTCGATTCCCTTTTGCTTTCGTTCTTCTGCGGAAAGATTTTTGAGCGACAAAAATTCCGCAGTGATAGATTTTAGTTCGGACTTCAAATCCGCAAGAGTATTCATGCTCTCAATTATAGCACTATTTGATGATTTTATCTATAATGCCGTATTTCAGGGCTTCTTCGGCGGACATCCAGTTGTCGCGATCCATGTCTTTTTCGACTTGGTCGAGTTTTTTGCCGGTGTTTTTGGCAAAGATTTCGGCGAGGCGCTTTTTTAAGAAAACGCCTTCGCGCAACATAATTTCCTGGTCGGTGATTTTGCCTTCGGTGCCGGAGGAAGGTTGGTGAATCATGATGCGGGAATTAGGCAGGCAAAAACGGTGGCCTTTCGCGCCGGAGGAAAGGAGCATAGCGCCCATCGAGGCTTGGAGGCCGATGCCGATGGTTTCGACGACGGGCTTAATGTAGTTCATAGTGTCGATAATGGCAAGGCCGTCATAAACAGAACCGCCGGGGGAGTTGATGTAGAGTTTGATGGGTTTCGTCGGGTCTTCGTGGGCCAGGAAGAGGAGCTGGGCGACGACGAGATTCGCGGTGTGGGAGTTGACGTCTTCGCCGAGGAAGATGATGCGGTCGTTTAAGAGACGCGAGTAAATGTCGTAGGCGCGTTCGCCACGGTTGGTTTCCTCGACAACGGTCGGGACTAAATAATCTTTCATGAGTTTCCTTTCTCTATTAATTCGTCGATGGCGCGACGGGATTTTAGGGTTTCGTTATAAGAGTCGACGAGGGTGTTGTATTCGACGACTTTTTCTTGTAATTCGGTATTGAGGGAGTCGAGTGCGGATTTTTCGGTGGAGAGTTCGAGGCGGCGGGCGCGGAAATCGGCAGCGGAGAAACAGTCGGCGGTGTTTGCGCAGTTGTTAAAATCGGAGATGGCGGAATTCAGGGCGGCGAGACGGGACTGGTACTCGGCGGTTTTTTCGGTGATTTCGGAATTCAAGCTGTCTATTTTTTGTTTCATTTCACCAAGTTCAGTTTCGAGTTTTTTGATGGGGGCGGAATAGGAGGTGTAGTAGGAGACGATTTTGTCTTGGTCTTTGAAATAGTTTTTGAAATGTTCTTCGAGCGGGGCGGAAAGGTCGGCGATTTCGCTACCGACGCGGGCATAGAGTTCGCTTAGGCGGTTTTCGTCGGAGTAAACTGAGAGGATGGCGAAGTGGGAGGGGTCTTTTTCGTAGATTTTTTCGAGTTCGGGAGTGAGGGCGGATTTTTCGGCGCCGTCAAGGCGCTCCCAGACAGCATGGAGAAATTCGTGCGCGGAGGTGGACTCGACGAGGCCGGGGAAATCGAGGGAGCTTAAATTGTAAACATGGATGACGCCGTCGCTATAGCAACCGAGAGTGTAAGTCGAGGATTCGGTGGTGCCACAGGACCTCAAGAAATCGTCATGAGATTCCAGACTCGGGCGAGAGGAGCGAAAAATGAAGGAAGCGCGGTCGGTGAGTCCGAGATTTTCGCGGACAGTGGCGACCTCGGCGGGCTCTTTATAGAACAGTTGGTTCAAAAAGTCGCGAGTAGTGCCGGGGTTTAAAATGACGTAAATTGAAGCGCCGAAAACTCCGAGGGCGAAGATTAGGAAGATGATTTTTGCGACTTTTTTCATATAACTATTTTATCCTATTCGTGACCAATTTTTAAGTTAAGTTTTTTGCGAGAGTAGGTAATTTCGGCGATGTCGCCTTTTTTCAAGTCGCCCTTCAAAATGGCTTCGGAAAGGAGAGATTCGAGGTGGTCTTCGATGGCGCGACGGAGCGGGCGAGCGCCGTTTTTGGCGTCGAAGCCGATTTCGATGAAGTAGTTTTTGGCGGCGTCGTCGAGAGATAACCCCAGGTTTTTCTGGGACAGGCGGGTTTTTAATTCGGAAATTAAGTTATCAAAAATCATTTCGACGTTTTGGCGAGTTAAGGGGTGAAAAACGAGGATGGAGTCGAGACGGTTGATGAGTTCGGGGCGCATGGTTTTTTTCATGGCGCGCAGAGCGGCGGTTTTATTTTCTTCGTAGGCGGCTTTTTTCGAGAGGCGGTCGCCAGTGTCGAAGCCGAAGGAGTTGTCATCGGCCATGTCGCGGGAGCCGAGGTTCGAGGTCAAGATGATGATGGTATTATTGAACTTTACTTTCGTTCCCTGGCCGTCGGTTAAGGTACCGTCTTCCAAAATTTGGAGCAAGATATTGAAAACCTCGGGGTCGGCTTTTTCGATTTCGTCGAAGAGGACGACGGAGTAGGGGTGACGGCGGACGGCTTCGGTGAGTTTGCCGCCGTCGTCGTAGCCGATGTAGCCGGCGGGAGCGCCGACGAGACGGGAGACGTTGTGTTTTTCGGAAAATTCGGACATGTCGATTTTGATGAGTGAATTTTCGCCGCCGAAAACTTCGCGAGCGAGGACGCGGGCGAGTTCGGTTTTTCCGACACCGGTGGGGCCCATGAAGAGGAAAGAGCCGATCGGGCGGCGCGGGTTGGCGATGCCGGAGCGGCCGCGACGGATGGCTTTCGCGACGACGTCGATGGCTTCGTCTTGGCCGATGATGGATTTTTTGAGGTGTTTTTCGAGATTCAAAAGCAGTTTTTGTTCGGAATCGTGGACCTTTGAGACGGGGATGCCGGTTTTTAGGGAGATGGCGGTGGCGAGATTTTCTTCGGTTACGACCGGGTCCTTATTTTCGTCTTCATTGGACTTTTTGACGGTTTTTTCGAGCTTTTTTAGTTCGTTTTCGAGGTTCACAAGTTGAGTTTTTAAGAGGGCGGCGGATTCGAAATCTTCTTTTTCGGCGGCGGCGTCGATTTTCTCGATCAAGGCTCCCCGTTCGATTTTCATTTTCTTTAGTTTTCCGCCGTCGCTTTTATCGGCGGCGACTTTGGCAATGGCGCTGGCTTCGTCGAGAACATCGAGAGCCTTGTCGGGCATGAAACGATCGTTGATGTAGCGGTTTGACATCGTGATGGCGGTTTCTAAAATACTATCAGGAATGGAAACGTGGTGGTGATTTTCGTAATATTTTTTTACGCCCTTCAAAATACGGAGAGTGACTTCGTTGGTCGGTTCGTTCACAATGACGGATTCGAAGCGGCGAGCGAGAGCCTTGTCTTTTTCGATATTTTTGCGATATTCGTCGAGAGTGGTGGCACCGATGAGGGAGATGGTGCCGCGAGCGAGGGCGGGTTTTAAGATGTTCGCGGCATCCATGGTTCCCTCGGAGGAACCGGCGCCGGAAAGGAGGTGGATTTCGTCGATGAAAAGAATGATATCGGGATTGTCAACGGCCTCGTCAATAATGCCCTTTAGGCGCTCTTCGAATTCGCCACGGAATTTTGTGCCGGCGACGACGGAGCTCAAATCGATTTCATAGATATGTTTGCCGACGAGGTTGCTCGGAACGTCGTTTTTGGCGATGCGGGAGGCGAGGCCTTCGACGATGGCGGTTTTGCCGACGCCAGCTTCGCCGATTAAAACGGGGTTCGATTTTGTGCGGCGGCAAAGAATAGTGATGACGCGTTCGATCTCTTGGTCGCGACCGATGACGGCGTCGAGGCGGCCATCTTTGGCTTCTTTAGTGAGGTTGGTACCGAAGCGGTTCAAAAAACGCAAGGAAGGTTGGCTGGATTTATAGCGACGTTTTTCGGCGCTGATTTTAGCTTCTTCGGACTGTTTTTCGACGAGTTCTTCGATGCTGTCAACTAAATGCTCGAAGTCGATTTTGAAATTCTTTTCGAGAAGGACGTGGGCGCGAGAGTTGTTTTGGGTGAGAAGGGCGTAGAGAATGTGTTCGGTGCCGATTTCTTTAATGCCGAAAGAGTTGGTGAAATTTTGGGCGATGCGTAAAGAAAGGACGGTGGCTTCGGAGAGAGACATCATGGCCATGTCGGAGCCGACGAGTTCTTCGGGGTTGCCGCCCAGGGCGGTTTCGGCGGCGTGTAAGGTCACGCCTTCTTCTAAGAGGAGACGGGCGCCGGTGGAGTTGTCTTGAGCAAGAATGCCGACTAAGAGGTGTTCGGTGCCCATGTAGCCTTTGTTGAATTTTTTGGCGTATTGATCGGCTTTTTGGAGGGCGAAACGGGCGTTTTCCGTTAGGCGGTTCATGATTTCGGAGAAGTCTTCTTGCATAATAATTTCATTGTAGCAAATTAGCACTCGAATGTCAACAGTGCTAAATAAAAATATAACCCCTTTCGGGGTTATATTTTTTGAAGAGAGAGACTATTTCTCGATCTTCGTCACAACGCCGGAACCGACGGTTTTGCCACCTTCGCGGATAGCGAAGCGGTCTTGGTCGTTCATAGCGATTGGCGCCAAGAGTTTCACCTTGAAGGTGACGGTGTCGCCAGGCATGACGATTTCTTTGTCGGCCGGAAGTTCGACTTCGCCGGTGACGTCAGTCGTGCGGAAGTAGAACTGAGGTTTGTAACCCTTGGCGAAAGGAGTGTGGCGTCCGCCTTCTTCTTTCTTCAAGATGTAAACCTGAGCCTCGAATTCGGTGTGCGGGGTGATTGTGCCGGGTTTGCAGATGACCTGACCACGTTCGATTTGGTCGCGTTCGATACCGCGGAGGAGAAGACCGGCGTTGTCGCCAGCTTGACCCTGGTCGAGAGTCTTGTGGAAGGCCTCGATACCGGTAACGACGGATTTTTGGGTGTCGCGGATACCGACGATTTCAACTTCGTCGTTCATGTTGATTACGCCCTGTTCGATACGACCGGTGGCAACAGTGCCACGGCCTTTGATCGAGAAGACGTCTTCGATCGGCATGAGGAAGGGCTTGTCGAGATCGTGTTTCGGAACTTCGAAGTAGTCGTCCATAGCTTTGACGAGTTCCATGACGGCGTCTTCGGATTCTTTGTCGCCTTCGAGGGCTTTCGTAGCGGAGCCTTTGATGATCGGGCAGTCGCGGTCGAAGCCGTTTTGTTCGAGAAGGTCGCGAACTTCGTCTTCAACAAGCGGGACGAGGTCGGGGTCGGCGAGGTCCATTTTGTTGAGCCAGACGATGATTTTCGGAACGTTCACTTGGTGAGCCAAGAGGACGTGCTCGCGGGTCTGCGGAAGCGGGCCATCGTTCGCGGCGACGACGAGGATAGCGCCATCGATTTGGGCGGCACCGGGAATCATGTTCTTGATGTAGTCGGCGTGGCCAGGCATATCGACGTGAGCGTAGTGGCGTTTTTCGGATTCGTATTCCTGGTGGGAAGTAGCGATCGTGATACCACGAGCTTTTTCTTCAGGAGCGTTGTCGATTTGGTCGTAGGCAACGGATTTGTTAATGTCAGATGGAAGTCTCTCAGAGAGCACCTTCGTGATAGCTGCGGTGAGGGTGGTTTTACCATGATCAACGTGGCCCATCGTACCAACGTTAATGTGTGGCTTGGAACGGTCAAAATTTGCCATTCGTTCTCCTTTTAAATTATTGTTCTTAGAGCACTAATAAAAACCAGCTCCAGACTCTATATCATATTTTACACAAAATTTTGGATTTGTAAAGAGGAAAAATTAAGCGATTCCGAGCGTGTAAACTAAGTAAAAAGCGACGGCGTTTTTGATGATGTGGAGGAGGATGCTGGCGTGGAGATGGCCGGTCAACTCGACCAAGAGGCAGGAAATAATGGACATGGCAAAAACGTCAATGCCGATAGCGAAACTACCGTGAGCGAGAGCGAAAATCAGAGAAGTGAGGAGGATGGCGAGGGGGCGAGAAAACTTGTTTTTTATAGTGTTTTTGAGGTTTTTATAGAGGAAGCCGCGATAGATGAGTTCTTCGGCGATGGGGGCGATGATGACAAGAGAGAGAAAGGCGAGGATTTTGTCGGGAATAGTCACAAGCCCGCGGAAGATGAGAGATTGGGAATCGGTGGTGTAGAAAGGGAGATTGGTGAGGGCGAGGGTCAGGAGGTAGGAGAGGACTATATATATTATATAGGCGATGGGGGAGAGGAGGAGGTCGGTCCAGGAGGGGAAAGTGAATTTTTTAAGGAAATATTTGAAGGGTTTTTTGTAGAGCAAAAAGATGATTAAGAGGGACGAGCCGTAAACTAAAACAGAATAGATAAAAACCCAGAGAGGAGTACTGGCGGCGGGGCCGGCAATCCAGGAGATGAGTTTCGAGAAAAGAAGTTCAATAAGAAGCACGAGGGCGAGGACAAAACTGCATAATAAAATAACTTTGACAATCTGTCTAATTCGTGATTTTGCTTCTTTTTTCATTGGGCAATTTTAGTGATGTCTAAGATAGTAATAAGAACGGCGAGACCAAGGATGATATACATGGCGATACTGACGATTTTTTCTTCGAGTTTTTTCTCGAGCGGTTTTTTCAGGAGTCGGAAGATAGCGATGAGGAGCCAGCGGCCGCCGTCGAGAGCGGGGATGAAGGGGAGGACGTTCATGCAGGCGAGAGAGATGGAGATAAGGGCGACAAGGAAGAGGATGTTACTAATTCCAGAGTCGGCGAAAGCTGGGAAGAGGACGCCGAGGATGCCGACGGGACCAGAGACGGATTCGCCGACAGATTCGAGGGCTTTTTCGCCAGATTCACGAGTGGACTGGTCGGAAGAGAGAAGACGACCGAGGCCGGAAAAGAGGTTGCCGACGAGTTCGCCGAGGCCACGGAAAGTTTCGCCAGTGAGCTCCATGGTGGTGCCGAGGCCGACGAGCGGGGCGGTCCAGGTGGAATAGGAATAAATTTCGGTTTGGCCCATGGAGATGCCGAGGAGATAGTCGGAGCCCTCGGGGTTTTGGTGGACGAGGACGGAGGAGACGTCTTCGCCCTCGCGGGAAATTTCATAAATAACGTCTTTATCGGGGTTTTCTTTAATAATGCGATCCAAAGTGGCAACGTCTTTAATCTCGACGTCGTTGGCGCGGAGGATTTGGTCGTCTTTTTTCAGGCCGGCAGTCGAGGCGGGGGAATTTTCGGCGACGGAGAGGATATAGACGGCGCTGTCGCCACTATAAGTAGTGTCGCTGGCCGCGAATTGGTTGGGGAGGAATTGGGGCATGCCAATCCAGGCGAGGATGGTGAAAATTATAACAGCAACGAGCCAGTTCATGGCGACGCCGGCGAAGAGGATTTTAGTTTTTTGCCAGAAAGTGGCGGCGCCGAAAGTGTGGGGGCGGGTGTCGGCGTCGGACTCGCCCTCCATGGCGCAAAAACCGCCGATGGGAAGCCAGTTTAGGGACAAAATGAGAGATTTTTGGGGCTTTTTCCAGTCGGTTTTTTTCAAGCGGTGCCATTTTCCGTCGTTTCCCTTGACCCAGGCGACAGCACGAGGCGGAAAACCGATGCCGAATTCGTTGACTTTAACGCCGTTTCGGCGGGCGGCGATGAAATGGCCGAGCTCGTGGAGGATGACCAGGAGCATAAGAGAGAAAAGACCGATGATGATGCCGAGAAAAATATTCATAATGTTATTTTATCACAATTATTCATAAGCTTCGAGAATTGCGTTCAAGGTCAGTTCTTTGCCGTTTCGTAAAACTAAAATGGAAACGGTTTCTCCGACGGAGTGCTCGTCGATGAGGACAGAGAGGCTGCGGAGGCCGTCGATTTTGGTGCCGGCGAGAGCGAGGATAATATCACCATCTTCGAGGCCGGCTTTTTCGGCGGGGGAGTCGGAAATGATGGCGGAGTTCGAGGCGGAGCCGACGCCGCCGATGGCGGAGGAGGAAGAGGTGGGGCGAAGATAGGCGCCGGAGGTGACGGAGAGACCGTATTCTTCGGCGACGGATTTGTCGATGTTAATATAGCGGACGCCGAGATAGGGGCGTTTTAGTTCGCCGGTTTTTAGGAGATAGTTCAAAGTTCCCTTCACGGCGCCGATGGGGATGGCGAAGCCGATGTTTTCGCCGGAGGCGGAGACGGCGCTGTTGATGCCGATGACTTCGCCGGCGGCGTTGACCAGAGGACCGCCAGAGTTGCCGGCGTTGATGGAGGCGTCGGTTTGGATGAGATCGGTTAAGGTTTCTTGGGACGAATAATCGGAACTACTCGCAGTGATAGTGCGCCCGAAGCCGGAGATGATGCCGGCGGTGACGGTGTTTTGGAAGACGCCGAGGGCGTTGCCGATGGCGATAACTTCTTCGCCGACGGAGATGGTGTCGGAGTTGCCGAGTTTTACGGCGGGGAGGTTCGAGGCGTCGGCGATTTTAAGATAGGCGATGTCATTCAGAGGGTCAGTGCCGATGAGTTCGACGTTTTCGTAAGTGGTGCCGTCGCTCAAGATGACGTCGATATTCGAGGCGCCGTCAACGACGTGTTTGTTGGTTAGAATGTAGCCGTTTTCGGAGACGATCATGCCGGTGCCGGCGGCGGAAGAAGTCTGGGCCTGGCCATACCAGGAAGTAGTGCGGATTTCGGTGACGATGGAGACGACAGAGGGGGAGACTTGGTCCGCGACGGCGGCGATGGAGGTTTCGAGGAAGTTGGCGGAGTTGCCGTCGGCGCCGTTATTGTAATAATAAGTGTTCGATTTTGGGTTGAAATAAGTGTAGATATTAAAGCCGAGACAGCCGAGGGCGAGGATGATGGCGATGATGGCGAGGATATTAACTTTGGATTTTTGAGGTGAAGTTTCGTTCATTTTACTCCTTATATATTAAAATATGGTTCTGAGAAAGCGAAGATGATGACGGCGAGAATGGCGAAAGTAAAGAGGGTGGGGATGGCGATGTCGCGAGCGCGGAGGCGACCGTCGTATTTTTGGACTGACTCGAAGACAGAGTAAAATAGGGAGACGAGGAGGGCGATAATGACGGCGGATTGGGTGAGCATTAGACCAGTGCTTTGGTCGAAGGTGTAGATGATGCCCCAGATGCTACAGAGCCAGGTGATTTCGGCGCCGAGGACGGAGCCTGCGAGGGCGATGAGCTCGAAGTTCTCGGGGGCTTCGTTTTGGATGAGGATGTGGCGGAGGGCGCCGTAAATAATGATAATGGAGAAGAGGACGGCAACGATGTCGGCGGACATCATACCGCCGATGGTGGCGGCGGAAATGCCGAGGAGGATGGCGGCGAGAGATTGGACGAGGGGCCAGATTTTTCCGCTACGTGGTTTAATGAGGAGAAGCCAGATGACATAAAAAGCGGCGAGGAAGTAGTGTGCGGGGGTGACAGTCGAGCCGATGAAATAGGCGAGCATGACGACGGAGAGGCCGACGGTGAGGTCAACGAGGTTGGATTTTAAGTTGACGAGGAAAAATCGAGGGCGGACGGCGAAAATGCGCCATTTTGAGAGGATGACGAGAATGAGGCCAATGAGAGGCGAGCCGGAAATGAGGGTGGCGACAACGGAGGCGATACCAAGTAAAATATTTAAGATGACTTGGATGATGGTCGAGGCGAGGTTGCGGCCTTTTCTAAGCGTGATAAATTCTGCCATGTATATATAATATAACAAAAAAATGAAATGTGGCTGAAAATGCGAAAAAATTTTGAATTATAGATGCTTTACAAGTTTTGAGATTTTTGGTATAATGTGGGGAGTTATGAGTAAAGAGAATCTACATCCGAAGGATTATCGTCTGGTGGTTTTTGAAGACGAAGCCGCACATTTTTCGTTCCTGACCCGCTCCACGGCGAAAAGTGAGGAGACTATTAAGTGGAAAGACGGGAAAGAATATCCGCTCGTTAAGATGATTATTTCGTCTGCTTCGCATCCGTTTTATACTGGTGAAGAGAAGATTATTGATACTGAAGGCCGTGTGGACCGGTTTAAGTCGCGCGCTGAGAAAGCTGCGAAACTCCGGGCTAGCCTTGGGAATAAGGTGAAAAAAGCTCAGAAAGAGACCGAGAAAAAGCAGTCGAAAAAGGAGAATAAATAATAATGATTAAAATTGATTTGAAAGAATTGATGGCGGCGGGCGCGCATTTTGGGCACAAGTCGAGCCGTTGGCACCCCAAGATGGCCGAGTTTATCTATGGCAAACGGGATGGTGCGCATATTATTGACCTCACAAAAACTGAAGTTGAGCTCGATAAGGCACTCAAGAAGCTGACCGAAACGGCGGCTTCCGGAAAGAAAATCCTCTTTGTCGGCACGAAAAAACAGCTCAAGGACATTACGCGCGAAGCGGCCGAAGCGGTCGAGATGCCGTATGTGACCGAGAGATGGGTTGGTGGCGCTCTGACGAACTCCGAGACGGTTGCAAAACAGATTAAGAAAGTTAAGAATCTCGAAAAACGGATGGCTACTGGTGAGCTCGAAGCGAAATATTCGAAGCTCGAAGTGCAACGCTTCCAGGAAGAAATCGAAACTTTGAACACGCGCTATGGTGGCATTAAAGAGATGCGTGAAAAGCCGGCGATGTTGGTGGTTTCGGCGGCCGATGCGGACAAAAACGCGATTAAAGAAGCGAATAGCTTGAAAATCCCGGTAGTGGCTATTACGGACACGAATGTTGATCCGACGGCGATTGACTTCCCGATTCCGGCGAACGACGATTCTCTTAAAGCCGTGAAACTCATTCTTTCTTATATCACCGAAGCAATTAAAGACGGGCTTTCGAAAGTTGAAAAGACCGAGCCAGTGGTGAAAATTTCCAAGGCTTCGGACATGGTAGCGCCGAAAAAGGCCGAAACCGATAAAAAAGACGCTTAAATTAAAATAACAAGGAGGAAAATGGCGATTTCGATTGAAGAAATCAAAAAATTGAAGGAGCTTTCGGGCGTTGGGTTGACTGACGCGAAAAAAGCGCTCGAAGAAGCAAATGGCGACTTTGAAAAAGCGCTGGCCGCGATGCGTAAGAAAGGCTTGACGAAGGCCGAAAAACGGGGTGACCGCGAGACGCGCGAAGGCGTGGTGGACGCGTATGTGCACGACGGCCGGATTGCGGCGATTGTTGAGGTGAACTGTGAAACTTCTTTTGTGGCAAAGACGGATGTGTTCCGCGACCTCGCGCACAAGATTGCGATGCAAGTGGCGTCGATGAATCCGCTTTATGTCTCGGAAGAAGATATTCCTGAGAAAACGCGTGAAGCGAAAAAAGCGGAGCTCTCAGAGAACTTTAAGGGTCCGGAAAAAATGAAAGACCAGATTCTTGAAGGTCAGATGAAAAAGGCTTTTGAGGACAAAGTTCTACTCAATCAACCGTACATTCTTGATGATAAATTGACCGTTGCTGACTATATCAAAGAGCAAATTGCGAAGACTGGCGAAAATATCGTCGTGAAACAATTTAAGCGCATTGAATTGGGCGTAACGGAGTAAAAAGATGTTTGATTCGAAAGAATACCGCGTCCGAATGGAGAACGAGGCGACGCATTTTGATGCCGAAATGAAAAAGGTGCGGACGGGGCGCGCGCATCCTGATATGCTCGGGGCGCTCAAAGTCGAGGTTTATGGGCAGTATGTGCCATTGAACCAGGCGGCGAATGTGGTGGCGGCGGATGCGACGATGCTCGTGGTGACGCCGTTCGACCCTAATAATATCGCGAAAATTAGCGCGGCAATTCGGGCCGATTCGACGCTCGGACTCAACCCAGCGGACGACGGCAGAGTGATTCGGGTGCCGATTCCGCCGCTCACAGAGGAGAGACGCAAAGAAATTGTTAAATCGGCTTCGAGTGAAGTTGAGAAGGCGAAAGTAGTTTTCCGGAATGTGCGTGAGGACGCCAGGAAGGAAATTAAGGGTGCCGAACTCCCGGAAGATGTGCGCAAAAAAGCCGAAAAAGAGATGGATGATATGACTAAGGAATTTTCGGAGCGAATCGACAAAGCGTTTGAGGCGAAATCTGCCGAGATTATGAAACTTTAAGAATAAAGCCGGTCGTTTCGATTTTTCGAGACGGATCGGCTTTTTTGATGAGGTCGATGAGTTCGAGGTGAGTGGTGGGGTCGGACTCCAAAAGAATAGTGAAATTTTCGGCTAAAAGCGTTTGGCGGTTTTTTAGAATAACAGAGATAAATTGCGATTGGAGCGCGGTGCCTCTCTCCGAAAAAAGAGCGAGGGCGGGCTCGTGTTTTAGGGAGTTTAGGTCGAGCCAATCCCAATTTTTGTCGACGTAGGGGAGGTTCGCGACGATTAAGTCAAATTTTTGGCGATGTTTTAGGAAATAATCGAGGAGGTCGGAGTGGACGAATTTGACGTTCGCTTTCAGATTTTTGGCGTTTTTTCGCGCGACGTTCAGGGCGGAGTTCGAGAGGTCGGAGGCGGTGACGGTGGCGTCTTTTAGCTCGAGTTTCAGAGTAATTGCGAGACAGCCGGAGCCGGTGCCGAGATCCAGAATGTTTTTATAAGTTCCCTGTTTCGCGAGGTCGATGATGGTTTCGGATTCGGGGCGGGGGATGAGGACGCGGCGGTCAACGTAAAAATCGCGACCGTAGAAATTTTTAGACTTTAGAATATAGGCAAGGGGGAGACCGGAGAGGCGCTGTTTTTTGAAGAAATTTGCTGATTTCAGTGCGTGTGACTCGATCTTTTCGAAATCGTGGGTGACGAGAAAAGGACGGTCCTTTTTCAGGGCGTGCGCCAAAATGAGTTCGGCGTCTTCGCGCGGGAGACCCGAGGAGATGAGCCACTCCCTAATCAGCACGTTTTAATTCCCTTTCGTAATTCTCGAGTTCGTTCAAAATATCGTCGAGGTCGCCGTCCATGACGGCGGAAATGTTGGAGCGGGAGTAGTGGATGCGGTGGTCAGTGACGCGATCTTGGGGAAAGTTGTAGGTGCGGATTTTTTCGGAGCGGTCGCCAGTGCCGATGAGAGATTTGCGCGCATCACTGGCGTTTTTTCGTTCTTCTTCGCGTTTTAAGTCGAGGAGGCGGGAGCGTAAGATGTTCATGGCCTTGACGCGGTTTTGTTGTTGGGAGCGCTCGTCTTGCATGGCGACGACGAGGCCGGTCGGGAGGTGGGTGATGCGGACGGCGGAGTCGGTGGTGTTGACGCCTTGGCCACCGTGGCCACCGGAGCGGTAGATGTCGATACGCAAATCCTTTTCGTCGATTACGAGGTCTTCTTCTTCGGCTTCGGGGAGGACAGCAACGGTGGCGGTGCTGGTGTGGATGCGACCTTGGGACTCGGTGACGGGGACGCGCTGGACGCGGTGGACACCGCCTTCGAATTTCAGACGGCCGAAAGCATTGTCGCCGAGGACCTTAAAAATGACTTCTTTCATGCCGCCGGCTTCGTTTTCGTTCATGGACATTAATTCGACCTTCAAACCGTGATTTTCGGCGTATTTAAGATACATACGGTAGAGTTCGCCAGCGAAAAGCGAGGCTTCGTCGCCACCGGCGCCGGCGCGAATTTCGAAGATGGCGGGGCGTTCGTCGGTGGCATCTTTCGGAATCAGTTTATCTTCGAGCTGTTGTTTTAGTGTTGTAATTTTTACAACGGTCGATTCGTAATCTTCCCTTGCCATTTCGCCGAGTTCGGGGTCGGATTCGAGGGCCTTGCTCTCCTCGGCCGCTTTTTCGAGTTTTTCGATTTCGGTGTTTAAATTTAGAATTTCTTCGATTTCGGCGAGACGTTTCGAGTTTTTGGCGAAGTCGGGAGAGCGAAAAGCCTCGGGTTTACTCAAAAAATCGCGAATTTTGGCAGATTCTTCTAAAAAACTCTGGATTTTTTCGTTCATATGTGATATTATAACATAAGAATGCGTTATTTCCCTCAAAATGCGCATTCGAGTTAGCGTTTATGGAGTTGACTGCGTCTGTCCCCCCAGAGGCTTTCAAATCCGCCCTCGGGCTACGCGCTAAAACACGCATAGTGTTGTGAGACTACGCGACCCCCCGCGGAAATCACGTCGCCAATTTGGTAACACTATGCGTTTTTTGTGCTATAATAGAAGCACGGTCTCTTAGCTCAGTTGGCTAGAGCGCACGATTCACATTCGTGAGGTCACTGGTTCGAGCCCAGTAGAGACCACCAGAATTATTATTATGAACGAATTTAAAGCTAAATTTGAACAAAAACACCCGCTTTTAAAAGACATTTTGAGCCTCGTCTCTTTTGTGGCTTGCGTGGTGGTTGGGACGATGATTTTGAATGCGTTTGTGTTCCGGTCGTATAACGTGGTTGGAGTGTCGATGGAAAATACGATGCTCGACGGGGATAGGGTGATTGTGAACCGGTTGGCGGTGAGCTGGGAACATTTTTTGGGGCGAGAATATGTCCCGGAGCGGGGGCAGATTATCGTGTTCTTGAATGGGCCGGCGGACGGGGCGATGACTTGCGGGGCGATGAGCGGGGTAGTAGATCAGTATATTATTAAGCGCGTGATTGCGTTCCCGGGGGAGAGGGTGATGGTGAAAGATGGAGTGTTGAAAGTTTATAATGACGAGTGGCCGGAGGGGTATGAGGTGGATGCGGAGTGGCGCTCGGAGGACGGGATGGGACCGAAATATGACGTTTCGGGCGAAGTGGATATGATTGTGCCGGAAAATGAGCTGTTTGTCGCGGGGGATAACCGTGAGGGGCAACATTCGTTCGATTCGCGCTCGGGGCTCGGGACGATTCCCTTTTGTCGGGTGATTGGGCCGGTAGCGGTGAGAATTTTTCCGTTTAATCGCGTGCAGGGATTTTAGATGATTTTGATTTTGGCGCCGATGGAGGGGGTGACGGACGCGGTTTTTCGGCAGGTGGTGGCGCGAGCTCAGCGTCCGGATTTGTTTTTTACGGAATTTACGAATGTTAACTCTTTTGCTTCCCTCAAGGGGCGCAAAAATGCGCTCGAGAGGTTCAAAATAACAGAGACAGATCCGCCGATTATCGCACAAATTTGGGGAAGAGTGCCGGAATATTTCTCGGAGACAGCGAGGGCGCTCCAGAAAATGGGATTTTTTGGCGTAGATATTAATATGGGGTGCCCAGACAGGCACGTGGTGGCGAACGGTGGAGGGGCGGGGATGATAAAAACGCCGGAGCTCGCGGTCGAATGCATCCGGGCGACGAAGGAAGCAACGGAGTTGCCGGTGTCGGCAAAAACGAGGCTTTCGTATAGTAATACGGAGGGCATTCAATATAATGAGTGGTTACCGCTGCTTCTTAAAGAGCAACTTTCGATGCTCACCGTGCATCTAAGAACGAAAACAGAGATGAGTAAGGTGCCGGCACATTATGAGTTGATTCCGGAGATTTTGAAAATGCGGGACGAGATTGCGCCGGAGACGAAAATTATTGTGAATGGGGACGTGAAAAATCGGAAAGAGGCGGAGGTGCTCGCGGAGAAATATCCGGGGATTGACGGGGTAATGATTGGGCGCGGAGCTATTTCTAATCCGTTTTGTTTCCGGGAGACGGAGCCTACGCAGAAAGAGCTGTATGAATTATTATTGTATCATCTTGAGGTGTTCGAGCGAGATAGTCGGCGGCCGTTTGAGACGATGAGGCATTTTTTCAAGTCGTATGTCAAGGATTTTCCGGGGGCGGGGGAGATTCGGAATCGGATGATGGTGGCGGAAAACGCCGAAGAAGTGCGAAGAATCGTAAAAGATGCTATAATGGGGTTATGATTGAATTTTGGACGGATGGCTCTGCGAATCCGAACCCGGGACCGGGAGGGTTTGCGGTGCTGGACGGTGAGGGAAATCCGGTAGCGCTCGGGGGGTCGAAAAACACGACGAATATTCGGATGGAAGGAATGGCGCTTTTGATGGCAATGAGGCGGAGCCCCGAGTCGAAAATTAACACTGATTCGGATTTTTGGATTAAGACTCTGACGCAATACGCGCCGAAATGGGAGAAAAATAATTGGGTGAAGAAGGGTGGCGAAATTAAAAATTTAGATTTGGTGAAATTGGTTTATAATGAATATAAGAATCGTAAAATTAAGCTTAACTTTGTTTATGGGCACAAAGGCACGGAGCTAAACGAGCTGGCGGACTCTTGGGCAAAGCGAGCGAGAAAAGGAGAAAGGTTATGAAATTATTAGCGTATAAAGTTAAGGTCGAAGATGAGGAGAAGCTGATTTCGAGACTTTCGGAGCTCGATTTGGCGTTTGGAACAGTGAGTTTGTTGCACGACAGGGTGTTTATTCCGCGGAATTATAAGCCGAAGAGCAACTTTCCGAGGCTAATTCTTCGGACGGAGAAAACGGCGGAAGATAGGCCGGTGAGATATTATTTAATTCTCCGGCGACATATCGAAGAAAGTACGGTGGACATTTTTGACCAGACGGTCGTGAAGGATTATGCCGAAACGGCAAAAATTATTCAACAACTTTCGTTCACGATGCAGGCGGAAGTGAGCCGGAAACGGCAAGAACTTACGCTTTCGCCGGGTGTGAAATTGTATCTTGATAAGTTGGACGGCGAGGGGACTTATGCGAAAATTGAAACGGAAGTGCTGCCGGATGATAATATTGCGATAGTAAAAAAAGATTTGATGACGACGCTTCGGGCGCTCGGGGCGGGCGAAATTTCGAAGGACACGAATGGTGAACTCTTTGAAACAAAATAAAGATTCAAAGCGGAAAAAAGAGGCGATAGAGTTTGCGCGCGCGGCGCACAAAGGCCAGAAACGGATGTCGGGGGAGGATTTTATTGTGCATCCGATTGCGGTGATGAAAATTCTCGAGGAGTGGGGGATGGACGAGGATACGGTGATTGCGGGGGTGTTACACGACACGGTTGAGGATACCAGTGTCACGATAAGCGAAATTCGGGAGAAATTCGGAGAAAATGTGGCGTTTTTGGTGGACGGAGTGACGAAAATGACGAAAGTTCGGGCGGGGATGCGAGACCTCGATACTTATCTTCCGGAGACGAGGGACAATTTTTTGAGACTATTAATCGCAACGGGCGCGGACATTCGAGTGCTCATTATTAAACTTGCGGATAGACTTAATAATATGCGGACATTGGCGGCGTTGCCGCCGTCAACGCAGAAGAAAATTGCGACCGAGACGCTCGAGGTGTTTGCGCCGCTCGCGGAGCGATTGAATATGGGGAGGCTCAGGATGGAGCTCGCGGATCTTGCCTTTTCTTATACTAATCCGAAGAGATATAAAGAGTTGAGAGAGCTGATTGACGAGCGGGTGAAAAAGTCCAAAAAGAAGATTGATAAAATTGAAAAAGAAATTGGCGATTTGTTTAAAAAAGAAAAAATAAAATACGAAATTTCGGGCAGGATCAAGTCGGTTTATTCTTTGCATAAGAAACTCGCGAAGCATAACCAAAATATCAATGAGATTTATGATCTCGTGGCGATGCGAATTATTGTTGAGGATGTCACGAGTTGTTATCTCGTGCTCGGGATTTTGCACTCGATTTATACGCCGATGAATGGGCGGATTAAGGATTACATTGCGAAGCCGAAGCAGAATGGATACCAGTCTTTGCACACGACCGTGATTACGCCGGACAAGGACGTGGTGGAGTTTCAGATTCGGACGCGCGAGATGCACGAATATGCGGAGCGGGGGCTCGCCGCGTCGTTTTATTATAACGAGCAGAAACTGACGGAATCGTATCTTACGGGAAAGATACAACATTTGCCGACGAACCTTCTTTGGATTACGGAGTTACAAGAGGCGGCGGCGAAGCTCAAAGAGGGCAAAAAGGTAGACATCAGGAAACTCAAAATTAATCTATTCTCGGACAAAATTTTTGTTTATACGCCGAAGGGGGATATTATTGATTTGCCAGTCGGAGCGATGCCGCTCGATTTTGCGTATAGACTGCACTCGGAAATTGGCGGAAGAGCGGTGGGGGTGAAGATAAACGGGGCGATGAAAAGTTTAAACACACCTTTGAAACACGGAGATATTGTGGAGATTTTGACTTCGAAAAACCAGACGCCGAAAGAATCGTGGCTGGCGCGACTGATTACGCCGCACGCGAAACAAAAACTCAGGCAACAACTACACCAGATTGAGAAAAAGGATTAACCGCGCGGAGGTTCGCCGTCGGGGGCGGAGAGAAGTTTTTTGGACTTTATTTCGTAGCGGAGACCGGAGACAGGGGAGACGTAGTAATCTTCGTTTAGGAGATTCACAAACATGGAGAGATCTTTGTCGTCCATGATGATGATGGCGCCGTCGTCGTCAGTCATGAGCTCGACTTGGACTTCGTCGGCGTAAGAAACGAGCTGGTCGCCGGTCATGGAAGTTTCGAGGTCGATGCCTTGGACCTTTTTTAAGAGCGGTTTTTTCGATTGCAGGAGCGAGTTCAGAGTCAGACCTTCGGCGAAAGAGAGTTTGTATTTTTGTTCTATCTCTTTGGCTTTTTCGTCGGCTAGGACCTGGGACTTATAATCATACTCAAAGAGAGCTTCGAATTTGGTTTGGTTGAAGATGACGACAGTGCCGTCCACGATGACGACTTGGTTGTCTTCGGGCATTTTCAGGGCAAGTTCGGCGGCGAAAGGTTCGAAAGATTCGCCGTTTAATTCCCAAGAGGTGGCGCCTTTCAGCGCGGCGGAGGCGGAGAGGCCTTTGGCGACGTAGAAAGTTTTGGTGCCGTTACCACCGGGGTAGGTGAATTTCGCGATAATTCCCTTAATCTTTTTGAATTCGTAGGCGTCGTCGGAGAAATAATCGATGTCGGAATATTCGTGCTCGATCAAGTTGAGCAAAGTTTCGGCGCGGGCGACGTTTTTTAGGTCGGTTTTGTAAATTACTTTGTCTTCGCCGTCGGATTTTTCGTATTCGCGACATTCGAGGCCTTTGTCGGCTTCTTTGATGACGTAACTCACGGCCTCTTGCATAAACATAGCTTTCACGGAAGCGGTTAATTTGTCGGAATAGCGGACTTTGAAGGGGGTGTAGCTTTTCGTGAAGAGAAAAAGTTCGACACTGACGTTGTTTTTGATTTCGTCGACTTCGTTGGCCCAGAGAAAGACGTCGAAGGCGGATGGTTCTGATTCCATGTTTACTCCTTTTTTTGATTATATCACATCAAAAATCGTCGGGCGGAAATTCGTCAAAGGAATCGGGATATTCGGTGTCTGTGGCGTCGTCGTAAGAGTTGGAGCCGTAGGGGTTGTAGCCGATTTCTTTCAAAAAGCGGGAGGGCTCGGCGTAAGTGCGGCCGCCGAAGCGGAAGCGAGAGACGGCGTAGGTTAAGATGAGTTTTTCGCGAGCGCGGGTCATGCCGACGTAAGCTAAGCGTCGTTCTTCTTCGAGTTCGGCGGGGTCTTCGGCGGAGGACGGAAAAAGCCCTTCTTCGAGGCCGACGATGAAGACAACTGGGAATTCGAGGCCTTTAGCGGCGTGGAGGGTCATCAGAGTAACGGCGGAGTCGGCGGATTCGTCGGCGGAGGACATGAGGGCGGCGTCGGCCAAAAAGTCGTTCAAGGTTTCATAAGGTTCGGCGTTGCCGACGAGGACGCCGAGGTTTTCGATGCGAGCTTTGCCTTCGTCGCTACCGTCGTCGAGGAGGGTTTTAAAATCGAAAAATTCAATGGTGGAGCTGATGAGTTCGGCGGGTTTTTCGATCTCGGAGGCTCTCCTCAGGTATTTTTTTAGAGAAGCGAGGCCGGAGCGAGCCTTGGCGCTCAGGGCAAAGTCCAGAGCTTCGTCTTCGAGGTTGCCGCCGCTTTTTAAGTAGAGGAGGATTTTTTGGAGACTGACTTCGCCGATGCCGTTTAAAATATTTTTGGTGACGCGCTCAAGAGACACGAGGTCGCGCCGATTTTCGACGAGGTGGAGGAGAGCTAAGACGTCTTTGACCTCTTTTCGGTCGTAGAAACGGACGCCGCCGACGATTTTATAGGGGATTTTGTTTGCGATAAAGGCTTTTTCAAATTCGTAGGACTGGGCGTTAGTGCGATAAAGGACGGCAAAATCGGAAAAATCTCTCGGAGACTCGCGACGCGCTCCAATAGTTTTTAACAGAGAGATACGGCTGGCGACGTAGGACGCTTCGGCCTTTTCGTCGCGCAGAGATTCGACTTCGACTGGGTCGCCAGCGGGGGCGGAAGTGAAGAGAGTTTTTTCGCTTCTTTCCAAGTTGTTTTTAATGACTTTTTGGGAAGCGTCAAGGATGTTTTTAGTTGAGCGGTAGTTTTCTTCGAGCTTAATGACTTTCGCCTCGGGGAAGTCGCGGGTGAAATTCAAGATGTTATGGAAGTCGGCGCCACGCCAGGAATAAATCGATTGCCAGTCGTCGCCGACGACGCAGAGGTTGTGGTCGTCGTTTACCAGAGCTTTCACCAGGCGGTATTGGATTTGGTTGGTGTCTTGGTACTCGTCGATTAAGATATGCGAAAACTGGGCGCGCCACTTGTCGCGGGTGGGTTTATCGGCGCGCATGAGACGAAGAGTGGCGAGGAGCAAGTCGTCAAAATCAAGCGCAGACATCTCGCGTTTTTCGTTTTCGTAGGCTTCGTAGATTTTGGCGATTTTTTTCTGGTCGGGGTAGTAAATTTGGGCGGCGTATTCGGAGGGGTTGTAGCCGTCGTTTTTGGCGCGGCTGATGGCGTCTTTGACGTTTTTGGGTTTCAGAGTTTTAGTGTCGAAATTATAAGTTTTCATGAGGCGCTTAATCAAGGTGAGCTGGTCCTCGACGTCGTAAATGACGAAATCTCGCGGGAGTTTCAGGGCGGCGCCAGAAGTGCGGAGGATTTTTACGCAGATACCGTGGAAAGTGCCCATGAAAGGCATGAAAGAGTGGGGTGCGGCGGTGTTTTGGTCGAGCTCGGGGTGGAGGAGAAACCAGAGGCGAGAACGCATTTCATTGGCGGCTTTATTGGTGAAAGTGACGGCTAAGATTTGTTCCGGGAGGACGCCGTGGTTCAAGAGATTCGCGATGCGGTGGGTCAGGGTTTTTGTTTTTCCGGAACCGGCGCCGGCTAAAATTAGGATGGGACCAGAAAGACATTCCACGGCAGATTTTTGGGCAGGATTTAGGCCTTTTAGAATATTGTCCATTTTAGTTTTTCGGGAAGAGCGGAGAATCCGGAGCTTTAATTGGAGTGTTTGTAAAGATTTTCGTGATTTTTTCAGAAGTGTCGGGGAGGAAGGGAGAGAGCAAGATATTCGTGGCCAAGAGTTCTTTAGCAAGAGAGGACAAGATGTCGGATTGTTTTTCGGGATCATCTTTCAAAGCCCAGGGCTTTTCGGAGTCGATGCGTTTGTTGAGGTTTTGGACCTTTTCCCAGGCAAAATCGAAGGCTTTTTTGTATTCAAAATTGTCCATGAGAGAGGAATAATCAGCGGGAAGTTCGGTTCGGGGTTCGTAGATTAATTCGAGATTATTTTTATTACAGAGAGTGGCGAGGCGCTGGACGAGGTTGCCGAGGTCGTTCGCAAGCTCGGAAGAGTAGGCGGTTTCGAATTGCTCAAGGGAGAAATCGGAGTCCAAAAAAGTGTCGATGTGGCGCAGGAAGAAGTAGCGGAAGGCTTCGGGGCCGTGGAGGTTCAGAATTTCGACGGGGTCAATGACGTTGCCGAGAGATTTGGACATTTTTTCGGAGTTTACGAGGATGTAGCCGTGAGAGAGGAGGACTTTCGGGAGCTCGAGGTTCAATCCCAAGAGCATCGCGGGCCAGATAATGGCGTGGAAGCGCAAAATGTCCTTGCCGACGATTTGGAGGGCGGGCGGCCAATAATCGGAGATGTCGGCGTCGGGGTAGCCCAGGACGGTTAAGTAATTCGAAAGGGCGTCGAGCCAGACGTACATGACCTGAGAGTCGTCACCGGGGACGGGGATGCCCCAGGTGAGAGATTTTTTGGGGCGAGAAATGGAGACGTCGGGGGCGTTGTCGAGGAGGTTTAAGACTTCTTTTTTGCGAAATTCGGGGAGAATTTTCATCTCGTCCGACTCGATTTTTGCTCTAATTTCGGATTTGAAGTCGGAGAGGCGGAAATAATAATTTTCTTCGGAGATTTTTTGATAGGGTTTTCCGTGGTCGGGGCAGACGCCGCGGTTGTCGTCGAATTCTTTTTTGGTCACGAAAGCTTCGCAACCTTCGCAATAAAAGCCGTCATAAGTTGCGGAATAGATGTGTGGAGAAAGTTTTTGCCAGATTTTTTGACAAAGTTCGATGTGTTTTTTGTCGGTGGTGCGAATGAAATCGGTCGGATGGACATTCAGGGCTTCAATAAAATCGCGAAAAGCAGCGGAATTTTCGTCGGCGTATTCTTTCGGAGTTTTGCCGGCTTCGGCGGCTTTTTTGGCGACTTTGTTGCCGTGCTCGTCGGTGCCGGATTGGAAACGGACTACGTTGCCCTGTTGATTTTTGTAGCGAGAAAATACGTCGGCGAGGAGATAGTCGAGGGCGTGGCCAATGTGGGGCTTTCCATTGACATAAGGGATGGCGGTAGTGACGTATAATTGTTTCATGGAGTTATTTTAGCAGATTTTGGAGATTTTGCCAATCTGTTAGGTCGAGTTCGCTGGGGCGGGCAGTAGGAGGGAGATTGAGCTTTTCGAGCAGTTTGGAGATGTCGCCGTGGGATTTTAAGTTATTGGTGAGTTTTTTGCGCGGGTTTTTCATTCCCTCTTTTATAAGGACAAAAGTTTCGAGGGGGATTTGGGGCTTTTCTCGCGGAGCTAAAATGACGACGGCGGAGTCCACTTTCGGGACGGGGTCGAAAAATTCGGCGGGAACGGTGATGTCTCTGACGATTTCGGCACGATTTTGGGCGGACAAAGAGAGGAGAGTATGCTTCCCTTTTTCGGCGACGAGACGATCGGCGACTTCTTTTTGGATTAGGAGGACGATTTTTTCGGGATGGGGGTTCAAAGACAGGAGTTTTTCGATAATAGGAGAGGTGATGTAATAAGGAATGTTCCCGGCGACGACAAAGGGAGAGGGGACGGTTTTAAAATCGAAAGATAGAATGTCTTCGTTTTTTACGATGAGATTTTTTCCGGGGAAGGATTTCGGGAGATTTTCGGCAAGTTTCTGGTCAAATTCGACGGCGATGACTTGATCAAAGTTTTTCAGGAGTGAGGAGGTGAGGTGGCCGAGCCCGGGACCGATTTCGAGACAGGTTTCGACGCCGTCGGCGTGAGCGAGGCTCGCGAGATGATCCAAGACTTCGCGATTTTTTAGCCAGTGTTGACCGAGAGATTTATTGGCCATTGTGGTTCGTCCAATCTGTTGCGATGTCGAATTGTTCGGGGTTGGTGCGGGCGAAACCGCCGGTGTCGTAAACTTTGCCGAGGCCGAGAGAGGTTTCGACGACAGAGCAGCGTGGGTAGCGGTCGAGGTTAGCGGCGACTAAGATATAGCCGTCTTGGTCCACTTTCACGCCGTCGCTGCGGACGGAATAAGAAGTGGCGCCGCAGAAGCGGAGAGTGCCGGACATATTGAGGTCGTAGTAAGTTTCTTGGCGCTCGACGATGGTGCCGTCGGATTTTTGGTAACTATAGCGGTTGCGGCCCATGGCGGCGGTCAAGGGCTTTACGTTCAAAGAAACACCGACGGTGACGACGCGGTTTTTGGGGGCTTTAGTGATTTCCTCTTTGACGAGGGTGCGGGAGGCTTCGACGCCGTCAACATAAAGTACTTCGTAGGTCAGAGTTTTTTCGCCCATGACGCCGAGTTCGGTGACTTCGGAGGAGCCGGAGGGGAGGCTGGCGCTTCTTATCGTTTCGGTTTCGAAGGGGATTTCTTCGGTAACAGTGATGAGGCGACCGCCGTTGCGTTTTAGTTCGTAAGCATAAGAAATGCCAGATTCGAGAGCGAGGGAGTTTTTCGCCTCGGAGATTTCGTCGCCGTCATAAACGGTGATACCGGCGGAAGTGAAGATATATTTGGGGTCGAAAGAGGCGGTTTCGAAGTATTTAGTTTCGTCGCCAACGATAAGGAGGGCGGGGTGGGCGCGATAGATATTAATATAGAAGTGGTCGGCGTCGATCTTAGTGTCGAGAGACGGCTCGATGAGGTCGGAAGGACCGCGGACGATGTCGAGGCGGTCCAAGACTTCTTCAACGGTTTCGGCGGTAGTGCGAATAATGAGGCGCTCGCCGTCGGCAAAGACGGTGACGAAGTGGGATTCGCCAATCACGGCGGAGTTCTTAGCTTCGCTGTCTTCGGCAGAGGCGACAGGAATAAGTCGGAAAAACCACGAAAAAACCAGACCAAACAAAAGAATGGCAAGCGGAAGGAGAGGCGATAGATATTTTCTTTTAGGAAGCCTCATGTATATATTATAACACAGAAGCGGGAGTTGGGGTAGTCATCTGGGGGAGGGGAGGGGAGGAAGAGAAGACAATAGCGATGATAGCGGCGGCGGCGAGAAGAAGGAGCAAAAGCCAGAGCCAGGCAAAGTGATGGGTCTTTTCGGTGGTCATTTTTAGCTCTTCTTTGTCGGTAAAATCGATTTCGGCCTCGCGCTTCCCGGCTTCTTCCATTTTTTCGCGCAGGTCGGCGGCGATACGGCGGTCAAGCTCGGAGTTTTGATCGGTTTTATTGACGATGACGCCCATAATTTTCCTTTTTTAAGATAATTTATTCTTCCATTTTAGCATAGATGTGCTACAATGAAAACATATCAGTTTAAGGAGGCTTTATGGCTAAATCCAAGAAGAGGAACCGCAATTCCTCGCGAACGGCAGAGCAGTCTAGAGAGACAGCCCGCAAAAATAAAGTGGTGGAAGAAGAAAAAGAAATCGAAGAGGCGGAGGTTGTGGCCGAAGACGATGAGGCGACCGAGACGGAAGAAGTCGAGGAGACTGAGGAAGTTGAGGCGACGGAAGAAGCCGACAATGAGACCGAAGAAGATTCTGAAGATACCGAAGAATCTGACGACTCCGAAGATTCTGAGGACTCTGAAGAAGAAGTTGAGGACTCTGATAATGATTCCGAGGAAGATGATGATGAAGATTATGACGAGGACGACGAGGATGAAGACGATGAAGATGACGAGGACGATGAGTCGGAGAAAAAAGCCTACGAAAAAGAGTTGAAAAAAGCCGAAAAGCGCAAAGCGAGAGCTGAAAGAGCTGAGAAAATTAGTGCGAATAGCATCTTTGCACGAAAATATGACGCAAATGAGAATATTTTGACTATTTTCAAAGATAAGAAAGTTTACGCTGCGCTGATTGGCGAATTTATCGGCACCTTGATGATTACGATTCTTATGATGACTTTCGGTGCGAATTATATTCTCTATATCATGCTTGCGATGATTGCGATTTATATGGCAATTTACACGCTTTCGGGCGCGCATCTTAACCCGATTGTGACGGCCGGGATGATGGCGACGCGGCGTATTTCGGCGATTCGTGGCGTTTTGTATATCTTGGCGCAGGTGCTTGGTGCGGGGGCGGCCTTTGGAATCCTTTCGGCTTTCAGAGTTGCAGGAAACGAAATTGGCACCTTGCCGACGATGGCGGCGACTACGGATGCGACGTATTGGATTACGACTTTGGTTGAAATCTGCGGCGCTTTGATTATCGGTTTTGCTTTTGCGCGCGCTTTGCAATATCGTCGCTCGGTGTTGACCTTTGCGATTGTGGTGGCTGGCGGCGTCGTGACGGCGTTGGTGCTCGGCCTCTTCATTTCGGGCAACTTCCTCGGTCTTTCCAACAACTACATCATGAACCCGGCGGTAGCTTTGATGTATCAAATCTTCCCGTCTGAGGGCGATAATGTGGGGCAGATTTTGGCCGGAATTGGCAAAGCACTCGTGACCTACGCAGTATTCCCGATGATTGGCGGAATTATCGGCTTCTATCTTTCGGACTTCGCTTCAAAACTCAAGGGTGAGAAGCTCGTGACGGAAGAATAATGAGGGGCGCCAAAAAAGTTATCTTTAATCTCCTCGCGATTTTCTTAATCGCGGGGGGATTGGCGTTTTTGGCGGTTTTTCGTTATTATTGTCACAACGGGGCGGACACGATTAGGATAATTGCCGAGAATCCGAGGGGTTTCTTAGGTCTTTTTGCGTTATTCTCGTTTTTTGTGATGTTTTTTTATGGGGTGACGCGGAGGTTGTTTATTGGAGCGGGGGCGCTTTCGGTGATTTTGTTGTGGTTTACACAAATTCATGTAGATAAGATGCTGGCGGGGGCGGGAGCTTTGAAACTTTCCGATTTTGCGGATTTTAATAATATTATAAATATTGTGCGGGGCGGAGGAGTGGTGGAGCTCGTGTGGATTCTCGCGGTCGTTGTGATTGTATTTGGGATTTTTTGGTCGCTCGATCGGGCAGGAGGGGAGAGGTGGCGGATTAGTGGAGAGACGAGCGCGGTGGAGATTATTATTGACGGAAAAGCGCGGCCAGGAAAGTTTCGCCAATGGTTGCGCAGAAGAGCGATTTCGCAGAGATTGACACTGATGATTTTGTCGGGCGGCGGAGCGGTGCTATTTTTACTCTATTTTAAAGATTTTCTGGGATTTTTGTTATAAATTTGTCAGGGCAAAAAGAGCAATACCGGCGGCGACAGAAACGTTGAAGGACTCCTTTTTGCCACGCATGGGAATCTCGATAAAATAGCCAATTATATCATATATGGTATAATCTATTCCATGAGTTTCTTCGCCTAAAATGAGGACGGCGCGGTCTTTAAGGACGGATTTTAAGTTCGGAGAACAGAGAGAAATGAGGCGGGGGTCACTAATATTATTTTCGAGACCGAGAATATCAAAGCCCTCTGATTTAAAACGGTTTAAATCGGAAATTATATCATCAGATGTATAAATTTCGAGGAGCTTTTCGGCGCCTAAGGCGGTTTTATGGAGGGCGTGATTTTGTTTTTCGCGAAGATGAGGGAGGAGATTTTGGTCGTCGTAACGCGGAGTGCAACCGGACAAAATAACCTTTTTGACGCCGAAACCTTCGGCGGAGCGGAGGACAGCGCCGACGTTGTAAGTCGAGCGGATGTTGTCTAAGACGAGAATAAGTTCGTTCATTTGATTAGATTCTCAAAATCGGACTCGGTGAGGGTCGGGATGTTGTATTTTGCTGCTTTTTCGAGTTTGCTTCTCCCTGGTTTTTCGCCGATGATGAGAGCGGTGGTGGATTTTGTGACGCTCGAGGTAATAGTGGCGCCGCGAGCGCGGAGGGCGTCTTCGGCGGCCTCGCGGTCAAAGTTTTTTAGAGTGCCGGAGATGATGTAGGAGCGACCGGCGAGAGGGAGGGTGGAAGTGTCGGAAAAAACGGGAGAAACGCCAAGGTTTTTTAGGTCTTCAAGGGTTTTTAGGTTGTCTTCGTCGGCGAAGAAGGCGAGAATGGAGTCGGCGACAATTTCGCCGATGTCGGAAAGTAAAAGAAGTTCGTCTTTTTCGCAGGCGATAAGAGCGTCGAGGGATTTGAAATGGTTGGTCAGAGTGACAGCGGTTTGGGCGCCGACGTGGCGAATGCCGAGAGCGGTGATAAATTTCGAAAGTTCGGGAGATTTTGAGGCCTCAATGGCGGAGACGAGGTTATTCGCGGAGAGTTCGGCGAAACGTTCGAGTTTCGCGACAGAGGACGGAGTGAGGCGGTAGAGGTCGGCGAGGGATTTCACAAGGCCAGAATCGACGAGAGCGGAGACGTTTTTTTCGCCGAGGCCTTCGATATTCAGGGCGGGTTTGCTGGCGTAATATTCGATGGCGCGCTTCAAAATGAAGTCGGAGGTTTCGCCTTTGACGCGGTAAACGACTTCGCCTTCGGGGCGGTAAAATTCGAGTTCGGGGTATTGTTCTTTCAGGGCTTTTTCGTAGTCGAAAGGTGCGGAATTTTCGGGGCGGAGTTCTCTCAAAATGGTTTTAATCTGGGGAATGATGTCTCCGGCTTTGTAGATAATCACGGTGTCGCCGACGCGAAGATCGAGGCGGGAGATTTCGTCGGCGTTGTGGACGGAGGCGTGGCGGACGGTGGAGCCGGCGACTTCGACTGGATCGAGGATGGCGACAGGGGTGGCGGCGCCGGTACGACCGATGGAAATGACGATGTCTTTCACTTTTGTGGTGGATTCTTCGGCGGGAAATTTGTAAGCGATAGCGGCGCGGGGAGTTTTTCCGACGATGCCGAGGGAGTCGTAAACCTCGCGGTCGTTGATTTTGATGACCATGCCGTCGGTGTTGAAGGGGAGAGTTTGGCGGTAAGCGTCGAGATTTTTAATATAGTCGAAGAGATTTTGGCCGTCACATTCGTAGGAGCCGTTTTTTAGGACAAAAACTTTATCCTCGTTTGAAGTGCGGAATTTCATGGCGCGAAGTTTTTCGTAGGCTTTTTCATGGGTCCTTAAGTTCGGTTTTACGAGGTCGTAGGCCATGAATTTCAGAGGGCGCGAAGCGGCGATTTTCGGGTCGAGTTGGCGGATGGAGCCGGCGGCGAGGTTGCGGGCGTTCGCGAAAGGTTTTTCTTTCAGCTTGAGCTGCTTTTTGTTTAGGTCATCAAAATCTTTTTTAAAGATGATAATTTCGCCACGGACTTCAACGTCGCCCGGCTCGCCGATTTTTAAGGGGACGTTTTCGATAGTGCGAACGTTCATGGTGACGTTTTCGCCAACGAGACCGTCGCCACGCGTGACGGCGCGAACGAACAAACCGTCTTTATATTGGAGAGAGCAGGCGAGGCCGTCCATTTTGATGTCGGTGAAAAGTTCGGGGATTTTCCCGCCAGCAATCAACTTTTTGTTTCTTTCCAGCCAATCTTCGACTTCGGCGCGAGAAAAGACGTCGGCAAGAGAAATCATGCGTTTTTCGTGTTTTACTTTTTCGAATTTGTCGAGGGCGCGACCGGCGACGCGTTGGGTGGGGGAGTCGGGAGTGATAAGGTCGGGAAATTGCTCTTCGAGCTTCGCGAGCTCGTGTTTCAAGGAGTCGGCGGCGGATTCGGACATGATGGACTCGTCTAAGACGTGATAATGGTAACGGTAATCGTTAATGAGTTCGCGGAGTTTTTCGATGCGTTTTTTAGCTTCGGCTTTTTCCATGTTTTAATTCCTTTTTATCGTAATTTAGTAGGCGGCGGTAGTAGAGGTAGAGGAAAGTGGCGGAGTAGATAAAAGAAAAGACGGTCATTAGCATCATGACAATGGGGACGAGCGGGAAGCCGGCGAGGTTTTCGTTCCCGGCTTTTAGGCCAGTGTCGAGCATAATAGTCGGAATGAGGACGACGGCGAAGAGAAGAGCGATAGTCAAAAAGAGGACAAAAACGCGCGAGAGAAAATGAATACGGCGGGAATACATGAGTTTGTTGGCGGTGCTGATGGCGACGAAAGGATAAAGCCCGGGGGCGGAGACGGCGACGAGGGCGATCAGGGAGCGGGAAAGTAAGTAGAGCGAGAGGATAATGAGAAGGGCGGCGAGGATGAGGAAGATGAGGGCGTAAAAAGGGGTGGAGAGAAAATTAGTCTTCAAAGCGGTGGAATAGACGATAGTGAGGGCGAAAACTGGAATTAAGTCAACAATGACGGCGCAGAGGACGATGAGGGTCGAAACAAATGGCGCAAGGGAGTTATAGAGGCCTTCGCGGAGGGTGGGATGTTCGTGCTTTTTGAGGCGGCGGAGGAAATAAATAGTGGTAAGCCAGATGAAAATGAAAATTAAAACGAGGAAGACGGTGGAAACTTCGGTGAAAGCAGAGAAGCCACCGGTGGTGACGGCGGAAACGAGAATAAGTCCGGCACGGGCAAAGCCGCCGAGATTTTCAGCGCCGCTCGTAGAGTCGAGGGCGGATTGGAAGTTTTTGTAAGTCGATTCGCTCATGAGGCCGACTAAGACAGTGAAAAGAGTGACGGAGATGAGCAGGAGTGGCAAGAAAAGTTTCCAGTTTTTAAAGAGGATTTTGAAAGAGTTGAGGGCGAGAGTGATGGCAGATTCGGACTTGAATTCGCGGAGATAATCTTCGCGGTAGGAACGGCGGAAAGACTTGTGTTTTTTAAAGTTGGTGGTCATTTTTTCAATCTCTCCAGGCGTTCGATACGTTTTTCAAGGGGCGGGTGAGTGGAGAAAAGTCCGGAGAAAATGGATTTTCGAAGCGGGGAGCTGATGAAGAGGGCTTCGGTCGCGGTGTTTTGTTGTTGCATGGGGCGGGAGTGGTCGGCGAGGTTTTTCAGGGCGGAAATCATTGGGTCGGGGGTGTTTAGGAGATTTGCGGCGGAGACGTCGGCCAAGAATTCGCGCTCGCGGGAGACAGCCATTTGGGCGAGGGCGGCGACGAAAGGCGCGGCAATGGCGGCGAGAATGAGGGCAACGACGCCGATAGGGCTGCGTTCTTCGCCGTTTTTGCTGCGGTTCCAGGCGCCGAAGTAAATCAAGCGAAAACCGAGGTCGGAAAAGACGCCGGCGATGGAAGTGAGGCCGAAGGCGATCATCGAGACGCGGATGTCGTAGTTTTTAATGTGAGAAATTTCGTGCGCCAGAACGGCTTTCAGTTCGGCGTCTGGCATGACTTTCAAGAGACCGGTGGTCACGGCGACGAGAGAATGGTTCGGGTCGCGGCCGGTGGCGAAAGCGTTCGGAGCGGGGTCGTCAATGAGGTAGATTTTCGGGACGGGGACTTTGGCGAGATTGGCGACGTTGTTAACCATGTGGTAGAGCTTTGGCTCATCGGAGGCGGCGATAGGGCGGGCGCCAGAGACGAGAGTGCTAAAAGAGGCGGAAAAGTAGTATTGAAAAATGGCGTAGGCGAGGGCGGCGATAGCGAAAATGAGGGTGATGGACCAGTTTTTCGAGAGGGCGGAAATGAGGGCACCAAAAAGAGAGATTATTAGCGTAAAAGCAATAATAATATGGACAGTGCGACGCTTGTTCGCTAGAATTTGCTTTTGCATCTATACTATTATAGCACAGACGAGAGGCCGAGGGTAGAGTTTGCTTCGGCGATGCGAATGAGTTCGTTGTATTTCGCGATGCGCTCGGAGCGGGAGAGGGAACCGGTTTTAATCTGGCCGGCGCCGAGGCCGACGGCGAGGTGAGCAATTGAGGTGTCTTCGGTTTCGCCGGAACGGTGGGAGATGATGGTGTTGTAGCCGGCGTTTTTGGCGACCAAGACAGCGGCGATGGTTTCGGTCAAGGTGCCGATTTGGTTCGGTTTTATTAAAATGGCGTTCGCGACTTTTTCGGTGATGCCTTTTCGTAGGAGCTTCGTGTTCGTCACGAAGAGGTCGTCGCCGACGAGTTGGGTGTTTTTTCCGAGGCGGTCGGTGAGTTTTTTCCAACCGTCCCAATCGTCTTCGCCGAGGCCGTCTTCGATGGAGACGACGGGGTAATTTTCGGTAATCCAGGTGTACCAGTTGATGAGGTCGTCAGAGGATTTCCAGTCGCCGTTGGTTTTTAGTTCGTAGTGGTCGCCGTTTTTGAATTCGGAGGCGGCGATGTCCATGGCGATTTTGATATCTTTGCCGAAGGCGAGGCCGGCGCGCTCGACAGCTTCTTTGATTAAGTCGAGCGGTTCGTTGTTCCCTTTTTCGAGTCTCGGAGCAAAACCGCCTTCGTCGCCGACGGTGGTGACGTAATTATGAGATTTCAAAACATTTTTCAAAGAATGGAAAACTTCGGCGCCGAGGCGGACAGCGTCGGCGATGTTTTCGGCGGATGCCGGGATAATCATGTATTCCTGGAAATCGGTGGACCAGTCGGCGTGAGCGCCGCCGTTCATGACGTTCATCATCGGCATGGGGAGAGACGGGGTAGTGCCGGCGATTTCGGAAATGTAAGAGTAGAAGGGGATTTTTTTGGTGCGGGCGACGGCTTTCGCGACGGCGAGAGAGACGGCAAGAGTGGCGTTCGCGCCGAGTTTAGACTTGTTGTCGGTGCCGTCAAGCTCGATCATCAAGTGGTCAACGGTGGTTTGGTCGGCAGAGTTGTTGACGAGGAGGTCTTTAATTTTCGAATTAACATTCCAAACGGCTTTCAAGACGGATTTGCCACCGTAAAACTTCGGGTCGCCATCTCGGAGTTCGAGAGCCTCGCCGGAGCCAGTCGAGGCGCCGGAAGGGACAGCGGCGCGACCGACGGCGCCACTCGAGAGAAGCACGTCGGCTTCGACGGTCGGGTTGCCACGCGAATCTAAAATTTGTCTTGCGCGAATGTTTGAAATAGTTAAGTTATCCATAAGCATAATTATAGCATAACAATTTCAAAAAACAGCCCCGAGTTTTCGCTCGGGGCTGAAACGGTCACGCGATGAGCGACCACGCCAGAGATTTGGCGTTGAACGCAAGGCGAAGTTTTTTCCCGAGAGCCTTGACGTCGAAGAGATGGATTACATCACTGCCGACGAACTTGATGCTCGAGCTCAAAAGCTCTTGCACTTCGATTTCTTTCGCATCGCTTTGGCGACGGAAAGAAAGGGGCTCGCAAGGTGTCATTTCATAGCCGAAAAGGGCCATGACCTCGACGCGTTCAGTTTTTTGGTTAGTAGTTTTCATAAATCAACTCCGTAAATTAAATTTTTGGAGTCATTTATGCGTGCCCGATTTATTGGCACCTGGCTCAAACTATAAATGACGATAGTAAGAGCTATGGATAATCTATTCGGTGACCGAGGTATGAATAGACATTAACATTATACATTATTTTAGGGTTTTTAAGAAGGATTTTAGGTCTTTCTCGGACTTGAAAGAGAAAGTCAGAGAGCGGGACTTGATTTTGACGCGGGTGGGGTGGAAAGTTTTTAGGGAGTTCATGAGGTGGAGCTCGGTGGCGGAGGATTCGCGGGATTTCAGGACGGCGTCGGAGCTTTTCGGCTTTTCAGACTTCACGGCGAGTTCGACCATGCGGACGTTGTAGCTGCCATCGATGATTTTCGGGAGGATTTTTTCGATAAGTTTTTCGTCGGCGGAGACGAGGGGGCGCATGATTCCCTCGCTCAAGTGGTATTTTATCATGGTTTCTTTGGCAAAATCGGGGAGCCGTAGGAGCCGCATGGTGTTTTCGATAGTGATTTTGTTTTTGCCGATTTTTTTGGCGATATCTTTTGTACTCAAATTGAACTGGGACTGGAGCTTCGCGTAGGCGGTGGCGAGTTCGAGGGGCGCGAGGTCTTCGCGTTGAGCATTTTCGATGACGGAGAGCTCGAGGCGGTGTTGGTCGTCGATTGTGCGGATGATGGCGGGGATGGTTTTTTGCCCGGCGAGGATGGAGGCGCGATAACGGCGTTCGCCGGCGACGATGAGATATTTTCCGCTGGCGGTTTTCGTGACGACGATGGGTTGGAGGACGCCGGAGGATTTAATGGACTCGGCGAGGAGATTCAGGGCTTCTTCGTCGAGGGTTTTTCGGGGTTGGTCGGGGTCGGGGAGGATGCTATCTAAAGGCAGTTCGGTCAGGGTCGAGACGGCGGAGTCTTCACTGGCGGTCGGGTCGAATTCGTCGTCGAATAAATTGTCGGGGATGAGGTCGGAGAAACCTCGGCCAAGGGCGTCTTTCATTTTTGTCCTTTCGTTCTTTCGATGATTTCTTTGGTAAGATCGCGGTAGGCGCGAGCGCCTTTGCTGAAGTGGTCGTAGTCGCCGACAGGGACGGCGTGGGAGGGGGCTTCGGCGATGCGGACGTTTCTCGGGATGACGGTTTCAAAAACTTTGGACTTGAAGTATTTTTGGATTTCGGCGAGGACGCGAGTCGAGAGAGAGGTGCGGCGGTCGAACATGGTGGCGACGACACCGAGGAGTTTCAGATCGGGGTTGACCTTTTTTACGAGTTTCATGGACTCGAGGAGTTGGGCGACGCCTTCCAGGGCGTAAAATTCGGTTTGGACGGGGAGGAGGAGGAAGTTTGAGGAAATCATCGCATTCACGGTGAGGAGAGAGAGGGAGGGCGGAGAGTCAATAATGATGTAATCATAAGAATCTTGGATGAATTTCAGGCGCTTTTTTAAGATGGTGAAGCGGGAGTCGAGTTTCGTCATTTCGACTTCGGCGTTGCTGAGTTCGGGGGTGGTGGGGGCGAGGTCGAGGTTTTTGTATTTGGTTTTTACGATGATTTCGGAGAAGGAGGCCTGATCGACCATGAGTTCGGTCATGGATTTTTTTAGGGTGGATTTGTCGATGCCGAGGCCGGAGGTGGAGTTTCCCTGGGGGTCGATGTCGATTAAGAGGACGCGGAATTTCGATTTGGCAAGATAATAGGAGACATTGACGGCAGTGGTGGTTTTTCCAACACCACCTTTTTGGTTGGTAATGCAAATAATTTTTGCCATAAGGAAATTATAACACGGAAAAAGAAAAAAGGGTAATATTTAATTATAGCACACTTTCGAGAAAAAGTCAAGCTTAGGCCTAATGGAGGGCTAGGCTTCCTCGAGGGCAGCGAGGCCGGGGAGAGTGGGTTTCACGAGGAATTCAAGAGCGGCACCACCACCGGTCGAAACGAGAGAGAAGTTCAATTCGGGGTGCTTTTTCTGTTCGGATTCGACGAAAGAAGTGGTATCGCCGCCGCAGATGACGGAGTTAATGTCGGGGTTCTCGCCGAGAACGCGGCAGATGATTTCGGAGGCGGTGGAGAAAGCGGAGTCTTCGACCTTGCCCATAGTGCCGTTCCAGATGACGGTTTTGGCGGACTTTAAGGCTCCGACGAAGTCGGCGGTGGATTTCGGGCCGATGTCTAGTTTCGCGCCTTCGGCGTCTTCGTCGAAATCTTCGGCGACTAAGACGTTTTTGTCGATTGAGCTGAAGCCATCGGCGGCGATTTTCCCGCCCACGAGGATTTTGTCGGCGACGGTTTTAAACTTGTCGATTAGAGGCTGTTTATCGTCAACTTTGGCGCCGCCAATGAGGATGACGAGCGGTTTTTTCGGGTTATTTTTCACGGCGGAGAGTTTTTCGACTTCGGACTCGACGAGAAGGCCAGCGTAGGACGGGACGAGACGAGTGATGGCGTCGGTCGAGGCGTGAGCGCGGTGGATAACGGCGAAACCGTCCTGGACGAAAGCGTCGGGGTGAATCGAATCGACGATTTCTTCGGCGAAAGATTCGGAGTTCTTCTCTTCTCCCGGGAAGAAGCGGAGATTTTCGAGGAGGAGAATGGCGCCGGGTTTCAGGCTCGCGACGGCGGATTCGACGTCGGGGCCAGAGACGTCGTCAACGAAATTCACGGGAGTGCCTTCGAGGAGTTCGGCGAGGCGTTTCGCCACGGGTTTCAGAGAAAGTTCGGGCTTTCTCGTTCCCTCGGGGCGACCGAGGTGGGAAATTAAAATGATTTTTTTCGCGCCTTTTTTCTTCAGGTATTCAATGGTCGGGAAAGAGGCGCGGAGGCGCAGGTCGCCGTCGACGGCGCCGTCTTTTATCGGCACGTTGTAGTCAGTGCGGACTAAAATAATTTTACCTTTGGGGTTAAGGGTATCTAGAGTTTTCATATATTCCTATTCTTTTACTATTTGACGGACTTTGATGGTGTCGGTGCCGCCGATTTGGCTCTTGGCAGTGCCGGAAACGACGATGACGAGCGGGCCGTCTTCGCGAGCGGTCTTCAAGAAGCCAGATTTATAGAGCTCTTCGGCGAGAGCGATGCCGTAATCGGTGTCGTAGGGGCGGACGAAGGCGGAGGTGGCGTAGGACAGGGCGAGCTGGTTGGCGACGCGGGCGTTGCCGGTCACAGCGATAATCGGGGAGTGGGGGCGCTGGGCGGAAATGGCGGCGGCGGTGGCGCCAGAGGCGGTTTCGCAGATGATGGCGTCGGCGTCGAGTTCGTCGGCGAGGTGCGAGGCGGCGGCGGAAATGGCGTCGTAAGTCTCGGAGATGCCGGTCACCATGGTGTCCAGAGGCGTTACTTCGGCGTTACTCTGAGTGTAGAGAATGATTTTCTTCATGGCTTTCACGGCTTCGACGGGGTATTTGCCGTTGGCGGTTTCGTCGGAGAGCATAACGACATCGGCGCCTTGGATGACGGCGTTGGCGACGTCGGAAGCTTCGGCGCGAGAAGGTTCGGGATTTTCGACCATGGAGCCCATCATCTGGGTCGCGACAATGCAAAGTTTCGAGTGCTTGCGACAGAGGGCGACGAGTTTTCGCTGGACAATCGGGACGACCTCGGTGCCGGCTTCGACGGCCATGTCGCCGCGGGCAATCATGATGCCGTCGGCGGTCTCGACGATGGCTTCGAGATTTTTCGGGGAAATGGCGGATTTGGTTTCGATTTTGGCGATGATTTGGGCGGAGGAGCCGTGAGAAACGAGGATTTGGCGAAGCTTGTCGATGTCGTCGGCAGTCTGGATGAAGCTCATGGCGACGTAGTCGAAGTCGCGCGAGGCGCCGAATTCGATGTCGGCGAGATCTTTTTCAGTGATGATGTCGCCGCCGAAATCGGTGTCGGGGAGATTGAGGCCCTTGTGGCTCATTAGAAAGCCGTCGTTTTCGATTTTAATCTTTATCGCGGTGTCGGAGCAGATTTCGATGACGCTGGCTTTAATTTTGCCGTCGAAAAGCGAAATCGGCTCGCCGACTTTGACTTTTTCGGCTAAGTTATATTGCACGGGGAGGAAATTCCCGCCGTCGTGTTCGGTGAGAGAGTAGTCCAGGATGATTTCGTCGCCGGATTTCACGTCAAAATGGTTATCTTTCAAGTTCCCGAGGCGGATTTTGGGGCCTTGGAGGTCTTGGAGAATGGCGACGCTGCGGCCTTTTTTCTCGGCGGCAGCACGAATCCAGGAAATTTGGGCATCACGTTCTTCGTAGGAACCGTGGGAAAAATTGAGACGACAACCGTTCACGCCGGACATGATAATCTCTTCAATTTTTTCGGGAGAATTGATGGCGGGACCGACGGTTGCGAGGATTTTGGTACGCTTAAAAATCTGATTCATAATTTTATTTTAGCATAAAAAATAGAACTTTTAGTCCAAAGTTCTATTTTTTCGTGGACTTTAGTAAATCTTGACTAAGATTTCGCCACCGAGATGCGCCTCTTTGGCGGCTTGGCCGGTCATGATGCCTTTCGAAGTCGAAATGAGGACGAGACCGCGGCCGGACTTCACCACGGGGATTTTTTCGGCGGAGCTGTAAACGCGGCGACCCGGTTTCGAGACGCGCTCGATGGAACCGATTTTGGCGTTTTCACCTTCAGAGTTAATTACGACGTGAAGAGTATTCCGGGGAGTAGTCTCTTCGACGTTGTAGTTCGTGATGTAGCCGGTGTTTTTCAGCTCTTCGACCACGGCGACTTTGAGTTTCGACGAAGGAAGGCGAATTTCGGTTTTGCCGACGGCAATCGCGTTACGAATGCGCGTGATTAAATCGGCGATTTGATCTGTGGGATTTGATATCATATTCTTCCTTTCTCCTACCAGCTACTCTTAGTTACACCAGGAATTTCGCCACGGGAGGCTTTTTCCCGGAAGTTAATGCGAGAGAGGCCGAAACGACGCATGTAGGCGCGAGGGCGACCATCCAAGAGGTCGCGATTTTTAAGACGCGTGGGGCTCGAGTTGCGCGGAAGTTTCTGGAGAGCGTCGAGGTCTCCGGCGGCTTTCAGGGCAGCACGCTTGTCTTTGTATTTGTTGTAGAGTTTCTGGCGCTTCTCGTCGCGCAAAATAGCGGAAGTTTTGGCCATTATTTATTCTCCTTTGCGAAAGGCATACCAAAGAGCTCAAGAAGCTTCCGGCTTCCTTCTTGGCTGCCATTTTTAATAATGAAAGTGATCTCAAGACCGTGTAAAACGGCGGCGTCTTCGAAGGAAATCTCCGGGAAGACGGTTTGCTCGGTGAGGCCGAGGCTGTAGTTGCCCTGGGCGTCGAAAGACGTGGTCGGGACACCGTGGAAATCACGAACGTGCGGGAGAGCGACGGAAATAAGACGGTCGGCAAATTCGTACATCTTGTCATTGCGAAGAGTCACGAGATAGCCGAGCGGAGCGCCGAGACCTTTGCGAATCTTAAAGGTCGCGATGGACTTTTTCGCAATACGAGAGGTCGGAGCTTGGCCAGTGATGCGGGAAAGCGTCAATTCGACAGTTTCCATAAAACGCTTGTCTTCGCGTTTTTTGCCGACACCGGAGCTCACAACGATTTTTACAAGGCGCGGAACTTCGTTGACGTTTTTTAAGTTCAAAGATTTTTGCAAATCTTTTTTCTTGTCGTTATAGAGCGTTTTTAAACGCGGTTCATAGGTTTCAGCCATTATTTCTTCTCCGTTTTCTTCTCAATGAGTTTGAGATTAGAAAGATCGATGGTTGTTTTTAGCTCCTTTTTGCCACCCATGGGATTGAAACGGCTACGTTTCAAATTGCGGGTGATGGTCGGGAGGCCTTCGACAGCGGCGCGGTTGGTTTTTCGGTTGACGGAGAGAATTTTCCCTTCGTGGCCTTTGTGGGCGCCGGCGATGACTTTGACTTTATCATTCGTTTTCATTAGAGGACCTCCGGAGCTAAGCTGATGATTTTGGAAAAGCCAAGATCGCGAAGTTCGCGCGGGATGGGCCCGAAGACGCGGGTACCACGCGGGGTCTTGTCGTCGTTGATTAAGACGGCGGCGTTCTCATCGAAACGAATCGAGGAACCGTCGGGACGGCGAATTGGTTTCACGCTGCGGACGATAACGGCTTTTACGACGGCTTTTTTCTTCACGCCGCCGGTCGGGGAAGCCTCTTTGACCGAGCAGGTAACGATGTCGCCAACGCGAGCGTAGCGAGCGCGGGTGCCGCCGAGGACGCGGATAAGCCCCAGCTCTTTTGCGCCGGAGTTGTCGGCGACTTTGAGACGAGATTCTTGTTGTAACATTACTCTTCCTCCTCTTTCTCAATGCCCAAGACTTCGTCTTTTAGTTCGACTTTGCCGTGAGCGTGCTCGAGAACTTTCACGAGACGGTAGGATTTAGTTTTGGAAACAGGACGGCAGGCAGCGATTTCGACGCGATCGCCTTCTTTCGCCTCGTTTTTCGGATCGTCGGCAGAATATTTCCGGGTGCGAGTGTACTGCTTCCGATACAAGGGATGAGTTTCCCGTTCGACGACGGCGACAGTGATAGTTTTGTCGCGTTTGGCGGAGGAAACGGTCCCAATCAGAGTGTGGATCATATTAAAACTCCTCTTTCTTAATTATTTTGGTACGAACGGGTAATTTGTGACCAGCGAGACGGAGAGCTTCTTTGGCGTCGGCCTCGGAGATGTCAGCAACTTCAAACATCACGGTGCCAGCTTTCACCTTCGCGACGTAGAACTGAGGTTCGCCTTTACCGGAACCCATTTTAACGTCGAGCGGTTTTTTCGAAACTGGGACGTGGGGGAAGATGCGAATCCAGAGCTTTCCGCCACGTTTTAAGAACTTGGTGATGGACTGGCGGGCGGCCTCGATTTGGCGCGAGTTCACGCGTTCGTTTTCGAGGGACATGAGCCCCCATTCGCCGAAGGCGACGGTGTTGCAGCGAGAAGCTGTGCCGGCGTTTTTGCCTTTTCTCACTTTTCTGTGTGCGACACGCGCAGGAAGTAAAATAGCCATATTATTTCTCTCCTTTGTAAATCCAGACCTTTACACCGATGATACCAGCGGTGGTGGGGGCGTGGTGACAGTGGAAATCGATGTCGGCGCGAAGAGTGTGAAGAGGCACAGAGCCCTCGATGAACTTTTCGCGGCGGCACATCTCGGCGCCGTTCAAACGACCAGCGACCTCGATGCGAACACCTTTGGCGCCGGCAGCCATCGTGGACTGCAGAGCCATTTTCACGGCGCGGCGGTAGTTCATACGCTTGCCGAGTTCGAAACCGATGTTTTCGGCGACTAACTTCGCGTTCAATTCGGGTTTACGAATTTCTTCGACGTTGACGCGGATGGCGCCGCTCACGATTTTTTCGAGGTCTTTTCTTAAAGCGTTGATTCCGGCGCCTTGTTTACCGATGACGGCACCAGCTTTCGCGGTCTCGATCGTGATGGTCGTGAGGTTCGGGCTGCGCTCGATGTTGATTTTCGCGACGGTGGGGCGGGATTTGAAGCGCTCCTCAATCAAGTCGCGGATTTTCGCGTCTTCGATGAGCCAGGTCTTAAAATCGGCTTTTCTGGAAAACCATTTCGAGGACCAGTTGTGGTTCACTTGGAGGCGATAAGAGACTGGGTTAACTTTCTGTCCCATTATTTCTTCTCCTCTTTCTTAACTTTTTCTTCACCGGCAACTTCGACGAAGATGTTGCTTCGGATGAGTTCATACGGGAGGGCGCGACCGCGGGAAGCGGGGACGTAGCGGCGGAGACGCTTGCCGGCAGTAACAGAGATGCGGGCAATGCGGATGGTCTTCGGGTCAATCGAAACGCCGGAATTGTTCAAGAGATTCGCGTTGGCGGATTCGATAGCTTTTTTGACGTATTTCGCGGCGCGGCGCGGGGTGTTGTTTAAAATGACAACGGCGTCGGCGACATAGCGATCACGGACGAGCGCGGCGACGATGGAAGTTTTGCGGGGCTGGGAGATAATTCCCTTTTCGTAAGCCACGGCAAAGTGGGTCTTAGTTTCGGCCATTACTTGCCTCCTTTCGCAGCGGCAGCGGCGGCTTCAGCAGCCTTTTTACCGCCATGGCGGCGGAATTTGCGGGTAGGCGCGAATTCGCCGAGTTTGTGACCGACCATGTTTTCGGAAACAAAAACGGTGATGAAATCTTTACCGTTGTGGACGGCAAAGCTGTGACCGACCATTTCGGGAGAGATGGTCGAGTAACGAGCCCAAGTTTTGATGACCTTGCGGTCGTCCGGGGAGAGGGCGGCTACCTTCTTCGCGAGTTTAAGGTCAACAAAAGGACCTTTTTTCAGAGAACGACTCATTATTTCCTCTTTCCTTCGTGGCGCGAGGTCACGATTAGACGATTAGTTTTCTTATTGTGACGAGTTTGATAACCCAAGGTGAGCTGACCCCACGGAGTGCGCGGAGGTTTACCAGAACCGTGACGGCCACCGTCACCACCACCGTGCGGGTGGTCACAAGCGTTCATCACGACACCGCGGACGGTCGGGCGAATGCCTTTGCGGCGGCGGCGACCGGCGGCACCGATTTGGACGTTCTGGTGCTGGAGGTTGGAGACGACGCCGAGGCTGGCTTCGCAAGTTTCGAGAACTTTACGAACTTCGCCAGAGGGGAGGCGGAGAGTAGCGTAGCCGTTTTCTTTCGCCATGAGTTGGGCGGAAGCACCGGCGGCGCGAATCATCTGGGCGCCTTTGCCAGGAGTGAGTTCGATAGCGTAAACTTCGGAACCGACCGGGATTTGTTTCAGGGGAAGGCGGTTGCTCGCCTCGATCGGGGCTTTTTCGCCAGTCTTGAAAGTGGCACCTTTTTTCATGTTGGTGTCGGCAATGACGTAGTAATATTCGTCGTTTTCGTCTTTCACCCGAGCGATGCGAGCCGAGCGGTTCGGATCGTATTCGATTTCCATGATGGTATAGGTCATGTTTTTCGGGAGGTTGTGGGTCAAGAGGCGATAGTGGCGTTTCACACCGCCGCCGCGATGGCGAACGGTAATGCGACCCTGGTTGTTTTTACCGGCTTGTTGTTTTTTCGACTTCAAGAGCGACTTCATGGGTTTCTTCGTCGTAATCTGGTCGAAATCCTGGGTCGTCTTTTGACGCTGAGCCGGAGTAGTGGGGCGATAAGCTTTAATACTCATTACTTCTTCTCCTTCTTTTCAGCTTCCGTTTCGGTCTGTTCGGAGGATAATTTAATCTTCGAACCCTCTTTCAAGGTCACGTAAGCGTATTTTTGGTTCGCGTGAGTGGTAATCGCGGAAGCGCGGCGGGTCTTCATATAGAGCATCTTTTTGCCCTTGCGGTTTAAGACGCGGACTTTCGCAACTTTCACGTTGAATTCTTTTTCGATGAGGTCAGCGATGGACTGTTTCGAAATTGAAGAATTGACCGGGAAGACATAAGTGCGATATTTTTCGACGAGATAGGTTTTCTCGGTTTCGCGCGGCTCGATTAAATGGAGTTTAATCGGGGCGTTTTCGACTTTTTTCTCGGTCTTTTTCTCCGCGGGCTTCTCGGCTTTCACCGGTTTTTTCGCGGCTTCTTTGGTGGTAGTAATTTTAGCCATTATTTATCCTCCTTGAGCCAGGTAGTCGTGGCTTTTAGGCCTTCGGCAGTAAAGATAACGACGTCGGCATTCATGATGTCGAAAACGTTGAGGTAAGTTGCGCGGACAAGTTTCAAGGTCGCGATGTTGTTCGAAGAGCGGAGATTTTCGTCGGTTTTTTCGGAAACGACGAGAAGAATGTTCTTGCCCTCGTAATCTTTCAAGTCAGTCGCGAGGTCTTTTGTCTTGCCGGTGAATTTCAGGTCTTTCATAACAACGGCCTTTTCGGCGTTTTTCAGAGAGAGAGCTTGGCGGATGGCGACGTGTTTCGCGGAGCGGCTCAAGTTTTTCTCGAAGTTTTCGTTGCCAGTGCGACCGCCGGCGATACCACCGTGGCGCCAGATGGGGTTACGAGTCGAGCCAAAGCGAGCGCGACCGGTGCCTTTCTGTTTCCAGGGCTTTTTGCCACCACCGCGGACGTCGGCGCGAGTTTTCGTCTTCGCGTGGGCGGAGCGGGAGTTGGCAAGATAAGCGTCGTAGGCGACTTTGATGAGTTCGTGATTTTCGACTTCTACGTTAAAGATGGATTTGTCAAGTTCAGCCATATTAGTCCTTTCCCTCGACGATTACGAGACCTTTGTTCGGGCCGGGGACAGCGCCTTTCAAACCCAACAGGTTTTTCTCTTTGTCAATGAAAGCGACAACGAGGTTTTTCACGGTAACGCGATCACCGCCCATGCGGCCAGGCATGCGCTTGCCCTTGAAGACCTTTTGGGGGTACATCGAACCGATCGAACCGACTTTTCGAATGTCGCCTTTGAAACCGTGCGTGTTACGAGATTCGTTGAAATTCCAGCGTTTCACAGTGCCGGCGAAACCCTTACCTTTCGAGGTGCCGGTGACGCTAACTTTGTCGCCGAGGTTGAACGATTCGACGGTGATTTGGTCACCGAGTTTCAGTTCGCCCGCAGTGCCACGGAATTCGCGGAGGAATTTCGGATTGATGTTTTCGCCGGCCTTTTTCGCGTGGCCAGCAACCGACTTGCTCAGATTCTTACCCGAACCGTAGCCCAGCTGAACAGCTTCATAACCATCGTTTTCGAGGGTTTTGATCTGAGTCACTGTGCAGGGGCCGGCAGCGAGGATTGTGACGGGCGTCACAAGACCATCATCGCCGATGATTTGGGTCATACCAATTTTGGTGCCGAGAATGACTTGCATGGTTCCTTTCCCATTTTTACATTAATAAAACCAGATTATCGAGAGTTCCTTTTTAGGCTTTTCGAGTCATCTGTATTCAAATTACGATGAATGACCATATTATATCACAGGTTGAACAAAAATGGAAGAGGTTTTCTTCGTTTTCTTAGGAAATGCTCGAGAAAGCACCAAAAAACGCCCAGGGGGCGATTTTTGAACATAGAAGCTCTCAACTTTATGTGTTGGCTCGCAGTTAGCCTTGTTCAAAATGAACTGATATTAGTATAAGCGAGATTTTTACAATTGTCAAGAGGGAGTTTTCCACAGGATTTTAGAAATGGTTAGGCCCCCGCGTAAACGGGGGCCATGGGGAGGAAAATGTCAGGCAAAGGGGTTTTCGGTGGTAGCGTGAGCGGGATGCCAGTCATCAGAGGCGAAGGCGGCGTTTTTTCCCTTCTCGAGGCGGAGCACGAGTGGCTGCCAGTCTTCGGGAGTGAAGCTGTAACACTTCGCGTCGCGGTCCCAGGTCGGGACCGGGCCCGCCATAGTCTTGTTATGGAGCGCCAGGTCGTAGTCGTCATAGGACTCGACGTGGGTAATTTCGTCGCCCTTGATGGTCCAGAACCTGACGTGCTCGCACAGAGTAACGGGGCCGTATTTCGCGTCCAGGTCCAGAGATTTCTCCAGGTCGGAGAGGCCCTCGCTCTCAATAGAGAGGAGCAACCATTTTCCGGACGGGTCTTCGACCGGATCGACGCGATACTTCGCGGAGCCGCTCCAGACCAGGAAGGCGGAAGGCACGATCAGGAAGCGACCGGCTTCTTCCTTATCTTCGGTGGAAGCGGCAAAGAGACGCCCAGATTCGGAGCGCATAACGGCGACGTTGTCGGAGATGACTCCGGCGGTGTGGAACAGGCGGTAGGACTCTTTACCTTCTTTTAGGTAAAGGAAGTTGCCTTCAATGGCGAATTCGGTATTGGGTGCTAAGGTTTTCATGGGTTTCCCTCCTCTAATGTACTCTGATTTACTGAGAAATCAGGTTATGACCTAATTATACCACAAACGGAATAAAAAGTCAATAGGCAGAACACAAAATATAGAAAATGACCCCTGATAACAGGAGTCAATGGTCGAGAGGATTAGAGGATACTGGACATCGAAGTTGCGATTTTCGACGGGCATGCCGTCGTCGTCGCGGTTGTATTGGATGATGTGGTGGACGATGTCGGTCACAAGCAGAGTGTCACAGAGTGGAGTGTCGGCATATTCCAAGCTGGTTACGGAAGTGTTGAACCAGAGGCGACGCTCGGCGACGTCTTTGTGGTGAAGATATTCGCGGATGTCGGTGCCGATGCGTTCGACGTTACCGGGGAGGTCGAAGATGCAAGCATAAGGGCACAAAAAAGCCCCCTTTCGGGGGCTTTGGGGCTACATTCCCTCGAGGTCGGCTTCGGTCGGGGCTTCTTCGCGCGGGAGCGGAGTAACGCCAGTACCGACGGGGATTTTCCGGCCGATGATGACGTTTTCCTTGAGACCACGGAGACTATCGACGCGACCGTTGATGGCGGCGTTGATGAGGACGCGGGTGGTGTCTTGGAAGGAGGCGGCGGAGAGGAAGGAGTCGGACCAGATCGAGACCTTCGTGATGCCGAGGAGGAGCTGGGAATAGGTACAGGGGGTCTTTCCCGCGATTTCAAGTTCCTCGTTTTCGTGGACGGCGGCGGCGGTCGAAACGATGTCGCCAGAGACGAAGCGAGAATCGCCGGCATCTTCGATCATCACACGAGAGAACATCTGGCGGATGATGATTTCGAGGTGCTTCGGGGAGATTTCGTGGCCCTGGGCGGAATAGACCGAGAGGACGTCGTTCATAATGTAGCGTTCGGTGGCCTCGATGCCCTTGTATTTCAAGAGGTCTTGGAGGTTCAAGGAGCCCGTAGTCAGGCGGTCGCCAGCTTCGACGGAGTCGTTGCTCTTCACGACGAGCTCGGCGTCGCCCGGGATTTCGACGCGGACGGCGGAGTTCGCGGCGGCGACGAGGATAATCGCGTCGTCAACGAGCTGGACGTTGCCGTCGAAAGGAGCGATGATGGGCTCGGCACCTTTGGCCTTCGCGGCGAGGACGTCGCCGGTTTTCACGGTTTTACCGTCTTTTACCTTCGCCTTGCGACCGTCGAGAGCGAAACGGGTGGTTTCGCCGGCGGTCGGGGTGATTTGGACGATGTAGTGGTTGCCGTCTTCCCAGGCTTCGACTACGCCAGCAATCGGGGAGACCCAAGCTTGGCCCTTCGGCGGGCGAGCTTCGAGAAGCTCCTCGACGCGCGGAAGACCGCGAGCGATAGCACCGGAACCGGCGAGACCGGAGCCGTGTTTCGTATCGAGGGTGAGCTGGGTGCCAGGTTCACCGAGAGACTGAGCGGCGATGACGCCGACTGGTTCGTAAGCGGCGACGAGGGAGCGAGTGGACATATCGATACCGTAAGCCTTCCTCGGGATGCCGTCAACGGCCTTGGTCGAGAGGACGGATTGGATTTTTACGGAGTCGATGTTCATGTCATTCGCAATTTGTTCGGCGATGGGCTTCGTGATGAGTTCGTCGTCGCCGACGTAGCCCGGGACGGGTTCGGCGGTGTAGCGGCCGGCGATGCGATCCTCGAAAGGAATACCGGAATCGTCGGACTCGGAGCGATAAACGGTGAAGCCGGGGTCTTCGACACCTTCTTCGTCGGTTGTGAAGACGTCTTGGGCGACGTCAACGAGACGACGGGTGAGGTAGCCGGAGTCGGCGGTACGAAGAGCGGTAGAAACCTGGCCTTGGCGGGCGCCTCGGGTGGCGATGAAGGATTCGAGAGTGTTCAAACCCTTTTTGTAACTCGATTTTACGGGGAGCTCGATTTCGTTGTTGTTAATGTCGACCATGATGCCGATTTCGGCGGAGGCGAGCTTGATGTTCGAAATCGAACCACGAGCGCCGGAGTTCACCATTACGGCGATGTCGGTGTCCATCGTGGAGAGTTTTTCTTTCAAGAAGTCGGAGATTTCGCCATCGATTTCGCGCCAGTTGTCCACGGTCAAGCGGTAGCGCTCGTCGTCGGTGATAAGACCCTGGTTAAATTGGTCTTGAATCAGAGCGGTTTTCGCGTCGCCTTTCGCGATAAAGTCGGCAATTTCGGGGTAGTCTGGGTAGTCGTCTTTGCAGGTCGAAACACTGGCTATCGTCTCGTATTCGAAGGCAAGATTTTTCACCTTGTCGGCGAGAGCGACGGTAGTTTCGGCGCCATAGAGGTCGTAAACGTCGGCCATGACTTTTTTCAGTTGTTTTGAAGTCTGGACCGAGTTGTCATAGGGGTAATCCTCGGGGAGGATTTCGTTAAAGATGACGCGGCCAAGAGTAGTGTTCCGGATTTCTTTCTTCGTGAAGACGCGGATTGGGGTTTGGAGTTCGATCAAGCCCTGGTCATAGGCCATTTCGGCTTCGTAGATTGAGGAGAAGGCTTTCACGTCTTTCGTGTCGGTGCCAGGCTTGTCGTAAGTCAAGTAGTAGATACCGAGGACGACGTCCTGGTAGATAGCGAGAACAGGGGCGCCATCGGCCGGTTTCAAGAGGTTTTTCCCGGCGGCCATGAGCTCGCGAGCTTCGTTCTGGGCATCTTCGGAGAGCGGAAGGTGGACGGCCATTTGGTCACCATCGTAGTCGGCGTTGAAGCCGGAAGCCACGAGCGGGTGAAGCTGGATGGCGCGACCATCAATCAACTTCGGCTGGAAGGCCTGGAGCGAAAGGCGGTGGAGCGACGGGGCGCGGTTTAAGATGACGTATTTACCCTTAATCACTTCGTCGAGACCGTCCCAGATAATCGACTCGCCAGTTTCGATGAGACGAGAGGCGGAGTGGATGTTCGTGGCGTGGCCGTTTTGGATGAGCCAAGAGACGACGAAGGGCTTAAAGAGTTCCAATGCCATCTGTTTCGGGAGGCCGCATTCGTTCAGTTTCAATTCCGGACCGACAACGATAACCGAGCGACCAGAGTAGTCAACACGTTTACCGAGGAGGTTCTGGCGGAAACGACCCTGCTTCCCTTTCAAGAGGTCGGAGAGGGATTTCAGTTTCCGGCGACCAGTGGTCGAGGAAGCGGCGCGAGAACCGTGGGATGCGGAGTTGTCAATCAGAGCATCAACGGCTTCTTGGAGCATACGTTTTTCGTTGCGGCAGATGACTTCGGGAGCGTTCAACTCAATGAGTTTTTTCAAACGGTTGTTGCGGTTGATGATGCGACGATAGAGGTCGTTAAGGTCGGAAGTCGCAAAGCGGCCGCCAGGGAGCGCAATCATCGGGCGCAGATCGGGAGGAATCACCGGAACGACGGTCAAGACGAGATCGGTCGGCTTGATGCCGGCGGAATACATGCCCTCGAAGAGTTTCACGCGTTTCATCAAGCGTTTCTGTTTTTGGCCACGAGTTTCGGCGATTTCGGCACGCATGGCGTCAATCGCGGTTTTCAAGTCGATTTCTTCGAGCATCTTCAGAATGGCCGAGGCGCCCATTTCGACGGTAATCAAGTCTTCATATTCTTCGGGGAGTTCGTTGTAATCTTTTTCGGTGATGACGGCGCCCTTTCTAAGAGTTTCTAAAATACGCTTTTTGCTCTCGGTGTCGGCGCGGAGGTCGTCGAGCTCTTTACTTTCGGCTTCGGCGAGTTTTTTGTCGTCGGCGCCATCTTCTTTCGCGGCGGCTTCGTAGCGGAGGCGAATAGCTTCGCGGGCGGCGGAGTCGGTTTTTACGATTTCGTCGAGTTTTGCCTTAATTTCGTCTTCTTTTGCGTCGGTGATGAGGAAAGTGGCGAAGTAGGCGATTTTTTCGATGTTTTTTACGGTCAAATCGAGCAGGGTGCCGATGGCGTTCGGGGTGCCACGCATAAACCAAGCGTGGACGACCGGGGTCGCGAGGGTAATGTGACCCATGCGTTCGCGGCGCACGATGGACTTCGTGACAGGGTTATTATCCTTGTCAACTGCGATTTCGCGCGAGCGAACACCGTGGAGACGAGCGTCGTGGGGATTCAAATCTTTCACGGGTCCGAAGATGCGTTCGCAGAACAAACCGTCGCGTTCGGGTTTTTGGGAACGGTAGTTGATGGTTTCGGGCTTTGTGACCTCGCCATAACTCCAGTTCATGATGTCTTCTTTTGACGCAACACAGAGACGAATTGAGTCAAAATCGTTTGCCGAAATGAAATTATCCATCCAAGCCATATTAATTCTCCTCTCCGAAGTCGACAGAGCCGCCTTCATCAGTTTCTTTTATTTCTATACCTTGTTCATCTAAGAGTTCTTTCGTCTCGTTATCATCAAGTGCGAGACCTTCTTCGACAGTTTCTTCGTGTTTTGAGGCGTAGATGACTTCGTCGTCAGTTTCCTTTTCGATTTCTTTGCTGGTCTTTTCGATGACGTCGCTGGCGTCGGCAGCTTTACCGTGGTCAAGCAAATCCACTTTCAGGCCGAGACCCTGAAGTTCTTTTACGAGAACGTTGAAGCCTTCGGGGAGCTTCGGGCCTTCAATCGGAGTGCCCTTGATGATAGATTCGTAGGCTTTCGCGCGACCGTAAACGTCATCGGACTTAATGGTGAGCATTTCTTGGAGAATGGTGGAGGCGCCATAAGCTTCGAGAGCCCAGACCTCCATTTCTCCGAAGCGCTGACCACCGTTTTGGGCCTTACCGCCGAGAGGTTGTTGGGTAACCATGGTGTAGGGACCAGTGGAGCGAGCATGGATTTTATCTTCGACCATGTGGTGAAGTTTGATGATGTGCATGACGCCGACAGAAGTTCTTTCGTTGAAAGGTTCGCCGGTTAAGCCGTCGTAGAGTTGGACGCGACCGTCGCGGGCAAATCCGGCTTTTTCGAGTTCACCAGAGATGACTTCGTCGGGAATACCGTTGAAGGAGGGCGTTGCGACCTTGTAGCCGAGGGCGCGAGCGGCCATGCCGAGGTGGATTTCGAAGAGCTGACCGAGGTTCATGCGGGATGGCACACCCATTGGCGATAAGAGAATGTCAACCGGGGTACCGTCGGCCATGAAGGGCATATCTTCTTTTGGCAAGATGCGCGAGACGACGCCTTTGTTACCGTGGCGACCAGAAAGTTTGTCGCCGACGGAGATTTTGCGGAGTTCTGCGACGTAAATCTTAATCTGTTTCAAGACACCAGCTTTCAGGTCATTCCCGTTTTCGCGGGTATAGACGTTAATGCCGACGACTTTGCCAGTCGGGCCTTTCATGCGGACAGAAGTGTCGCGGACGTCTTTCGCCTTTTCGCCGAAGATGGCGCGAAGGAGACGTTCCTCGGAAGAGAGTTCTTGTTCGCCTTTCGGAGTAATCTTTCCGACCAGAATGTCACCCTCGGAGACTTCGGAGCCGATGGTCACGATACCGTCTTCGTCGAGGTGGCGAAGAGCGTGTTCGGAGACATTCGGGATGTCGCGAGTGATTTGTTCGGGACCGAGTTTCGTGTCGCGGACTTCGACGTCGAAATCTTGGATGTTAATGCTGGTCAATTCATCGTCTTCGACGAGGCGGGAGGAAATGACGATGGCGTCATCCATGTTGTAACCGCGCCAAGGCATGAAAGCGACGAGAAGGTCGCGGCCTAAGGCCAGTTCGCCGTCGTGGACGGAGGCGCCTTCGATTAAAATGTCGCCTTTTTTCACCTTGTCGCCACGTTTTACGACGGTGCGCTGGTTGTAGCAGCGATCGTCGTTGGTTTTTTCGAAGTGGATGAGTTTGTATTCTTTCTCTTCTTTGGCGTATTTCACAATGACGGAGTCGCCGTCGGCTTTCACGACGGTGCCATTGCCTTCAGCCTTGACGAGCTGAGAAGTGTTGTCGGCGATGTCTTTTTCTATGCCAGTGCCGACGATGGGGTTGTCGGTGTGGAGAAGCGGGACGGCTTGTTTCTGCATGGCGCAGGCCATGAGCGAGCGGTCAACGCGGTTCTTTTCGACGAAAGGAATGAGAGAGGCGGAGACGCCGAGAATTTCCTTGTGCGTGGCGTCGATATGGGTGACATATTTCGATTCGACCTGGGAAGGTTTCCCGTGGACACGAGCAGAGACGCGCTCTTCGGCGAAGGAGCCGTCGGCGTTCAGTTTGCAGGAAGTGTCGGCGATGACCATGTTGTCTTCGGCGGCGGCGTCAACATAAACGACTTCGTCGGTGACTTTGCCGTTTTTCACGACGCGATAGGGGGCTTCGATGAAGCCATATTCATTAATGCGGGCGTAAGTCGCGAGGTTCAACACGAGGCCGACGTTGCCACCTTCTGGGGTTTCGACGGTACAGATGCGGCCGTAGTGAGTCGGGTGGGCGTCGCGGACGTCGAAGCCGGCGCGCTCGCGGGTCAAACCGCCGGGACCCATCGAGGAGAGACGGCGTTTATGCGCGAGTTCGGAGAAGGGGTTAGTCTCGTCCATGAGCTGAGAGAGCTGGGAGGAGGAGAAGAACTCTTTCACGGCAGCGACGACTGGGCGAGAGTTCAAAAGCATGGCTGGAGTGGCGTCGGCGGTCGAGGCCATGGACATACGGTCTAAGATGTTCCGCTGTAGGCGGAGCATACCGAGGCGGAATTGGCGCTGGACAAGTTCGCCGACCAATTTCACGCGACGGTTGGCGAGAGAGTCGATGTCGTCGGCGGGTTCTTGGGTGTTATTCAAACGAATAATTTCGCGGATGATGGCGACGACGTCGTCCATCTGGAGCGTGCGGTGCTCGGAGTCGTTCGGCGTGTCAAAACCAAGGCGCTGGTTGATTTTGTAGCGACCGACACGAGAGTAATCATAACGGCGATAGTCGAAGAAGGCGCGTTCGATCATCGATTTTGCGTTTTCGACGGTGGCGAGGTCGCCGGGGCGCAAGCGGCGATAAACTTCGAGAAGAGCTTCGGACTGGTTCGCAGTGGTGTCCTTGTCGAGCGTGGCGTCGATGTATTTTACGTCGCCGGTGTCGATGTCTTCGAAGAGTTTTTTGATTTCGGTGTTTTTGCTGACGCCAAGGGCGCGAAGGAAGGTCGTGACCGGGAGTTTACGACGGCGGTCGATTTTCACGCCGATAACGCCTTTTTGGTCGGTCTCAAATTCGAGCCAGGAACCGCGGCCGGGGATGACTTTCGCACCGTAATAATTATGGCCGGCGACATTGTCGGCGGTGAAAAAGACGCCGGCGGAGCGGATGAGTTGGGAAACGATGACGCGCTCGGTGCCATTAATAATGAAGGTGGCGCGGTCGGTCATCCAGGGGTAGTCGCCGAAGTAGATGTCTTGTTCTTTAATTTCGCCGGTGACTTTGTTCGTGAGCTCGACGTTGACGTGGAGCGGAGCCTCGTAAGTCGCGAGGTTTAATTTCGCTTCGTGCTCAGATTCCTTGGGTTCTTTGAAATAATAATCCTTAAAACGGAGAGAGAATTTTTTACCGGTGTAATCGTCGATCGGGTTGACTTCGTTGAAGACTTCACGAATGCCGGATTTGATATATTCGTCCCAACTCTCGAGCTGGTGGCCGATGAGGTTGGGGATTTCGAGTGCCTGGTCGCCTTCGGTAAAGAAAACACGACCGGGGTTTTTTGCTGACTTTGTCACGCGAACCTTTCCTTTAGTTTAGACTGTTTTAGCGCCGAAGATTACTGCTATCTTTCTTCTCGGTTTTCGCCAGAACAGAGAATACATAAAAAATAGCACAGTCCTTCTTGTAGCTAATTTTAGCACAGAAAAAAAGAAAGTGCAAGAGGAATTTTTAAAAAAATAGCCCTATGGGGCTTATTTTATTAGCTTGGCTGGAGCGGAGGGATTCGGACCCCCGAATGCTGGGACCAGAACCCAGTGCCTTACCACTTGGCGACGCTCCAAGCTTATCTTATTATACACCAAAACGGCAAAAAAGTCAACCCGCTTGTGAAAATAAAATTGTTATGCTAAAATGAGTTTTATGGAAGAAGTGGGCAAAAATCAGCCGTTAGTTTACCATCCCCTGAGCGATATTGAGGATGTGGAGGAATTTTATGCGGCGATTAAGAGGAGCCACTTAACGAAGGCGCTGTCGGAGGATAGACCTTATACTTATTGGACGATTGAGCTTTATGACCAGAAAAACGGGATTCGGGGCGGAGGAGGGCTCGGGGTCCTCGCGGCGGACACGCGGAGAGTGGCGGAGAGAATGAATGTGCCGCTCACGCTTATTACGCCGTTTTATCCGTTCGAGCCACATCAGTATATCGAGAACGGGGAGCTAAAAGACCGACATTTGGCCGTAAAATACGCGGATTTTGGATTTAATTTTATTGATAATGTGAATGTCAGGTGTAACGGGCAGATTTGTTCGCTTGATGTGGTGGAGAAAGTGATGGGGGCGACGAGGATACTCTGTATTACGGAGCCGAATTTCGGGGAGTTATATCAGGGGGAGTCGGGGTCGGATCACAGGTTGTATCAGGAAGTGGCGCTCGGGTTCGGGGGGTATCAGGCACTGAAAAGGGTGGGGCTCAAGCCGTCGATTATGCAACTCAACGAAGTCGCGACGTTCTTCGCGGCGCTGGCTCGGCTCGACGAACTCGCGAGTAACGGGATGGATTTTTATGAGGCGGTGGTTTATACCCGGAAACATACATTATATACGAATCATACGCTGGTGCAGGCGGCGGAGGCGGATTTTTCGCTCGATCAGTTTGAGAGGTTTGTGTTCCCGAATTTGAAGTCCAGGGCGGTCGCGAAGTGGCTCAGAGATAAGTTCGAAAATGGGCGGATTCGGCTGTCGTCGGTGACGATCGAGATTGCGGAGCTTCGGTCGGGGGTGTCGAAGTTGCACGCGAGAGTGGCGGATTATCACGACCTCGCGGGGGACAAGGTGAAGTTCAAAGCGGTGACGAACGGGATTGATATTCCGACTTGGGTGGCGCCGGAGATTGTCGAATTTTATCAAGAGGCGGGGATTTTGGACAAGTTTTTCTTGCCGACTGGGGATTTCGAGGCGAAAATTGACGAAAATGTCAGCGCAGAGGCGATTCGGGGGTTGAAAAATCGGGGGCGGGCGGAATTAAATGAGGTATTGTCGGAGAGGGAGGACCAGAATGGGCGAAAGGTCACGTTCGAAAATAATGAGACGATTTTTGTGTTCAAGCGGAGGTTTGTGGATTATAAGCGGCCGTGGCTGCCGTTTTCGGACACGGAGAAGTTGAAAGAGATTTTGAGGAAATATAATGCGTATTATATTCTCACGGGGCGGGTGCATACGGGGGACGCGAGGATGTTTCGGGAGCTTCACAGGTTGCTCGAGCTGGTGCGCCGTGACGAGTTTTTGAGTAGGCACGTGCATTATTATGCGGATTATGACGAAAAACTCGCGCGGGCGCTGTCGGTGGGGGCGAATGTGGCGGTGAATGTGCCGATTGTGGGGCTTGAGGCTTGCGGGACGTCGTGGATGAAAGACGTGGCGAATCTTGATTTGCTCGTTTCGACGCACGACGGCGGGGTGGCGGACGCTTCTGTTGACTCTTATCTTTCAGTCGCGGGAGCTAATGAAACAGAGGAAATTGCTTCGCTTTACGAGCGGATGGAAGAGGCGGCGGCGGCGTGGAATTCGGATTTTGACCTCGAGTATTTGGTGAAATTGCAGCTCGAGCGGTATCTCAACGTGATTTCGGGGACGAGGATGCTGAAAGATTATTTGGAATATCTGTTCTAAATTGCGAAAATGTGGTATAATAGGAAAGTTACGCGCTCATAAATCATAAAGAAGGATTTTATGGCAAAAAAAGTTATTGGCAACTTGAAGTTGCGCATCCCTGGTGGCCGAGCCACCGCGGGACCTCCAGTTGGCTCGACGCTCGGGCAGTGGGGGCTTAATATGATGGATTTTATTAATCCGTTCAATGAAAAAACGAAAGAATATGCCGGAAAGAATGTGATTGTGCACATTCAGGTGTTCGAGGACAGGAGCTTTACCTGGAAGTGCCTCGGGCAACCGGTGGACGACCTCATTCGCGAGGCGATTAAAATCGAGAAGGGTTCCGGGAAGCCGAACACTGAGAAAGTCGGAAAGATTACCCGCGCCGAGCTCGAAGAAATCGCGAATAAGAAGATGAGTGAGCTTAATGCGATTGACCTTGAGGGGGCGGTGAAGATTGTCGCCGGGACGGCACGGTCTATGGGTGTGGAAGTTACCGAGTAGGAACTTCTAAAACTCTTTTTTCTTATCTATAAAAAATAAATCTCTTTAAAAAATTCCTCTCAAGGCAGGCCTGCGCCGCGGACTATCGCGTGCTCGGCCTGTTTCGAGGAATTTTTTAAAATAGATTATTTTTTATACTTGCGAAAAAGTGAGTTTTAGAAGTTCCTTACATAAAACTTGCCTTATTTTTGAACACGATGTATTATGGGGGTATGACTGATTTTATTTATAGGAGTGCGGAATCTGTATCTCCGAAACACCCTGATAAACTTTGTGACCAAATTTCGGATGCGATTTTGGACGCGTATCTTAAAAAAGACCCGAATTCGAGAGTGGCGGTCGAGACTTGTGGCGGGCACGGGATTGTGTATGTTGTGGGGGAGGTGACTTCGACGGCCGGCGACGTTAATATTGAGGAAATTGTGCACCGGGTTGCGGGGGAAAACCTCGAAGTGCACACGAAGATCGTGCTGCAGTCGCCGGAAATTGCGAACGGGGTGGATCTCGGGGGCGCCGGGGATCAGGGGATTATGATTGGATACGCGACGGATGAGACGATTGAGCTTTTGCCGCTCGAGGTGGTGCTGTCGCGCCGGCTTAACCAATATATTTATGAAAAATATCCGTTCGACGGAAAGACGCAGGTGACGCTCAAAGGTAGCGAACTGGTGTCGGTTGTGGCGTCGTTTCAGAATGTATCGAAGGATGACTTGACTTTCCGCGTGAAGAAGTTTCTCGAGGAAAATAATTTGAATACTGAGGTCGAGATGCATATTAATCCGGCGGGCGACTGGCAACAGGGAGGATTCGACGCGGACACGGGGCTCACGGGGCGGAAACTGATTGTCGATAATTATGGCCCCAGGATTCCGATCGGGGGTGGCTGTTTCTCGGGGAAGGACCCCTCGAAGGTGGACCGCTCGGCGGCGTATATGGCGCGAAGAATTGCGGTGGATTATCTTAAAAATCGCAAGGCACGCGAAGTGTTCGTCCGACTCGCCTACGCGATCGGCGAGGCGGAACCGCTTGAAAAGACGGTGATTGTGGACGGGAAACCAGAGGAGATTTCGGGGTATAATCTCACGCCGCTCGGGATTATTAAATATCTCGACCTGAAACGCCCGATTTATGAGCCGACGGCGAGATATGGGCATTTCGGCGAGGGATTTAATTGGGATAAATAAGGAGAATTATGACAGAGTTAAAAGGGTCAAAAACAGAGGCGAATCTGATGAGAGCTTTCGCGGGGGAGAGCGAGGCGAGGAATAAATATAGTTTTTATGCCTCGAAGGCGAAAAAGGAGGGGTTCGAGCAGATTGGGGCGATTTTCGAGGAGACAGCGAATAATGAAAAAGAGCACGCGAAAATGTGGTTCAAGGAGCTTCACGACGGGGGCGTGCCCGACACGCTGACGAATCTGAAAGATGCGGCACGTGGCGAGCATTATGAGTGGACTGAGATGTATAAGGAGTTCGCGGAGACGGCGAGAGAGGAAGGTTTCGAGAGAATTGCGGAGCTTTTTGAGAAGGTCGCGACGATTGAAAAATCGCACGAAGAGAGGTATTTGAAGCTGGTCGGGAATATTGAGGAACACCTGGTCTTTGCCCGCGGGGAGGAGAAGGTGTGGATTTGCCGAAATTGCGGATATGTTTATACCGGGAAAGAGGCGCTCGAGGTCTGCCCAGTGTGCTCGCACCCACAAAGTTTCATGGAGATTAAGGCGGAAAATTATTAAAAAAGCGCCCCGTGGGGCGCTTTTGGGGGTTAATCTTCATTTTCGTCGGTTTTTTCGGCGACGAGGTTCCAGGCGCGGTCGTCAACGACGATGGTGGTGCCGGCTTTGGCGAAACTCTGGAGCCACTTGGCGTTTTTCACCGCGAGACGGACGCAACCGTGTGTAACCTCTTTGCCGAGGACGGACTCGTCTTCGTAGACCCATTCGCCTTTTTCCGGGTGTTGCAGGATGCTATGGAAGCAGTCGCCTTTCGTGATCGGGACTTGGTAGTTCCCTCGCCAGTCTTCACCGCCGATGTAAGAACCGGGAGTCGGGGTCTTTTCGAGTGTCTTGTTACAGAGGTCAGTAAAGAGGCCTTTTTTCTGGTTACCGGTGGCGGCGAGCATGACGCGTTTTAAGTGCCAAGCGCCGTCGTCGCCTTTTTCCCAAGCTTCGACCTTGTGCGAGCCGAGATTCAGGTGGATGGCGCGACTCGAGCTACTTTTTTCGAAAGCAGTGCGGAGGTTCGGAGCGTAACGGGGATAGACGCCGGCGTCTTCGAGGCCGAGGGCGGCGAGAGTTCGCTGGCCGACGATGCCGTCGATTGCGAGCTTTTTCTCGCGCTGAAAGCGTTTTGTCGCCATGCCGGTTTTCGGGCCGAAAATGCCGTCAACTGGGATGTCGTAGCCGTGGCGCCTCAGGGCGCGCTGGATGTCTTTCACGATTTCGGGGTCGTAGGCTTCGTAGTCGTCGAGAATGGCGTCCTCGGGCAGAGCAATGAGATCTTCGTCGTCGTCCAAGACGATCCATTCTTCGATTTCGAGAATGTTTTCGTCTTCGACGATTTCTTCGATTGTGAGATCGGGGTGGACCTCGGGGGTGGCGAGGTCTTCTTCGGCCTTCGCGGGGACGCGGATGCTACTGATCGTGACGATGACCGCGATGGCCGCAACGATGAGTAACATAACGCCGATTAGCTCCAGGACGAACTTCGTGGACTTTTTCATGAGATTTTCCTCCTCTAAAGAACTGCGGCTTTTAAATTGACCGAGCGGAAAAGCGCCCGGGTAAGCCGGATACTATAATTATAGCACAAAAGACGAAAAAAGTCAATAGAGCTCAAGCTTATTCGCTACGGAGGGCTTCGACGGGGTCCTTTTTGGCGGCGGCGCGGGAAGGAATGAAGCCGCCAATGAGGGTCAGAATAACGCTCAAAATAATGAGGAGGAGGGCGGAAGAGACGGGGAGAGTGGCGGAGAGGGGGATGTCGCCGGTGAAATGGTGGAGGACGGCGTTGATGATGGGGATGATGATGTAAGAGAAAAGGATGGCGAAGAGGCCGGAAAGGAGGCCGATGATGAAGGTTTCGGCGGTGAAGATAGATGAGATGTTGCGCTTGCTGGCGCCGATGGCGCGGAGGATGCCGATTTCTTTGGTGCGTTCGTAAACGGAGATGTAGGTGATGACGCCGATCATGATGGAGGAGACGACGAGGGAGATGGAGACGAAGGCAATGAGGACGTAAGAGATGGCGTCGACGATGATTTTGACGCTTTGCATGAGGACGCCGGTGGTGTCGGTGTATTCGATGACTTTGGTTTTTTCGCCTGCCTCTTTCATTTCTTCGTTATAGTGGTCGAGGAAAGAGAGGAAGGCGGTTTTGCCGTCGAAATTGTTAAAGTAAAAGAAGATGTAGGAGGGGTCGTCGAGGGGCTGGTAACCCAGAGAAATGAGGTTGGAGGAGTAGGTGGTTTTGTTTTGGGCGAGCATGGCGGTCATGATGCGGGCGAGTTCGTCTTTTTCGAAATTTAAGTGGAAGGCGGAGAGGAGGGCGGATTGGTCAACATAGAAAGAGGAGGCAAGGGTGGATTTCAAGTAGGAGATGAGGCCGGGGAGTTCGGGGGCGAGGGTGCGCTCGACGACAGCGGCAACGGAGTCGCGGATGAGGGATTTGGTCGCGTCGTCCAAGAGAGCGCTGGGGTCGAAAGTGGCGCGGAATTCGTCGAAGAAGGCGGGGTCTAAAATAGCAGTGGGGTCGGCGGGGTCGAGGTGAGTTTCGATGTAGGCTCTTAGGCTCGCGGTGAGGTCGGAGGTGAGGTCGGAGTATTTTTCGGTGAGGGCGGAGAGGATGGGGAGGATGTCGGTTTCGAAGTTGAGGTTGAGGCGGCTGCTGGCTCCGAGGAGGTAATTTTCGGTGTTTTTTAGAAGAGCATTTTGGTCGAGGTTGAGGCCGAAGGCGCGCGAGAGGGCGGCGGAGTCAACAGAGACGAAGTCGGAAAATTCGAGGTCCAAGGAGGATTTTTCGGTGCCGAAAACGGTGTTCGAGAAGACGTCAATGTTCGGGGAGGCGAGTTGGCGCTTCACGATGTCGGTTTCGGCGGATTTTTCAATAATGTGGGTGACGAGGGAGGGGAGGTAGAGGACGCCACTTCGGGCGGTCAGAGAGGAGTTGTCTTTCGGGGTGACGACGCCGACGATTTTTAAGGGTTCAGAGTTTTCATAAACGGATTTTAGGTAGTTTTCGTCGGCGCTCATATCTTCGTAAACATAATATCTGTCATTATATTTATAGAGGTCGGTCGCGGCGACGAGTTTCAGTTCGCGATTCAAGAGGTCGTCGTAGGTGAGCTCGAGGGAGGTCGGGTCGATTTCGGTTTTTTCGTTTGAGAGGATTTTGGTGATGAGGCTCGCGAGTTCTGACGTGTCGTGGAAACCGAGGGAGTAGGTCAAGAGGTCGGAGATGGAGCCGGGGTGGGAGAGCATGACGACGAGTTCGTTGTATTCCTCGGGGTAGCGACCGGCGAGGAGGGTGGTGTTTCTCTCGATGGTGCTGCGGTCTTGCTGGCGGAAGGTGGAGGTGAGAGAGGAGTAGGAGTTCAAGAGCGAGGAATCGCCGAGGATGGAGGAATAGAGGTTGCTCGGGTTTAATTTGGCGATTTTGTTGGTGGCGTCGATGGTGTAGATTAAGGGGTCAACGCTGTATTGGTATTCGACGAGGCGGAGGTCGTTTTCTACCTCGGAATAGTGGGAGTTTAGGTATTTAATGAAGCTTTTCAAGTCGTTTTTGGCGACTCCGTCGAGCATGGAGGTTAAAACTTTATTTTCTTTAATTTTGCCGTCTTCGCTAGGCTCGACGTCGCTAGTCGCGGAGAGGAGGAGGCTGGTCATGTCGGTGGATTTTTCCATGAGAGTTAAGGGGTAGGAGGTGAGGGTTTCTTCTTCGATGTGGTCGATGTAGGACTGGAAGCCGGTCGAGATGGCGAGGATGAGGGCGATGCCGATAATGCCGATGGAGCCGGCGAGGGAGATGAGGAGGGTGCGGGTGCGCTTTGTCAAGAGGTTGTTTAAGGAAAGGGCGAGGGCGGTGAAGTAGGACATTTTGGTTTTTTTGGTCTTTTTTAGGGTGTTCTCTAAGTTTAGATTGGTATTCACTTTGCCGTCGTAAGGGTTCGAGTCGGAGGTGATTTCGCCGTCTTTTAGGGTAATAATGCGGGTGGCGTATTCGGTCGCGAGGTCGGGGTTGTGGGTGACCATGATGATGAGTTTTTTACTAGCAATGTTTTTCAAGAGGTCCATAATCTGGAGGCTGGTTTCGGAGTCGAGGGCGCCGGTCGGCTCGTCGGCTAAGAGAATGTCAGGGTCGTTCACGAGGGCGCGGGCGATAGCGACGCGCTGCATTTGGCCGCCGGAAAGCTGGGCGGGGCGCTTCTCAATGTGGTCTTTTAAGCCCACCTCTTCGAGGGCCTTTTTTGCGCGGCGAGTGGCCTCCTTTTTCGAGATGCCAGAGAGGGTGAGGGCGAGTTTGACGTTTTGTAAGATGGTTTGGTGGGGGATTAAGTTGTAGCTTTGGAAAACGAAGCCGATGCGGTGGTTGCGGTAGGCGTCCCAATCTTTGTCTTTGTAGTTTTTGGTACTGATTTCGTTGATTTTGAGGTCGCCGCTGGTGTATTCGTCGAGGCCGCCGATAATGTTCAAGAGAGTGGTCTTTCCGGAGCCAGAGGGGCCGAGGATGGCGGCGAATTCGGACTCGCGAAAATTAATTGAGACGCGCCTTAATGCGTGCTGCTTATGACCTGCAACGGTGTAATCCTTCGTGACCTTCCGAAGCTCTAACATTGTAATATTATATCATATAACGCGGGCCGGGCGCAAGGATAAACGGGATGAATTTTAGGTGTGGTATAATGGGGGTATGAAGGTGAAAAAGGAGCGAAAAGTCGGGCGGGTGATTGGGGTGATTTTGGTGTTTGTTATCGCGGCGGTAGCGGGCGTGTTTTTGGTGCAATATGTGACGAAAACTGGGGTGTTTCGGGTGCCTGGGAAGCTGATTTTTGAGGAGAGCGTGAGCGATGCGGAAAAAGAGGAAATTTCGCAAGTTTTTGCAAACGTGGAGCTCGAGAAAGATGTGGTGGTGGCGGCGAAAAGTGCGGAAGAATGGCCAAAACTCGCAGAAGGGGAGTTTTTGACTGAGATTTTGGTGCCGGTGACGGATTTTTATGATGTGCGGGAGGAGGTGTCGGAGGTCGCGGAGGCGGAGTGGATCTCGCTTCGTGAGCTCGATTTTCGGCGGAAACTTCTCAAAGTCGACGGTGAGTATTTTTTGGAGACGTTTGACAAGGGGGCGAGGTATCGCGTGATTTCTTTTTCGTCAGAGAAATATGAGGAGATTTCCTCGCGGGTCGAAAAAGAGTTTTTCAAAGAGTGGCCGACGCGCGAGACGGTTTTAAGCTTTGCGCAGACGGGGGTGACGGCGTTTTCGAGGCGGATGAATGCGAAGATGAATGAGGTAGGAAACGGGGAGTATTTTGCGGAGAAAATTGGGGAGTTTCTCTCGAGGTTCGACATTACGCATACGTCGAACGAGGCGTCGTTTTTCGCGTGGCCGTCCACGAGCGGGACGACGGGGACGCCGATTTGCGCGGATAATAGATTCCGTGACACTCTGATTGCGATTGGGTTAGATATCGTGGAGCTCACGGGCAATCATAACCAGGATTGCGGGGATGAGGCGGCGAGAGAGTCGGTTGATTTTTACCGGGAAAATGGGATTTCTATTGTCGGGGGCGGGAAGACGGCGGAGGAGGCGAGGGAGCCGCTGTTAATTTCAAAAAAGGGGACGAATATTACATTTCTCGCGTATAACCAATCGACGGCGGGAGCAACGTATGACGCGACGCCGGGGGCGAATCAATATTATGAGGAGAATGCGCGGATGGAAATTGCGGCAGCGAAGGAGCGGGGGGATTTCGTGGTGGTGGATGTGCAATATAACGAGTGCACGGTGTATGCGTCGGAGACGGAGGATGCGACGTGCGACAGGGCGGATTCGGCGGCGGGGGACCAGGTGGGGCTGTTTCGGAAGTTGGTTGAGATGGGGGCGGACGTAGTCGTCGGGACGAGTGCGCATCAGCCGCAGACCTTTGAGTTGTATCAAAACGGGGCGATTTATTATGGGCTTGGGAATTTGTTTTTCGACCAGGTATATTGGCCGGGGACGACGCGGAGCCTGGTCCTCGCGCACTATTTTTATCAGGGGAAATTGTTGCAGACGAGGGTGATTCCGACGGTGTATGATGCGAGTTTTCAGACGCGAGTGATGGAAGATGCGCAGTGGTTTATTGAGCGACTTCTTTCAGTCCGGCCGTAATGTGGTATAATGTTGACATGGCAACGCTTGAAGAATACAGAGAAGAAAGATTGAAAAAACTCGCCGAAATTCGCGCGCGGGGGATTGAGCCGTATCCGTCGAAATCGTTTCGGGACACGGAAATCCGCGAGGTGATTGAGAATTTTACGGAAAAACAGGGTTCTATTGTGACGGTCGCGGGGAGGATTGTGGCGATTCGGTCGTTTGGAAAGCTCGCGTTTGTGAAAATTCGGGATGAGTCGGGGGAGGTGCAGATTTTTATGAAGAGTGAGAATGAGGTTCCCTCGGGGAGGCTCGGGGTTTCGGACATTAAACTGCTCGACCTCGGGGATTTTGTCGAGGCTTCAGGGACGGTAGATAAGAGCCAGACGGGGGAGATTTCGGTGTTTGCTAATTCGGTGAGACTGCTTGTGAAGTCGCTCAGGCCGCTCCCGGGGAGAGATGGGTTTACGAATAAAGAAGAGCGGTATCGCCGAAGATATGTGGATATGAATGTGAATCCGGAGGTGAGGGAGAGGCTCATCAGGCGCTCGAAGTTTTGGCAGGCGACGAGAGAGTATATGATTAAAAATGGTTTCACAGAGGTCAATATCCCGGTTTTGGAACACACGACGGGTGGGGCGGACGCGACGCCGTTCGTGACGCACATGAATGCACTCGACGAGGATTTTTATCTTCGGATTTCGCATGAATTGCCTCTGAAAAGACTTCTCGGGGGTGGATTTGAAAAAGTGTTTGATATTGGGCCGAGGTTCAGAAATGAGGGGGTGGATGATGAACATCTGCCGGAGCATATTGCGTTCGAGGCCTATGCGGCGTATCAAAATTTTGAGGACGGGATTCCGTTTTATGAGGAGATGATGAAATATGTTGCGAAAGAGACGTGGGGGACGTTGCAATTTAAGGTGGGTGGGTTTGAGATTAATTTAGATTGCGAATGGCCGAGAGTAAAATATGCGGACATTATGAAAAAAGAGTTTAATATTGATGTTTTTTCGGTGGATGAAAATACCTTATATGATATATTACAGAGAGAAAAAGTGGAAGTGAAACCGGGGCTTTCGAGAGCGAGGTTAATCGACCATCTTTGGAAAGTGGTCAGGAAACGTTCGGCGGGGCCGTTTTGGCTCGTCGAGGAGCCGCTGGAGCTCTCGCCGCTCGCGAAGACGTCGAGCGAGAATCCGCTGGTCACGGAGAGGTTCCATCCGGTGATTGCGGGGACGGAGATGGGCAACGGATTTTCGGAGCTAAATGATCCGGAGGATCAGCTAAATCGGTTCTTAGAACAACAGAGAATGCGAGACAACGGGGACGACGAGGCGCAGATGCTGGACCGCGATTTTGTCGAGATGCTGGAATTTGGGATGCCGCCGGCCTGCGGTTGGGGGAATTCGGAGCGGAATTTCTGGTTGCTTGAGGGTGTTTCGGGGCGAGAGGCGGTGCCTTTCCCGATTATTCGCGCGAAAGAGTAAAATAAACTTGTATTTGGTGATTTTTTGTGCTAAAATTATAGACGTCTATTTTTTATTATTTAAGGGAAAGGACTGCCAGGATGGCAACCGACACTAAAGATTTATCAAAATTCCGAAATATTGGCATTATTGCCCACATTGACGCCGGAAAGACGACGACCTCCGAGGCGATTCTTTACCGGACGGGCTTGAAACACAAAATTGACCTCGTGAAAGGCGACACCGGGGGCGCGACGACCGACTGGATGGACCAGGAAAAGGAGCGTGGGATTACGATTACTTCTGCGGCTGTGACGGCGTATTGGAAGGGATGCCATATTAATATTATTGATACCCCAGGGCATATTGACTTTACGGCTGAGGTGGAGCGGTCTTTGCGCGTGCTTGACGGCGCGGTGGTGGTGTTTGATGGGAAGATGGGGGTCGAGGCGCAGTCCGAGACGGTGTGGCGCCAGGCGACGAAATATGGCGTGCCGAGGATTTGCTTTATTAACAAGATTAATCAGATTGGTGGCGATTTTTATAAGTCGCTCGACTCGATTCATAAGCGTCTTAGCAAAAATGCGGTTGCGATTCATCTTCCGATTGGTTTTGAGAAAGATATTTGTGGGGTCGTCGATCTCGTGGATATGAAAGCTTATACTTATAAAGATTACGCGGACCACGAGCTCACGGTGGGTGAAATTCCGGCTGATATGCTCGAGAAAGCGAAAAATGCGCGCTCGATGTTAATTGAGGAAGCGGTACAAGCTGATGAAAAGTTGATGGAGAAATTCTTCAACGAGGGCGAAGAGGCGATTTCTGAGGCGGAACTCAAGGCCGCGCTCCGAAAACGCATTATTGATGGTGATTTCTATCTCGTCACCGGTGGGGATGGACGTGGGGTGATTGTCGAGAAGGTGCTTGATCTTATCGCTGATTATCTTCCCTCGCCACTCGATCGCGACCAGGGTAAAATCGTCGGGACAAACCCGAAGACGGGCGACGAAGAAATTCGTGAAGCGAAGAATGAAGAACCGCTCGCGGCGCTCGCGTTCAAGATCGCGACGGATCCCTTTGTCGGAAAATTGATTTTCGTGCGGGTGTATTCTGGGAAACTCACGACTGGGAGCACGATTATGAATGCTTCGACTCGGAATAAGGAGCGCGTGGGACGGCTGGTTCGGATGTTTGCGGATAAGCGCGAAGATATTACGGAAATTACGGCGGGCGACATCGCGGCGATCGTCGGGCTCAAGGATTGCACGACTGGGACGACGCTTTGCGACCCCATGAAACCGATTCATCTCGAGTCGATTGAATTCCCGGAGCCGCCGGTGTCGATTGCGGTGGAGCCGAAAACGAAGTCGGATCAGGAAAAGATGGATCTTGGGCTCTCGAAATTGGCCGAAGAGGACCCGACTTTCCGCGTTCGGACTGACGAAGAAACTGGCCAGACGATTATTTCGGGTATGGGTGAGTTGCACCTCGAGATTATTATCGACCGTTTGAAACGGGAGCATGGCGTCGAATGTAATACTGGCGCGCCGCAGGTGGCATATCGTGAAACGATTCGGGCGACGGCCGAGGCACAAGGTAAATACATTAAACAGACTGGTGGTCGCGGTCAGTACGGGGACGCTTGGATTAAGTTTGAACCGAATGAACCGGGCAAGGGCTTTGAATTCATCGACCAGATTAAAGGTGGCGTGGTGCCTCTCGAGTTCCGCAAGCCGGTCAGAGAAGGTGTTGAAGAAACTTTGAATGGAGGCGTGATTGCCGGGTATCCGGTGGTGGATATTAAAGCGACGCTTTATGATGGTTCTTACCACGACGTGGACTCCTCGGAGCTCGCCTTCCACATGGCCGGGGCGCTCGCGACCAGAGACGGTATTAAGAAAGCACGTCCGGTATTGCTCGAGCCGGTGATGAAACTCGAGGCGACGACGCCGGAAGAGTTCATGGGCGACATTATTGGCGACCTTAACTCTCGTCGCGGTCGGATTGATAAGATGGAAGATTTGAGCGGTGGCGCGAAGCTAATTGTGGCGTATGTGCCGCTTGCGAACCTCTTTGGTTACACTTCTGACCTGCGCTCGATGAGCCAGGGTCGGGCGGCTTCGACGATGGAGCTCTTCGGGTATGAAGAAGTTCCGCCGAACGTCGCGCAGGAGATTATCGAAAAGCGTAACGCTGGGAAATAATCTTTTCCTAAACCGGGGTCTCATCGCCCCGGTTTTTTGTGATATAATTATTTTATGCAAAATAGTGGAGAACGGTTTGACGAGGGGGAATCTGGGGCGGAAAAACCGCGTGAAAATATCTGGCAGAGGACACTTTCGAAAATACGCTTTCGGGGGGACAAAAACAGGGGTGAAACGGCCAAAATCTCGGAGACCCCGAGGGCGCTCCAATCGGCGACAGAAGAGGCATCAAAACGGGAGGAAGTGGAGGCGCCAAAAAAGGAAGCTTGGGAGGCTTGGGCGGAGGAAAGAGGGGTGAAAATAGCGGAGGAGGTGGTAGAAAAATCGGGGTCGGAGGAAATCCGTGAGCCGTTTGTGCGAGAATACGTGGAGCTTCAGAGGGGGATTCATGATGCGCCGAAGCGGGGCGAGGGGGTGGAGATGGACGCGGTGTATGAAAATATATCGAAACAGTTGTCCACGGCGCTATCAAAAGAGGCAGTGTTCGTGAATTATGCGCGGAGGTTTGGGATGGATGAGGAGAAAATGGAGCTGTTTCGGGATAGAGTGTATCCGGCGATTGAACGGAGGGACCCGGAGGCCAGGCCGCTTTGGGGGATGATGGCGGCGTGGGCTGGAGACGAGGGGGATTGGTATGGAGTGACGGAGTTTATGGTCGAGACGATGGTGACAAAAGCGACGCCGGCGAATCTCGCGAAGCTCGGGATGATTGAGAAAACAGTGCCGGCGAGTGCGGAAAAACACGCGAAAAACAGGGGCGATTCGCTGGATATTGAGGGGATTTTGATATTAAATCATGATTTTATTCATAATGAGGTGCCAGGGGCGCACGAATATGTGCATATGATGGTCGAGTATCACGACGCGGCGGAGGCTTATCGGGCAGCGAAGCGAGAAGGGCGAGAGAGTGAGGAGCTAAAGGCGCGAAAGGAGGAGGCGAAGGAAAAGTTGAGGACGCTGCATCATGATTTGAGCGAGAAATATGAGTATTATGGGAAAGGGGAGAAGAGGTTTGCGGAGTATATGGGGTTTGATTTTGACGAGGACTTGGAGCGGCCGCTGGGGAATTTTTCGGTGGCGACGCATCGGAATGAAGAGGCGGCGATTGAGGTGCTTCGGAGGCTTGATAAAAATACGGAGCCAAGTGAGCTCACGAGACCGGCGACGGGAGACGCGGAGCTCGACAAGGCGATTCTTGAAGCGGAAGGCAGTTTCGAGGCGGCGGGGAGGCTGATTTCGCTCGTGAATGAGCGGTTGTCGGGGCAGCTTGGGAAGGCGGAGCTTGAGGTGCTCGACATTCAGCTTATGAATTATACGGACAGAGTGGCGACGCTCGTCATGCGGAAGATTTCGAAAAAGGACTGGGCGGAGCTGATGTATGACCCGGGATTTAAGGAGATGTGCCGGTTTCTCGAGATTACGTCACAGACAGGAGAATATCGTTCAAAGGAATTTGAGGAATTCTGGGAGAGGACGCGGAAGGTGAATATTGATGAGCCGGAGGTGATCAGAGAAGCGTATCGGAAGGTGGCAGAGAGGCGACTTTCGCAGATTAGCGGGTTTTCGAGGTCGGAGTCGAAATTTGTGCGGGAGAATGTCGGGATGATTTGGTCTGGGAATTTGAATAATGAGATTTTGCGCCTGCACGAGGGACCGGCCGCGGAGCGCGGAAAGAGTGAAAAATCTCGGTAAAAGTGGTATAATAGGGGTATGAAAGAAGAAATTGTGACGAGGTTTGCGCCGTCGCCGACGGGGTATATTCACCTTGGGAATGTCAGGTCGGCGATTTATCCGTATTTGATTGCGAAACAGGCGGGCGGGAAATTTATTTTGAGGATTGAGGACACGGATCAGGCGCGCTTTGTCGAGGGGGCGACGGAGCTTATTGAGGAGACACTGTCGTGGCTTGGGATGAAATGGGACGAGGGGCCGGAAGTCGGGGGTGAGCACGGGCCGTATTTTCAGTCGGAGCGTCGCGAAATTTATAAAAAGTGGGCGATGAAGCTCATTTCGGCGGGGAGGGCTTATGTTGATGATACGCCGGAGGAGGAAATTCAGAAATATCGCGAGGAGTGTAACGCTCGGAAAGTTCCGTTTTTGTATCGGAATTTTCGCCCCGAGAAGCTCAAGTTCGAGTGGGTGGAGGGGAAGCCGATTCGGTTTTTGTCGGACCCCAAGAGACGCGAGTGGAAAGACGAGGTGATGGGGGAGCTTTCGGCGGGGCCGGAGGTGCAGGATGATATTATTTTGATTAAGAAAGACGGGTTGCCGACTTATAATTTTGCGCATATCGTGGATGATGCGGAGATGGGGGTGACGCACATTGTGCGCGGAGTGGAATATCTGTCGTCGATGCCGAATTATCTCGCGATTTATGAGGCTTTGGGGCTACCTCGCCCGAAATTCGTGTCGCTCCCGCACGTTCTCGCGCCGACTGGGAATAAAAAGTTGTCGAAGAGGGACGGGGCGAAGTCGGTGACGGGATATAGAGCGGACGGGATTTTGTCGGAGGCGATGCTGAATTATCTCTGTTGTCTCGGGTGGAATGACGGAACGGAGCAGGAAATTTATACGATGGATGAGCTCGTTTCTCGGTTTTCGGTCGAGAAAATTCAGAATTCGGGGGCGAGGTTCGACGAGACGAAACTTTTATGGTATAGCGGGCAGTGGATTCGGAAGATTTTTGATGAACGGGGAGTGGATGCGCTGTACCTGCGGACGGAAGGGTTTTGGCCGGAGGAGGCTGAGGGGGCGTCGGAGGAGTATAAAAAGCAAGTACTTTCGATTATTTATGATCGACTCAGGGTGCTTGGTGATTTGAAGACTATGACGGGGTATTTCTTCCGCGACCCGGAGATTAAGATTGAGATGATTGAGAATAATAAATTCGTGAAGAAAATGAGCGAATTGGAGCGCGCTCTGAGTCTCCGAAAAACGGCGGAAATTCTCGGGGAAATCGAGGAGTGGAATGCGGAAAATATTCAGGCGGGGCTCAACCGGGCACTCGAGGAGACGGGGAGGAAGCCGGCGGAGTTGTTCTCGCTTGTGCGGATTTCTTTGAGCTTTGCGGAGTTTTCGCCGGCTTTGAATCTCACGATGGAAGTACTGGGAAGAGAGACGAGCCTCGCTCGCATTCGCAAGGTGATTACGGCGATTTCGAATGAATAGACGCTGGATTTTCGGGGTAGTTTTGTTATTTCTCGGGTCGGTTTTGGCGGGGTATGCTGGGATTAATTTTGTTGTTTGGAAGGTCGATTCGGAGCGGACAAATGAGGCAATAACGGAACTGAAGAAAATCGCAATAACAGAGGAAAATGGCGATCAGAGCGCGTTTTCCGTCTCCGAGAAAATGACAGTAAATTTTTCGGAACTTTTGCGTCAGAATAACGACACGGTGGCGTGGGTGGAGTTTCTTTCTACGGAAGTGTCGTATCCGGTGGTACAGACGAGCGACAATGAATTTTATCTTCGGCATAGTTTTGATAAGCGCGGAAATTCGGCGGGGTGGGTGTTTATGGATTACCGAAATCGGGCGGATTTTTCGGATTTTAATACGATATTTTATGCGCACGGGCGGCTTGATAATACGATGTTTGGGAGTCTCAATGAGGCGTATAAAAATAAGAAATTTTCGCGGGGACAGAAGATTCAGGTTTATACTGCGCGGGAGAATTTTGAATATGAAATTATTTCGGTGTATTTGACGGCGCCGACGGATGATTATATAAAAACGAATTTTTCGGACGAGAAGGAGAAAAAAACGTTTATTAATATGATTCTCGGGCGGGATGAGTTGGGGCTCACGAGCTCGGCGACAGAGGAAGATGAGATTTTGACGCTTTCGACGTGTTATGATTCGAGCCGAAGATTGGTGGTTCACGCGAAAAAGGTGATATAATCGGAGAATGAGTAGAAAAGTGTTGGCCGATTATAATGGCTATGACTATAAAAAGATTTTTTGGGAGGATGCTGACCGGGAATATGAGGATGCGGCGGACCGGATGGCGATTCGGAAATTGTTGCCAGAGAAAATGGGGGAGTTTGCGGACCTTTGCGGGGGGTATGGGCGGCTGGCGGATGAGTATCTTTCGCGGGCGAAGCATGCGACGCTGTTTGACTATTCGAAAACGGAGCTCGAGCAGGCGCAAGAGAAGTATCACGGAAAACTTTCGACAGTGGCAGGGGATATTTATGAGATGCCGTTTTCGGACGGGAATTTTGACGCGGTGATGATGATTCGGGCGACGCACCATTTTGAGCATCTCGATCGGGCGATGAGGGAGATTCATCGGATTTTGAAGACAGATGGAGTGGCGGTCGTGGAAGTCGCGAATAAAAAGACCTTACCGAAGAAAATTCGCTATATTTTGCGGCGGTCGAAGGTGAATCCGTATTCCTTGGAGCCGCAAAAAATTGATGGGTATAATATTATTAATTATCATCCGAAATATGTCGAAAAAGTGTTTAAGGAGGCCGGGTTTAAGATCGATAAGGTGCTTTCGGTGTCGAATTTTCGAAGTGGGAAGCTCAAGAAGATGTTCGGGACGAAGAGGCTCATTCGGATGGAAAATCGAGCGCAGGGAGGGCTGCTTGCGAAGATGCGATTTGCGCCGTCGATTTATTATCGGCTTATTAAAATATAAAGGAGTATTATGGGAGCAAATGTGAAGAAAACTGAGTCTAATTCGAACACGATTCGGAGTATTTTGTTTGCGATTTTGGGAATTTTGTGTCTTGTGGCGCTGATTAATTCCCTGACTTTCCGGAAAAATCTCGAAGAAGTGCCGATTTCGGATGTGATTCAGCGTGCGAATGATAAAAATGGGAATATCAAAAAGATTTCAGTAACGGGGTCGAAGCTCGAAATTACGCTGAAGGGCGAAGAGGTGGCGACGCAAACTTCGCGGAAAGACGGGGCGGGGACGCTGTATGAACAGGGTTTGATTAATTATTGCGAGGGGATGACGGGGGCGGCGCTCGAGAATTGCCAGAAGGATTATCCGGTGATTGAGTATCTCGAGGTGACGGATGTTTGGGGGACAGTGCTCGACGTGGCGCTGATTATTGTGCCGGTTGGGGTGATTATTTATTTCTTCTCGAGGATGATGAGCCAGGCGGCGGCGATTAATAATCAGTCGATGGGGTTCGGGAAGTCGAGGGCGCAGGTTTATGGCGCGGATAAAAAACGGGTGACTTTTTCGGACGTGGCGGGAAATGAGGCGGCGAAACAGGATCTCGAGGAAATCGTGGATTTTTTGAAAAATCCGCGGAAATACGAGAAACTCGGAGCGAAAATTCCGAGAGGGGTGCTACTCGCCGGGGATCCTGGGACGGGAAAAACTTTGATGGCGCGAGCGGTGGCGGGAGAGGCGAATGTGCCGTTCTTCTCGATTTCGGGGTCGGAATTTGCAGAGATGTTCGTCGGGGTGGGGGCGTCGAGGGTGCGCGATTTATTCTCGAAGGCGAAGAAAAATGCGCCGTCGATTATCTTTATTGATGAGATTGATGCGGTGGCACATAAGCGTGATGCCAGGGGTGGCGCGGGGCGCGAGGATGAGCAGACCTTAAATCAGATTTTGGTCGAGATGGACGGGTTTGATAATGAGACTGGCGTGATTGTGATGGCGGCGACGAACAGGGTGGATATGCTCGACAAGGCGTTGCTTCGCCCGGGGCGCTTCGACAGACACGTGAATGTCACTCTGCCGGAGCGAAAAGACAGAGTCGAGATTTTGAATCTGCATTTTAAGGGGAAGCCGGTGGCGAGCGGAGTGGACATTGAGGCGCTCGCGGCGAAGACGGCGGGGTCGTCGGGGGCGGATCTTGCGAATATTGCGAATGAGGCGGCGATTACGGCGGCGCGCGAGGGACATAAGGAGATTGCGAATTCTGACCTCACGGAGGCATTCGAGCGGGTGGCAATTGGACCGGAGAGGAAGAGCAAGGTAATGACAGAGGAAGAGCGGAAAATTACGGCGTATCACGAGGCGGGGCACGCGATTGTGGGGACGGCGTTGCCGGATTCGGACCCGGTGCACAAGGTGACGATTATTCCGCGTGGTTCGACGGGGGGCGTGACCTGGTTCTTGCCGCCAGAAGACCGGTCATATAAGAATATTCCGGAGCTCAAGGCAGTGCTGGCGCGGGCGATGGGCGGACGGATGGCCGAAAAAGTGATTTTCGGGCCGGAAAAGATTACGACGGGGGCGTCGTCGGACTTGAAACACGTGGCAGAGCTCGCGAAAGAGATGGTGGTTGAGGAGGGCATGGGGGCGAAGACGCGGAATTTGGTATTCCCGGATGAGGAAGCGGGATATTACACGATTTCGACTGGGAAACCGTATTCTGAGAAAACGGCCGAGGTGATTGACGCGGAAATTGCGGAGTTGTCGGAAGAGGCGAGTAAGACGGCGGAAAAGATTTTGCGGGCGAATTTGAAGCCGCTCGAGGAATTGGCCGAAGAGTTGCTCAAAAAGGAGAGTCTGGACGAGAAAGAGCTTGAGCCGATTTTGAAGAATGTGCGGATGCCGGCGTAATTGACAATTTGTTCAAAATAGAGTAAAATATTAGTATTAAATAATCGTGGGAGGGGAGACCCGTTTGAACCACAGAAAGGATTTTATGGCTGAAGAAGAAGCCAAAAAAGTTTCGGAGCCAGCTGACGCGCTCCAGAACGAAAAAACAGAGGTGGATGAAAAAGCTGAGTTCGCGAAAGCGGGCAAAAAATCGAAAAAACACGTCGAAGAAGTGAAGGCGGAAGAAGAACGCCAAGCTCGCAAAATTGAGACTCAGAAAGCCGAAAAAGAAGCTGCTGAGAAGCCGAAAGGCGCAAGGCCGGTGACGAGACCACTCATTGAGCGCCGTGGTAAAAAATACCAAGAGGCGTATAAATTGGTCGAAAAGGGCAAGGCCTATTCCCTCAAGGAAGGAATCGAGACTGCGATTAAGGCTTCTCCTGCCAAATTTGACGCGACAGTGGAGCTTTCGGTGCGCCTCGGGGTGGACCCAAGACAAGCTGACCAAAACATCCGCTCGACGGTGGTGCTCCCGGAAGGGACTGGTAAAACTGTGAAAGTGGCGGTGTTTGCGCCGCTCGACGAGGCTAAAAAGGCCGTAGCGGCGGGGGCGGATATTGCTGAAGATGCAGAATTCCTCAATCGGCTCGAGAAGGGCGATATTGAATTCGACGTTCTCATTTCGACGCCGGCTTATATGCCGAAACTCGGTAAATATGCGCGCTTGCTTGGTCCGAAAGGATTGATGCCGAACCCGAAAGCCGGGACGGTGACGACTAATATTGAGAAGGCCGTAAAAGAAGCAAAGGCTGGTAAGGTTGAATTTAGGGTCGATAAGCAGGCTATTATTCACCTCGGAATTGGTAAGGTTTCGTTCGGAGCCGAGAGAGTGGCGAAGAATGCGGAAGTGTTTCTCGACGCCTTGAAGTCGCTTCGCCCAGCTTCGCTCAAAGGCCAATACGTCGTTTCTATCTTCGTTTCGACGACGATGGGGCCGAGCGTGAAGCTTGAAAATCTTTACAAATAGTAGTAAAATAGGGTGGTGGAAGGATGGCCGAGTGGTTTATGGCACTGGTCTTGAAAACCAGCAAGCGCAAGCTTCACAGGTTCGAATCCTGTTCCTTCCGCCATTAGCAAATTAAGAATTTGGCTTTGGCACCGTATTGCTTCGCAATTCGGTGCCGGCACAAGTGGACGCTAAAATGTTTGGCACCGTATTGCTTCGCAATTCGGTGCCGGCACTCGTCCGAAAAGAAGAGCGAGCTCTTCTTTTCGTCCTCGTTTGGCACCGTAGCTCAGTTGGTTAGAGCGTGGGACTCATAAGCCCAAGGTCACTAGTTCGATCCTAGTCGGTGCTACCAGAATTATTCAAAAACTCCCCCGAGCGGGGGAGTTTTTTATTCCAGTTTGGGTGATTAAAATTAAGCGAGTTCGACGGTTGCGCCGGCGTCTTCGAGGGTTTTCTTGATTTGCTCGGCTTCGTCTTTTTTGGCTTTTTCCTTGATGGTGGCGGGAGCGCCATCAACTTTGGCTTTGGCTTCGCCAAGACCAAGGCCGGTGATTTCTTTCACGGCTTTGATGACGGCGATTTTTTGAGCACCGGCGTCTTTCAAGACGACGTCGAATTCAGATTTTTCTTCGGCAGCTTCGCCACCAGCGGCGGGGGCAGCAGCAACGGCAACAGCGGCCGCAGCGGGCTCGATGCCGTATTCGTCTTTGAGGGTGTTTTTGAGGTCGTTAACTTCGAGAACGGTGAGGTTCACGAGGGTTTCGGCCAATTTCTTGATATCTGTAGCCATAATAGACTCCTTTAAAATTGAAGTTAATTAGATGCTTTGTTTTCGAGTCCCGAAATAATTCCGGAAAGTCCACCAGCGAGGGCGGAAACGGAATCGTTGAGTGGCGAAAGAAGACCAGCGACGACTTGCGCGATGAGTTCGTCTTTCGTCGGCAATTTCGAGAGATCGGTGATTTCGGCTTCATTCAGAGCGTGCCCAGAGTCGGAGAAGCCGCCGAGAAGATGCAAGGCGTCGTGCGTCTTGGCAAATTCAGCGAGGACTTTCGCGGGGGCAACTTCGTCAGAATCGGAAATCGCGTAGATGAGTTGGCCAGTTAAACCAGTAGTATCAGTGTCTTTATAGACGGCGATCTGGTTCATGGCAACTTTCACAAGGCGGTTTTTCACCACCTTGATTTTTACTCCTTGTTCCCGAGCGGCGTGGCGCAGATCTTGGAGATCGGCGACAGTTAAGCCCTGGTAGTTAGCGTAAGCGGTGAGCTTCGCAGACTCAAGAAGGGCGGTAAGGTCGGAAACGAGAGTATCTTTCTTTGCTTTGGAAATAGCCATAATACTCCTTTACCCAAACTGGAAAGTTACGTCACCAAATATCAGAAGATAACCTCGGTGGCATGATTAAAGGAAAAACCTCGCCACTGTCTTTGGTAACTTCTTATATTATATATCTCTTGGCGCAGAATGTCAAGATTGTTCTTGGTGTTCTTTGTCGAGGGACATGAAACGGAGGAGTTCGGGGTGGAAATAGAGTTCGATTTTTCCGACGCTGCCGTGACGGTGTTTTTGGATGAGGAGTTCGGTGATATGAGTTTCCTCGTAGCCTTCTTCGTTTTGGTGGTAGTAGTCGGGGCGGTGGAGCATCATGACGAGGTCGGCGTCTTGCTCGATGGAGCCGGATTCACGGAGGTCAGAGAGGACTGGGCGGGGGTCGTCGCGGCCGGTGACGGAACGAGAGAGCTGAGCGAGGGCGACGACAGGAACTTCAAGTTCGCGCGCGAGGGTTTTCAAACCGCGGGAGATTTCGGTTACTTCTTGGACGCGGTTGCCAGCGTAGCGTTCGGAACCCTGGAGGAGCTGGAGGTAGTCGATAATAATGAGACCGATGTCTTCTTTATTGGCGGCGCGACGGGCGCGATTTCGGAGCTCCAAAATCGTCATTGAGGAAGTGTCGTCAATAAAAATCGGGACTTCGTCCATTTCACCTAATGCATCGCCGATTCTCGAAAAGTCGTCGTCACTAACGTTGCCGGTGCGGATATTCCAGTTATTAACGCCGGAGACGTCGGAAATCATACGGTCAACGATCTCGTTTTTACTCATCTCCATGGAGAAGAAGAGGACGCCGCGATGGTTGACAGAGGCGATGTTGTAGGCCAAGTTTTGGGCCAAAGTAGTTTTACCCATGGCCGGGCGGGCACCGATGATGATTAAATCGCCTTTTTGGAAGCCGGCGGTCTTTTTGTCGATGTCGCGGAAGCCGGTTTTGAGGCCGCGCAGGGCGCCGCGGTTTTTCTGGAGCTCTTCGAGACGGTCGAAGGCGTCGACTAAGAGGTCTTCGAGCTTCGAATATTCGGTTTTTTGTTCTTTGTTTGAGACGGAAAAGAGGGTTTTTTCGGCTTCGCCGACGAGTTCGTCGATGTCAGCGGAGTCGGAGTAGGATTTTTCGGCGATGGTGGTGCCGGCAGTAATCAAACGGCGACGGACGGCGGTTTTTTCGACTAGTTCGGCGTAAGCCTTGGCGTGGGAGGCGGTGGGGACGAAGTTCGAAAGGTCGGTTAAATATTTCGCGCCACCGACGGTTTTGAGGTTTTTGTGTTTTCTGAGGCCGGCAGTGACAGTCAAGAGGTCAATCGGAGAATGTTCGTCATAGAGCGTGAGCATTTCTTTGAAGATTAAGGCGTGGCGCGGGTCGTAAAAGTCGGCAGGAGAGAGAGTGGCGGAAATTTCGGGAAAAAGTTCTTCGGAGAGCAAAATGGCGCCGAGCAGAGATTTTTCGGCGACGATGTCCTGGGGCGGAACACGACCGCCCGAGCGGGATTCGGTATTATCGGGAATATCGATGTTAGAAAGGGTTTCCTCCGGCATTTTCTGTAACCTCCGTAATGTCTGTTCCCATTATAGAGGAAATCGTGGAAAATGTCGAGGGGGCGTTTTCCACATTTTGGATTTTTTCGGTAGAATCGGAGATTTTTATGGTGAAACTTTCGTGAAATTCGGCGAAAATGGCCTGATTTTTAGGGTCGTCGAGAAGCTTTTTGATGATTTTGTTGTTCGGAATAATGGTCAGGACGTTATTTTCGAAGCTGTGGGTGGTTTTTTCGAGTTTAAGACGCAGAGAATCGGGGACGCGAGAGAGGAAGTCGCTCCAATTAAAAGAGGCGGGGGCGGAGTTTTCGCGCGGAGTAGGAGTGGGGGCGGTCGGTTTTGGCGATTCTGGAGTGGGAGTGGTTAGTTTCGGGGGCGTTGGAATGGGGGCGGAAGTGACGGAAAAACTGCGGGTTTGGCTAATCGTAGCCGAAGAAGTATTTTCGTTGGAGCCAGTGAGCGCCAGGAGTAATTTTGCGGAAGCGTAAGGAGGTTTCACGTTGACGAGGCGAGAGAGGAGGGGCAAAAGTTCGGGAGCGGGGGAGTCAACTATGGACTGGATGAGGTCGCTCGCGATAGTTTCGGGCTTTGCGCCGGAGGAAAGGGCGGATTTCAAGCTCGCGGAGACGGCGGAAAGATCGGAGACGGTGACCGCGCTCCGAATGTTATTTATCAGAGTGGCGGAGGGGAGGCCAAGAGAGGATTCGATGAGTTCGGGGGTGATTTTTTCGTCGCTCAAAGTCGAGATTTGGTCGAGAAGCGAGAGAGAGTCACGAAAAGAACCGCCACCGAGTTTCGCGACGAGCTCGAGGGCGGATTTTTCGATTTTAATTCCCTCTTTTTTGGCGATTTCACCCAAAAATTCGGCCAAAACAGCCGGTTCGGCGAGGCGGAAAGTGAAAAGTTCGGAACGGGAGACAATGGTCGCGGGGACTTTGTCAAGGTCGGTGGTGGCCATAATAAAAATGACATGAGCGGGGGGTTCTTCGAGAGTTTTTAGAAGTGCGTTAAAAGCCGAGCGGGAAAGCATGTGGACTTCGTCGATGATATAGACTTTGTATTTTCCCTTTGTCGGGGCAATGATGGCGGTTTCTCTAAGGTCGCGGATGTTGTCAACGGAGGTGAAAGTGGCGGCATCGATTTCGACGATGTCAACATAAGAATCTTCGACTTCGTAGGGGAAACCGTTGACTTCGTGGGCAAAAATGCGAGCGACGGTGGTTTTACCGGTGCCACGAGGGCCGGTGAAGAGGTAAGCATGAGAAAAACGACCGGATTTTAGGGCGTTTTTTAAGGGCGTCGTAACGCCGTCTTGAGCTACGACATCGTTCAGCGTCGTTGGACGGTATTTTCGGTAGAGTGTCTTTTTCGGAGAGGAAGGCATCGCGGCCTACCTTGATTATATCGCGGATTCGATGGCGGCCCAGGCGGCATCGGGGTTATCGGCGGGGATAATGACGGAAGCTTCGTCGCCTTCGCGAAGGTGGAAGTAGGTCACAGAAGCGTAGAGGACTTCGTATTCGTGGCCGGCGACTTCAACGTAGTATTTTCCGTCGCGAGTGAAGAGCTTTCCGATGGCAGTGCGGCGTTCGACGGGGCCGATTTGTTTAAACACAGAGCGGCCGTCGGGGGCGATGATAAGTTTCATGAGGTCGCCTTCGACCAGTTTCGATTTCGAAGCGTAGTTCGCGGGAACGGAGTAAACTTTTCCGTCGGGGCCAATCATATTCTGGCCGTCGAAGATACCTTCGATGATTTTTCCATCGGGAGCTTCAGAAACGGCATCGCGGGGAGCGGAGATGGACTCGCCGTCGCCAAGAATAGAAAATAGCATTTCTTTCGCGGCAGCAAGATTAGTCTCGGCTTCAGTAATGAGGCTACGTAAACGTTTTATTTGTTTTTCTGGAATTTCAGACATCCTCGCAATTCCCATTTAGTATTTCAATTCTATTTTACTCCGTTTTTTTAACATGTCAACAATGAAATTCGAAAGTTTTCCACGGAGTTTTAAGATTAAACATAAAAATGTTGTAAAAAAAACATTTTGGACAAAAAGAGAGAAGTAGAGTAAAATATAGATATGAGTAAAAATGGCGAGAAGAATGTGGTTTTGAACCGGAGAGCGGGGTTTGATTATCAGCTCATCGATTCTTTGACGGTCGGAATGGCGCTTTCGGGGGCGGAAGTGCGGCAGATTCGCGACCATCACGCGCAGCTTAAAGGAGCTTATGTCGAACTCAGGAGGGGGCAACTTTCGCTAAATCGCTTAACGCTCGGGTCGGAAACGGCGAGGAATATTCCGCTGCTCGCCACGAAAAAACAGATTATTGGGCTTGAGAGAGCGAAAGTGGACGGGGTGGCGATTGTGCCAGTAAAAATAATTGCGAGTGGGAGATATATTAAATTGGTGATTTCGACCGGAAAAGGTAAGAAAAAATATGATAAGCGGGCGACGATAAAAAGCCGCGATATTGACAGGGGGAGGTTCTGATGAAGCTTGTGTCGTGGAACGTGAATGGACTGCGGGCGGTACTGAAAAAAGGCGCACTGCTCGCGCTTCTTGAGGCGGAAAATCCGGATATTTTGTGTTTACAGGAAATCAAGTCGCGGCCGGAACAGGTCGCGTTTGATGTCGAAACACAGATTTGGATGCAAAAAAATGGAATGAAATACTTGAATTGGAATCCGGCGAAGCGAGCGGGGTATTCGGGGACGGCGATTTTTGCGAAAGTGCCGGAGACGCGACGCGTGGAGCTTCCGTTTTCGTCTCGTGATGACTACGGAGAACTCGCGGACGAGGGGAGAGTGCTTACGCTCGAATACCCGGAGTTTTTTCTTGTCGATTGTTACACGCCGAACTCGAAGCCGGATTTGTCGCGGCTTTCGCTTCGACACGAGAGCTGGGACCCGGAGTTTTTCGGGGCGATGCGAAAACTCGAGAATGAAAAACCGGTGATATTTTGTGGCGATTTCAATGCGGCGCATAAAGAAATTGACATTGCGCGGCCGCGCGAGAACGAACATTCGGCGGGATTCACGAAAGAGGAGCGCGAGGGGGTGGACAGGATTACGGAATTTTTCATTGATTCATTTCGAAAAGTGCACCCGACGGAGGTGAAATATTCGTGGTGGTCGATGAGAGGAGGGGCGAGGGAGAGGAATGTCGGGTGGAGAATTGATTATTTCTTTGTGTCGCCGAAAATTAAGATTGTTGACGCGGATATTCGCGAGAAGTTTCTCGGGTCGGACCACGCGCCGATTATTTTGGAGATTTAATGGAAGCGAAATATTGGATAAAACAAGAAAAAGCACTGTTTCCGGAGACGGAGTGGAATTTGCCGGAGCAAAAAATGGGGAAAATTGAGGTCGTAGGGGGGAGCAAGGGCGCGTTTTCGAATGAAATTAGGATAGCGGAATATATTGCGCGAGAATTACGCTTTTCGGACGTTGAAATGTGCTTCCCGGAGAGCGTCAGGGCGAACCTCCCGAATCTTCCGAACGCGATTTTTGGAGAGGCGACGAGTAATGGGAGTTTTTCGTCATTTCCGAAGATGAAGGCGGATTATATTCTGTTTCTCGGCGAACTTACGAAGAACGCCGAGACGAAAAAGACATTGGATAACAAAATTAAAGACGAAACGACGCTGTTTTTGTTGACGAGAGACGCAGTTGACATCGTTAATCCGGAAAGCTATTTGGACAAGGAAAACGCGACGGTGGTCGCGAGCCTCGTGCAGGTGCAAAAAATTTTTAGAGAAGTGTATTATCCGAAAGTCATCACACTTTCACAGCCGATTTTGCCGATTGTGGAGGCGATACATAAGTTTACATTGAGTTACAAAATTACGCTTGTGACCTTTTACGAGGGGCTGATTTTGGTGGCGAGGGACGGAAAAGTGGTTTCGACGGCGATTTCGAAGACGGGTTATTCCCCACTCTCGCTTTGGAGTGGGCAACTGGCGGCAAAAATTGCGATGTTTCAGTATTTTAATCCCGGAAAGATGCTCGAGGCAACGAGCTTTGCGGTGATTTGGGAGGAGAAATGAGAATTTTGTCGGGAAAATGGGGTAACAGAAAGATTATTTTCGAGAAGAACGCGGCGACGCATCCGATGGGGGAGAGGGAGAAAAATGCGATATTTAATATGGTGGGGGAGGTGTCGGGGCTTTTTGTGCTCGATTGGTTTGCCGGGTCGGGGCAGCTGGGGCTTGAGTGCTTGTCGCGAGGGGCCTTGAAGACAGTTTTTGTTGAAAAAGATAAGAAAAATCGGGCGAATATTAAGCGAAATCTTGCGGAGTTTGGCGGAGAAGCGGAGATGGCGGAAATTGTGCCGACAATTACTGACATTGTCGTTCCCTCGGATGGGTTTGATTTAATCTTTGCGGATCCGCCTTATGATAAGTTCTTCGAGTTCGACTTCTCCGAAGTGTCAGATATGTTGAAGGAGGAAGGGCTATTCGTATTGTCGTCGCCGGGTAATGAGAAAATACCAGGGGTTCCCGGAACGGCGCTGATAAAATCGAAAACTTATGCTGGGGCGAGGATTACGATTTATCGAAAATATGATATAATTTAGATAAGCCCGGATGGCGGAATTGGTATACGCGCATGCCTTAGGAGCATGTACCGAAAGGTGTACAGGTTCAAGTCCTGCTCCGGGCACCAAGTTGAGATTCAAAACTCCGAGATTAAACTCGGAGTTTTTTAACGCATTATGTTCCCTAATATCTCGGCGGGAGCGAGACCTGGTAAGTCGAAGTGACGACGGCGGAGTGGTGAGCAGACTGGGCGTAGCCCCAAAGATAAGTCAGACCGTTGTAATCGATAGTTTCGGCGGGAATGGAAGCGTAGTCCGGATCGGTATTCATCGAAGTGCCGGAGCCGTAGGCACGGTATGGCAGGATGGATTGAGTGAGGACGGAGCCGGTAATCTTGAGACCGGTAGCTTTACAGTTATTAAGTCCGGTGACGAGGCCGACGCTGTTTGTTCCAAGATTACCATCAACGCAAGTATTGACATGGCCATTCGGAGCGATGAGCCAGGCGTCGATGTTTCCGACATTGTTCTTAATGTTAATGTTGCCGTTTTTCGAGACGATCAAGTATTGCGGAATGCTGTCGATGGAACTGTGGCCGAGGGATTCGTAGCTTAAGTTGCCGGCAATAGTGATGTCGCCTTCGGCTACGACGATGTGAGTGGTGCCGTGGGGGAGCCTGCTCGAGGCGGAGACGGTGAGAGTGGATGGAGAGTAAGTGTAGCGGGCGTCGCCATAGGCGGAGCTTTTAACAGTATATTGGCCGGGGTTGCTGAGGTCGACGGAGCCAGTGCGGTTGCCGGAGGCCTGGGAGGTGGCGATGTAGCGAGCAGAGAGGGCGGAGTAGGGGCCGGAGCGGTAGAGCGGGATGTAGCCGTTTAACTTATAAGTGGAGCTGTCGCAGGAGGCGTTCGGGATGGAGAGCGGAGTTGCGAGTCTGAAAGTTTTGCTGCCCGAAGTGACGTCTCTACAGAAGATGCTGTCTTCGGTGGTGCGGCCGGAAGTGCCGGTCAAAGAGGGCGAAGCGCCTTTTCGCGCGGAAGAGTAGCCGAGCGAAGCACCAGAGGCGAAGCCGATGAGAGTCGGGGTATTGGTGCCGACGCTACCCATGATGGTCGAGAGCTCGGCCCAGGAGCCGTAGGTCTTGTTCGGGGCAGCGGCGCTGTTAATGTTGGTGCCGTTGGTGGTGCGGTGGGAGAGCGGAGTGGTGACGTTGCCAGCGGAGAAGAGGGAGCCACCCCAGATTTGGAGGTTGAAATGTTTGCCGTAGTTTGAGTTGCAAATCGGGTCGGAGTAGCGCCAGCGTTTTAAGGAATCGTAGTTGATGTAGCCATTGGCGCTCGCGGAGGCGGATTCGCCGGTTTGGTTACCGTAGTTGTAGGCTGCGGTGGCGTTGAAGCCGTTGGTGCCGCCACCAGGCGAGCCGGCGTTGCCGAGGTTGTCGTAGTTCACGGCGACGACGTAGCAGAAGACTTTTTTGCGGTTCGAGGTGGAGTTAATGTGTTCTTCGGCGGGGTTGGCGAAGGACGTAGTGTATTTATGAGTTTCATCGGGGGTTAAAGTAGTATTTTCGGTGATGGTTTTACAGTTGTTCTTGGTCTGGTAGGGGCCGACGAGGGAGTTGTTTGAGACACTCTTAAAGTAATTTTCGAAGTAAGTGCAGGGGTCGCCAGTGCCGGGGACAGTGGTGCCGGCATAAACGGTGGCATCTTCGTAGGCGACGTAGGGGATGACGACGGCTTTAATGTCGGGGGTGGTCATGGTTTCATAAGTGGTTCCCTGGCTGCCGGTGGTCGGATTGTAATCGGTGACTGGGTTCGTGGTCGGGTCGATGCGGACTTCGACGGTGGTGTCGGTACTGCCGTTTAATTCAATAATTTTATCATCATAGGTCGGATCGGTGATCGGGGTAGTTTGGAAGTTGTAAGGGTTATAGACGATTTTGCAGACCTTCGAGTAGCCAGTAGCGGCGACGCCTTGGCCAGCGAGAGTGAGTTTTTTCGTGTAGTAGTTAATATTCTCGCAGAAGCGGCGGAAGTTACCGACGGCGGTTTGGTTAGACGAGTTAGTGTTATATTCGCGCGATTCGAGGGTGGTAGTTGAGGTCGAGTTGGGTTTTTCGAGGGTGAAGAAGGTAGAAGTGATGCTCTGGAAACCGCCGACGGCGTAGTTGATGCGGAGGGGATAATTATAGCGATCTTCGCGCATCGGGTCTTCGCGCTGGAGGCGGTGGCGGAATTGGATGGTGAAGGGAGAGTTCGAAGTGTAATAGACGCTGGCGTTACGAGTGGAGTTACCCGGGTAGCTGTGGCCAGTAAATTCGAAGCCAGTGTCATTAGTATTATTCGGTTCGAGACAGGTGTAGCGAGAACCGGTGGCGCTGGTGCAGTTTTGGGGAGTGGGGACGCCAGGTTTTACCATGACGCCGGAGTTGGAGCTCGAGAGGAGGTCGATGAGTTGGACATGGACGGAACCGGTGCTGCTGCCGGAGCCGGAGTTCGTCGCGTCGTTATAGAAATATTTTGGAGAGTAGCTGACGGTGTCCTTGAGGTCATATTCGCCGGGGGTAGTGTCGCCAGGGACGGTGTAGCCGTTTGCGGCATTTAAGGTGTAGTTATGCGGGGCGTCGGTCGCGACGTTGAAATTGGCGGTGTAATTTTCTTTGATGCCGGCGGACTGGAAGACGGACCAGGAGCCCGGGAAGTTGATGGCTGGGCCGGTCGAGAAATTGGTTTTCAAGAGGTGATAGGTCGGGGCCTTCGGGTAGTTGCCCATATTACCGGCGAAGTGAAGGTCGTGGGTGTAGCCGACGGAGACACGGTAGTTATAGGGGAGAATGTACCAGGTTTGACTGTTCATGTCGATTTGGCTACTGGCGGAGCCCACCTTCGAGCCGACTTGGGAGCCGGGGTCGAGGATGGAATAATAAGTCTGGAAACGAGCGGACGAGGTCGAAGTGAATTCGCCGTTACTCGCGTGGACGACGACGGTGGCGCAACGTTTCGAGGGATTGCTCGTGAAGGTCAGTTCGGTGAAGGCGTCGGAGGCGGTGGCAGTGGTCGAGAGAGTAAAGGTTTCGCAGATTTGGTAGGTGCCGGGTTTTTTGAAGGTTAAGTTGTGGTTGTGGGCGGAGATTAGATTATAGGTTCCGGAGGATTTTATCTCGTAGGAGGTGGTTCTGGCGTGGCTTTGGACAGCGGAATTTAGGTAAGTAGTGTTATTACAATCCGTCGAGAAGTTGGTGGCGCCGGAGGTGGCGGAGTTGTGGCCGCAGGTGAAGTCGGCTTTATAATCGACTTTGACGTAGTTCGCAGCGTTCAAAACAAGATTTTTTAACTCGACATCGTGGCGGAAGGAGAGGTTCTGGGACTCGCCGGCGTAAGTATAGGATTTTCCTGAGGCCCAGCCGAGGCTGTCGGCGCCGAGGTCGGATTCCGCGAGAGAGCTGGTGGATTTGCCGATGTATGAGTGTGGAGTGAAGTCGCCTTGGGGCTTTTCGACTTTCACTTCGGCGCAAGCTTCGGCTTCGGAGGGGTCGGCTTTCAAGTTAGCCGTGGTGCGGTTCGAGTCGAAGTAGGGGGTCGCAAGAGTGAGTTTTTCGCAGACATTATAAGTGCCGTAGCGGGTGAATTGGTAACGGCGGGTGCGGGTGTTCGTCGTAACGGTGTTCGCGGCGGTATCGGAGGTGAAGGAGAGGGTGCCGCTCGTCGAGGTGCCGTAAGGATGAGAATCGGAAGGAGTGGTGTAGCTCGCGTTGGAGAGGGCGTAAGGGAGGCTGGCGGTGAAATTTTCGGTGACGGAGTTCGCGGAGTGGAGAGTGATGGCGGTGTAGGAGATTTTATGAGTGAAGGCAAAATCGAGAGTGTTGGTGTAGCCAGTTTCATAGATTTTTATGTCACCGCCGGAAATAGAGGTCGGAGAGACGGAAACCGAGGGCGAGAAAGTGCCTTCGGGGTCAACGGTAGTGACGGTGGTGCAGGCGGAGGAAGGGTTCGAGGAGCTGATAGACATACCGGTGGTGGCGCTACTTAGAGTGAAGGTTTCACAGATGGTATAAGTGCCGGGGTCGTGGAATTTATAGGTGTGGGTATGAGTGTTCGCCGTGGTGCTGCCGTTCGCAGTCTGACCAGTCCAGGAGCCGGAACTCGGGCTCACGGCGTTCGAGGTGAGGTTGGCACAATCGTAGGCGGCGCTGTCTTTTGTACAAGAGCGGGAGACGGACCAGCTCACGCCGACGGAGTTCGCGGAGTGGAGAACGAGGTCAGAAAGAGTAATAGAGTGGGTAAAGGTGATGGATTGGCCGGAATCGTATTTTGGTTCGGAAATGGAGGTTGGGGAGACGGAAGAGGAGGGAGTGAAAGTCCCCGTCGGATTTTGGACGGTGAAGGTCGAGCAAGCCGAGGAGGGGTTCGAGCTCAAAGTAGTGCCGGAAGAGTTGCCGGAAAGCGTGAGGGTTTCGCAGATGACATAAGTGCCAGCGGAAGAGAAGGTATAAGTATGAGTATGAGAGCTCGCGGTAGTGCTACCATCTGCGGTTAGACCAGTCCAGGAGCCGGTTGAGGGGCTCACGACGCTCGGAGTGGGACAGGAGATGGCAGAACCGTCCTTTGTGCAAGAACGGGAGACGGACCAGTCTACGCCAACGGAACTCGCGCTACCCAGGTTTAAGCTAGACAGAGTGATGGAATGAGTAAAAGCAACAGATTGGCCAGCGCCGAATTTCGGGTCGGTGGTGCTGGTCGGAGTAACCGAAGAGGAAGGCGTGAAAGTACCAGAGGGAGCAGTGTAAGTAACGGAGACGCAGGCGGTGTCGGAAGTGAAGGAATAACTGCTCGAGGAGATAGTTTCGCAGAATTTATAGGTACCGTAAGAGTCGGCGGTATGAGACAGAGTGCTAGTATTGACGGTTTGGGAAGTGGAGCTCGTGAAAGTGGCGGTACCGGAAGCGGAATTGCCGGTACAGGAAATAGCGGAATCGTTCAGGTAGCAGGCGCGGGAAACAGACCAACCGGCGGAGACAGAGCTCACTGCGAGAGAGCCGGTACCCCAGCTATAAATAGAAGCGGAGACGGAGTGACTGAAGTTGACTTTCATGGTGCCGCCGAGGACGTTATTAGTGTCGCTGGCCCAGCTCGCGGAGGCGTCGGCGGAGAAAGAGTAGGAGGGGGGTTCATCTTCGGGCTCGTCGGGCTCATCATCTTGATAGTCGTCCCACGTAGAGTCGTCGCTGGAGGAGCCGCCGAGGCTGACTGTAGCGTAACAACCGTTACCACTGTAAGCGTGCCAAACTTTAACGGTGCCGCTGGTACAATTGCCGGAAAGGGAAAAGCTAATAGAACCGCCGGACATGGAATACCAGGCGACGCCGGAGCCCCATTGGTTCATGTTCGTAGGGCTACCTATCGAAGTATCTACGCTGTTAGTAGTGACGGAACAGCCAGACGGAGCTCCTTCCAATTCGGCATTACCGATTTGGTTATTGCCGCTGTCGTAGCCAGTATGGCAACTTTCGAAAGATTTACTACCGCCACCGGACGAGCCGCTCACCCAGAGATCCAAGCTACCGATGGGACCACGATTAGGGGCGTTTTTACAAGCTTGGCCATCCACTGCCCAGTCCACGCAACGGCCGGCGAAGGCGGGAGAGGTGAAGAGAAAAATGGAGACGAAGGAAAAAGACAGGGCTAATAAACCAAGAACTTTTGACCTCCGTGCGATAAACATAAGTTAATTATAGCACGGCGTTTTTAAATGTGTGTTGTAAAAAATACATTTTTAATAGCGGGGCGGGAGAGAGACCTGGCAAGTCGAGGTGACCACGGCGGAGTGGTGGGCAGACTGGGCGTAGCCCCAGAGATAAGTTAGACCGTTATAATCAATCGTTTCGGCGGGGATGGAAGCGTAGTCCGGATCGGTATTCATCGAAGTGCCGGAGCCGTAGGCGCGGTAAGGCAAGATGGACTGGGTGAGGACGGAGCCGGTAATCTTGAGACCGCTCACTTTACAGTTATTGAGTCCTGTGACGAGGCCGACGCTATTCGTTCCGAGGTTGCCATCAATACAGGTGTTGACATGGCCATTCGGGGCGATGAGCCAGGCGTCGATGTTTCCGACATTGTTCTTAATGTTAATATTGCCGTTTTTCGAGACGATTAAGTATTGCGGGATGCTGTCGATGGAGCTGTGGCCGAGAGATTCGTAGGTTAGGTTCCCGGCGATGGTGATGTCACCTTCGGCTACGACGACATAAGTCGAGCCGGCGGAAAGAGGAGAGGAGGCATAAATTTCGAGGTTAGTCGCGCTATAAACATAGCGCGCGGAGCCGTAGGAGGTGGTGATTTCGGTGGAAGAGCTCGGCTCGGAAAGGTCGAGGGCGCCCGAACGGAGGCCAGCGCCGGCGGCGAAGGCGATGTAGCGCGAGGAAAGGGCGAGATAGGGACCGGAGCGGTAGAGCGGGATGTGTCCAAAGAGTTTTGTACTACTATTACCACAATTGTTGTTCGGGACGGAGAGAGGAGTGAGAGAGTTGCAGAAGAGAGTGCTTTCGGTCATGCGACCGGAGGGAGCGGTGAGGGAGGGCGAGGCGCCTTTTCGCGCGGAAGAGTAGCCGAGGGAGGCGCCGGAGGCGAAGCCGATGAGAACGGGGTCGGAAGTGCCGACGCCGGAGAGGACGGTCGCGAGCTCGGCCCAGGAGCCATAAGTCTTATTCGGGTTTCCGAAAGTTTCGCTGACGGCGCCACTCGTAGTGCGGTGGGAAAGCGCGGTCGAGACATTTCCTCCCGAGAAGAGAGAGCCACCCCAGATTTCGAGATTATAATATTTTCCGAAGTTCGAATTGCAGACGGGGGCGGAAAGGCGCCAGGATTTCAGCGAGTCGAGGTCAAGATACGCGGAGGCGGAAGTTTCATTGCCTTTCTGGTCCCCGGAGGCGGCCGCCGCGCTCCAATTGAAGCCGTTATTGTCATTCACGACAGAATAATTCACGGCGACGACGTAGCAAAAAGTTTTTTCGCCAGAGAGTTGACCCTCGGTCGGGGTGGCGAAGGAGGCAGTGTAATCGTGAGAGCCGGGAGAGAGGGGAGAGGTGCCACTCAAAATACGGTTGCAGTTTTCGCGAGTTTTATAAGAGGAGCCGATCGACGCGTCATAGGACACGGAGGAGAAATAATTTTCGAAAGCGACGCAAGGGTCGGCGGTGCCGGCGACAGTACCGGCGAAAGTAGTGTGGTCTTTTTCGGCGACGTAAGGGATAACGACGGCTTTGATATCGGAAGGAGTGAGAGTGGCATAGCTTCGGCCGACGGCGGGGCCGGTCGGGTCGCGATCGACGACGGAATTGTAAACTTCGTTGATGTTGATTTTTGCGCTGGCGCTGGTGCTACTATTTAATTCAATAACTTTATTTTCGAAACTCGGGTCGGATTTCGGGTCGGTTTGGAAATTGTAGGGAGAGTAAACGAGTTGGCAAATCTTCGAGTAGCCAGTATTGTCCACGCCTTCGCCGAGCAAAGTGAGTTTTTTGGAATAATAATTGATGTTTTCGCAGAAGCGGCGAAAAGTGCCGACGGTGGTCGAGGAATAGCCGCCGGCGGAGAGAGTAGTGGTAGAAGAGGAAGTGTTGGTTTCTAAGGTATAGAAGGTAGCGGGGACGGATTGGTAGCCGCCGACGGAGTAGTTCACGCGGAGCGGGAAATCGTAATTATCTTTGCGTGAGAGGTGGTGACGGAATTGGATGTAGAAAGGCTGGTCTTGGGAGACGTAGTAGGGAGTCGCGACTTTCGCGGTGTTGTCGGGGTAGCTTTTGGCCGTGAATTCAAAATTGTCGTCGCTGTTCGGTTGGAGACAGAGATAAGTCGAGCCGTCAACGCCGGTGCAGCTTTCGGGAGAGGGGGAGGTGCCGGTGCCGGGGCTCACCATCACGCCGGAGGAGGACTGGGCGAGGAGGTCAACGAGGTGGAGCGTGACGCTGGCGCTACTTTCGCCGGAGCCGGAACTTTCGCCGTCGGAAGTGAAAGTTTCGGGTGCGAAGGAGATGGTGTTTTTTAGGACGTAATCGGTGGGGGACTGGTCGGAGGTGACGGAGAAGCCGTTATTACTATTCAAAAAATAATTTTTGACATTGTTCAAAACTTCGGTCGAGGTGGCGTAGTTCTCGCTGGCGCCCCAGGGGGAGGAGACGGACCAGGAGCCAGACGTGGTAAGTTCGGAGCCGACAGAGTAATTAGTTGTGAGGGTGTTCTGCTCGGATTCCGAAGAATCTTCGAGATTGCCAGTGAAGCTCAGGCCGTGGGTGAAATTTACGGTCACGCGGTAATTGTAGGGGAGAGTGTATTCGGTTTTGCCGCCGATTTTCGTGAGACTGCTTTGTTCGGAGGCGTAGGAGCCGAGACCGGCGAAGAGAGCGGAGGAATATTTTACGAAGTGGGCGCTCGAAGTGGCGGCGAAGACGCCGCTACTCAGGGGCTCGGGCTCATCGTCGTCATCATAATCGTCATCGTCGTCGTGATCATCGTCATAATCGTCGTCCGAGCCGCCGCTGACTTCGTAAGTGTCGGTGGAGCAGCCGCCACCGTAGCAGTGAGTGATGGTGAAAGTTTGGCCGGAGCAACTGGCGGGGATTTCTAGGGTGATTGAGCCGCCGCTCGCCCAATATAGCCGGCCACTACCTTTTTTCTCGGAGCCGTCCCAGACGCCACCGTTACTGTCGAAACTGCCACTTTTTGTGATGCCGCAGGGGCTAGTCACGGTGCCTTCGCTACTGTTGCCGGCGTCGAGATTGTTAGAACAGGAGTAAATCGTACGATAGATGGTCTGAGTACCAGAATCAATACTCGTGACAGCGCCAGTGACGGCTCCGCCACCCGGGCTGAGGTAGCCGAATGGCCCGCCGGTTGCACCGTCGCAATAATTACCAGTGATGCTACTTTCGAGCGGGCGACCAGCGTCGGCGAAAGTAGAAGAAGCAAGCAAAAAACAGGAGATTAAAGACAGAGCGACTATGCCAAAAAATTCGGACCTCCGTAGCATAAGCTTATTGTAGCACGCGAAGGAGAAAAAAGTGTTGTAAAAAATACATTTTATTACGGGGTGCGGGAGCGGAGGGATTTTTGGACAGACCAAGTCGAGAGGTCGGCGAAGCGGTCGGTGGGATAAATCAGGGTGTTATCTTCGGAGAAGACGCGGGCGCCAGAATGATAATAATAAGAAAGCTCGGTCTGGGAAATGGCGAGGGCGGGGGCGTCGTTTACCCATTGCTTCAGGAAAGCTTCGTATTTTGTCGCGCGGAGTTTCGGGTTCGAGTTGGTGCGGGCGGCGAGAATGAGGTCGTCGGTCAGGACGGAGGAATAATTCGAGAGGTTGAGGCCGGAGGAGCCGACACCGGAGGAATGATAATAGGCGAAAAGATCGGGGTCGGCACCGAGGTCAATTTCGTAAAGCAAAAGGTCGTAGTCACGAGCGGAGAGGACATTTAAGACGAAATCCTGGGTCGGCTCGAAGATGGTGAGGTTCACGGCGAGACCGAGATTTTCGAGTTCGGATTCGAGTTTTTGGGCTAGCTCCGGGAAAGGAGCGGTGGAAATTGTCACAAGACGAAGAGCTTTCGGGGAAAGTTCGGTGATTTTGTCGCGAGCGGCGGAGAGGTCGAGCTCGGGGAGGGCAGGCCAGTTTTCGAGAGAAAGTTGACTTTTTAAAATTGGGTAGTCGAGGGCGGGGGCGTCACCTAAGACGGAGCGGAGATTTTCCATATTTACGCCTTTTTGGATGGCACGGCGAAGTTCGACGTTATTCAGAGGCTCTGTCGTGGTGTTCATAAAAATGAAAATGCCGGAGGAGAGGGCGGTTTTTCGGAGTTTCAGGCTCGAGGGGGCGAGGGAGGAGTCGGAGAGCATGGCGGTGCCGGTGACGGCGCCACGCGAGAGAGCGGAGGCGAGGGATTTTTCGTCGGGATAAGTGTGGACGGCGAAGGAGGCGAGATTCGGCGGGGTGAGATAATAATTTTCGTTCGGGGAGAGGTAATAGACGGATTCGCTCGAGGAGATGGTCTGGGAGGCTTTAAAGAAGAAGGGGCCAGAGCCGACGGGTTTCATCGAGAATTCGGACTCGAGGAGGACGGCTGGATTGACGTTCTCGAGGATATGTTTCGGGAGGATGGGAAAGTTCAGGGCGGAATAAAAGTCGGCGTAGGCGTTATTCAGAGTGAAAATAGCAGAGTTCTCGGTGATTTCGACTTTTACGCCGGAGAGGTTCGAGGAATAAGAGGATGAGACGAGGGGGTTTTGGATGAGTTCGACGGTGAAGAGGAGGTCGTCTAAGGTAATCGGTTCGCCGTCGGACCATTTCAGGTCTTTTCGGAGGGTGACGGTCCAGATTTTTGAGGTGTTATCGACGGTAACGGAGGAGGCGAGGCCGAGACCCATGTGGCCGGAAAAGTCCGGCTCGGTGAGCGAGGCGAAGAGGAGACGGGCGAGGATTTTTTCGCTTTCGGTGCTCGCAAAGAGCGGGTTTAAGGATTCGACCTTGTCGGTCGTTCCCTCAATGAAGGAGCCGCCAGCGCCGTAGGCGGTGGTCGAGTAATCGTCGCGGTACCAGAAAAGTTGAGTAAGGGCGAGCAAAATCAAGAGGGTAAACATGAGTGCCCATTCGAAAACCTGGAGACGGACGAGGCGGAGACGTTTCAAGCGCGCAAAAAAGTTCACGCGCACGTGTTTCGCGCTTTTTTCGGCGACAGTTTCGGCGTTTTTTTTGATTTTTTCGATGGAGCGGAGTTTTTTCATGTTAGCTCGGGATTAAAAGCAAGCCTAAAATCGAGAGGATGAAAATCGCAACGAAGACGATCGTTGCGGAGAAAAGCGACTTTTCGAGGCCGCGGCGAGTGGTAAAAATCTCGGAGGAGCCGGCCGAGCCGGAACCGAGCGAGGCGCCACGCTGTTGCAACAAAATCAGCAAAATCGACAAAATCGCGGAAATCATAATAAGGGTCTGAAGTAGTGAAGCAATATCCATAATATATATATTATAGCACAAAATTATTTAAACAAGGATTTTCGGCGCAAAAGTGAATGATAAGTCACGGCGAAGCGGTGGGATTCTTCGTCGATGTGGGCGACGAGGCGGGCGAGGCGAGAGGATTTGTCGAGAGTAACCTGACCTTTTCCTGGGATTTCGAGAACGACGGCGGCGGAATGGGAGTGGTCGCCGGATTTATTGCGGCCGATGACGGGGATGTTCAGAGGTTTTAATAGAGGCTCGACGGCGTTCAGCTGATTTTTGCCACCGTCTAAAATGATGAGGTCGGGGTAATCCCACTCTTTGTGCTTCAAACGACGAGAAATGACTTCGGTCATGCTCTTCGCATCGTCGTTTTTGCTAGTTCTAATCTTAAATTTGCGGTATTCGGAGCGGTCGGAGGCGCCGTTCACGAAAACGACCATTGAGGCGACTGTGTCGGCGCCAGAGAGGTGGGAGATGTCGTAACCCTCGATGCGGCGGGGCGGTTTTTCCAGATTCAAGAGGGACTGGAGCTCCGAAAGAGCCTCGTCTTTTCCGAGGTCGAAAAATTCTTTGTCGGAGAAAACGATTTTTTTGCGCAATTCTTGGAGGCCCATGAGTTCGTTCCTATATTCGGCGGCGGATTCGAAATCTTCCTTTTTGGCCGCGTCTTTCATCTCTTTTTCGAGGTCGCTCATTAGTTTTTTTCGCTCGCCGTTTAAGTAGCGCTCGAGTTTTTTCAGGTTCGCTTTGTATTTTTTCGGAGTACTTTTTCCGATTTCGAGGCCGGGGGTGAGGCCGAGGTCGGTATTCAAAGATTTTTTGCCGTCATAGGGGCGGTCGTAAAAGGGGAAAATTTTGCGCAAGGTACGGAGGGATTTTTCGACGGGGCCTTTGGCGTAGAAGGGGCCGATGTAAGTGGCACGGTCCCCGAGGGGCTGGCGGGTGAGGGAGACGTAGGGGACTTTTTCGGTGAAGTCAATGCGAACGTAGGACACGTTTTTGTCGTCGCGAAGCAAAATATTCCATTTTGGCATGTATCTTTTGATCATTTCGGACTCCAAAAAGAGCGCGTCCATCTCGGTATCGACGACGACCCAGTCGGTGGTCGCGATTTCTTGCACCAGGGCGGCGGTTTTCGGGTCTTTTTCGTCATTATGGAAATATTGGCGGACGCGGTTTTTTAAGACGGCGGCCTTGCCGACGTAGATAATTTCACCGTCTTTGTTTTTGTGAAAATAGACGCCTGGGGCCGAGGGGAGAGTTTTTAGTTTTTCTTTTAAAGCGGGATCCATTTCTCTATTATACCACAGATTGCGAAAAAAGTCAAGATGGGGTATAATTTTGGGGTATGGACGGAAGCGTGGAGGAACTAAACGGGGTGGGCGAAAAAACGGCAGAGGCGCTCTCGAAAGCCGGGATTTTTTCGGTGAGAGATTTTTTTTATTATTTGCCGCGGGATTATGAGAATTATACGAATGTGGTGCGGATTTCTGAGGTGCGACCGGGGAAGGTGACGATTAGAGGAAAGGTGCGGGACATTTCGACGCGGTGGACGAGGCGGCGAAATCTTTCGGTGACGGAGGCGACGATTTATGATGAGACGGAGGCAATTCGGGCTGTGTGGTTTAATCAGGCGTATCGGGCGAAGCAGATGAATGAGAAAGATGTTTATTTATTCTCGGGGGAGTATGAGATAAGTAATGGGAGATATCAGTTGATGAATCCAAGGGTGAGGGAGGCGGGCGGAGAGGCTGTTTCGCGGGGCGCGTCCGGGCGGCCCGTCGTCACGGGCGCCCGGCGCTATCGCTCGGCCGTGGCCTGCGCAATGCCCGCGGAACAGTCTCTCCGCCCGACTGCACTCACACCGATTTATCCGCAGAGGGGGAGGTTGAAGTCGGAGGATTTTCAACGGTTGTTTGAGAAGAATCGGGCGAGGTTCGGCGAGGTGCCGGATTTGTTGCCGGAGATATCAGAGGAGACGAGGGGCGGAGAGCGAGCTAGAGCGCTATTTTCTTTGCATTTTCCAGAGAAAGAGGAGGAAGTGGCGCGGGGGCGCGGGGTGTTGGCGTATGAGGAGTTGTTTGAATTTATTTTAGCGGCGAGGTTGAATAAAAATGAGATGACAAAACAGAGAGCGGAGGCGGTTCCCTTTTCGCTTTTGAGCGCGAAAGATTTTCTCTCCGGGCTTCCCTTTGAGCTCACGCCAGCGCAAAAAAAGGCGGCGTGGGAGATTATAAAAGATATGGGGCGGGAGACGCCGATGAATCGGCTTTTGCAAGGGGACGTGGGCTCCGGGAAAACGGTGGTGGCGGCGATGGCGATTTTGCAGGCCGTCCGCGCCGGGTTTCAGGTTGCGTTCCTCGCGCCGACATCAGTGCTCGCCCAGCAGCATTACGCGACTCTAACAGAGGCCTTTCTCGGACACGCGTCTTCTATCAAAATCGCTTTGCTGACTGGGGCGGAGAAGAAGAAGGACGAGGTGAAGAGGAAAATTCGGGAGGGGGAGGTGGATGTTGTCGTGGGGACGCATGCGATTTTGACGGATGATACGACCTTTTTGAAACTTCGGCTCTGTATTATCGACGAGCAACACCGCTTTGGGGTGAATCAGAGGCAAAAACTGCTCTTGAAATCGGGCGGGGTGGCGCCGCATCTACTGTCCATGACGGCGACGCCGATTCCGAGGTCGTTGCAACTCACACTTTTTGGCGACCTCGATGTGTCGGTGATTAACCAGATGCCGAAAGGCCGGCAGAAAGTCGAGACGAAAATCATCACGGGGATCGAAGTAGCGGAGGAACTGTATCCTAAAATAATCGAGACCGCACAGCGTGGGGAGCAGATTTATTATATCTGTCGGTTGATTGAGGACAAGAGCGAGAGTCTGTCGGTGAAAAAGGAGGTTTTAAGGCTCCAGGAGCGCTTTCCGAAGATGAAAATCGCGGCGCTTCACGGGAAAATGAAGCCGGAGGAGAAAGACCGAGTGCTCGCGGAGTTTTCGAGCGGGAAAATTGATATGTTGGTTTCGACGACAGTGGTCGAGGTGGGGGTGAATGTGCCGAATGCGACGATGATGGTGATTCGCGACGCGGAGCATTACGGGCTCGCGCAACTCCACCAGCTCAGAGGGCGGGTCGGGCGAGGCAAGAAAAAGTCGGCGTGTTTCCTCGTTTCGGAGGGCGAGAATAAGCCGAGTCGGCGACTTCTCGAGCTCACGCGCTCGAATGACGGGTTTCACCTTTCGGAGATAGACCTCGAGCTCAGAGGCCCCGGCGAGATTTATGGCGCGCTGCAACACGGCGCGGCGTCGTTTTCGATTGCGTCCATCACCGACACGAGGCTGATTTCGCGAGTACAAAAAGACGTGATGAAATTTTTGCCCGAATATCTTAAAAATCCAGAAAAATACGTCGAGCTAAATCATATTATTAAAAAATATCAAACGCTGACAACATTGAATTAATAATCGCGCTTGTGGTATAATGGTGGGAGAAAGGTGGAAAAATGAGCAATAAAATTATGATTGTGGGGACGGGAAATGTCGGGGCGAGTATCGCGTACGCGCATCTTAATCAGCGGACGCCGGTCAACGAGATGATATTGACGGACATTAACGCGGCGGACGCCGAGGGCGAGGCGATGGACCTCATCGACGCGCTGACGGTTGCGCCGAGTTTTTTGAAAATTCGGGCGGGAGAATATAAAGACGCCAAAGATTGCGATATTGTGATTATTACCGCGGGCGCGCCGCAAAAACCGGGCGAAACGCGAATGGATTTGCTGAAGAAAAACGCTGCGATATTAAAGCCGATGGTCGGGGAGATTATGAAAAGCGGGTTCTCGGGGATTTTTCTCATTGTTTCGAATCCGATGGATGTGCTCACCTACCTCACTTATAAATATTCTGGACTGCCGAGCGAAAGAGTGATTGGCTCCGGGACGGTGCTCGATTCGGCGAGGCTCAGGCACCGAGTCGCGAGTTATCTCGACGTCAACCCGAAGTCGGTGAACGCTTGGCAGGTCGGCGAGCATGGCGACACGGAATTCGCGCTCTGGTCGCTCGCGAATGTGGGCGGGGAGCCGGCCGGGGATCTGCTCGACGCGAAAGCCATGGGCGACATCGAAGATTTTGCGCGCAACGAGGCTTATGAAATTATCAAGCGCAAGGGCGCGACCTATTACGGCGTGGGTTGTTGCGTCACGCATATCGTGAATACGATTTTGAATGATGAGAGAAGAGTGCTTCCGATTTCGTCTTATGACGATTTTCAGGATATTTATAACGGTTTCCCGACGGTGGTAGGACGGAGGGGCGCAGTGCGGCGGCTCGACCTTAAATTATCCGAAATTGAGGCGGTGAAGTTCCAAAAATCCTGCAATGCAATTAAAAAAGCCATTCGCGAGGTCGAAGCGTAATAAAAAATGCCCCCGGAGTCCGGGGGCTACCCTTTTTGGGGCGTCGGTCGTTGGAGTTTGGTGGAGTTATCTGAAATTGGGGCGCCGGTAGCGCTCCTTCTGGCGCCGCGGCCCGGTGGCCTCAGGCTGCTTCGTCTCGGGGACGTAGCCACCCTTATCATCGTTCATCTCGCGCAACTGCCTGGCATAAATAGCCTGGTTTACCTCCGCACGCGAGGCGGCAAGAACGCGGCGTTCAGCCTGGTGGCCTTCGCGTTTAATTTCGTCATAGTAATCTTCAGCACGGGTAAACCCGTTTAAGTCGGTCGCGAAAGCCATCGCGGCGCCATTGGTTAAGTCACGAACATGGATACAAGACATTTTTGTCCTCCTCGAAAATTTAATGCCAACCTCTATCTTTGGCGTAGTCCAGCACCCGCTGGGCATCGTGGTCCATTTGAATCGGCTTGCCTTTTGCCTCCTCTCTCTTGATGGCGTTATACGCCTCGGCATAGCCGGCTTCGGTCGGAATGATTCTGCCGGTGACGGCGCGACCATTCTGGTCCTTGATGACAATGTCCAAGAATCCTCACCTCTTTCTCCAACTGGAAAAGTACAGCATTTTTCAATGCATAGAGACGATTATACACCATTTTGCGATTTTTGTCAAGAGAGACCCGGCAAAATTTCGTCGCGGAGTTTCGTGAAGGGGAGCTTGTCTCTCAGTGGTTCGACGGCGAGGGCTTCGTCGTCGAGAAAATCGAGGGTGGTGGCTTCGCGGTAAACGAAGGTGGTGAGGCGGCGAAGGAGAGCAATATCTTCGTCTTTGAATTCGAGGACTTTTTCAGAGACGCGACCTTGGTCGTCGGGGGTGACGAAGAAAATGTGGCCGGCGCCGATTTTATAGTTCGCGAACTTTTTCGAGTGCAAGAGAAGTTCGCGGTAGAAGAGGAGCTGGAGCTTGTATTTAAAGAGGGAGAGGTCGGAATCCCAGCCGCCGGTTTTGATTTTTCCGGTTTTGAAATCGTAGATTTCGAGGGTTTTTGTGGCTTCGTCGACGCCGACGTGGTCGATTTTCCCGGTCAGGGGGACGTCGCCTACGAGAATGTGCTCGGAGGAGAAATTGAGCTCGGCGAGGGAGTTTTTCGCGCGGAGAGTGGGGCCAAAGGAGGCGAGGGCGGACTCGAGAGAGAAGGCGCCCTTTTCGAGGAGAAGGCTCCGAGTTTTTTCGTCGGTCGGGAGTTCTACGACGGCGGATTTGTAAAAATCGATGGCGGCGGAGTCGTCCAGATTCTCTTTCGTGACTTTTTCGAAGGTTTGGTGGATGAGGTTGCCGTAGAGGAGGCTTTCGGTTTCGGGCTCGGCGGGGGCTTTTAAGACCTTGCGGCGGAAAAATTCGAGGGGGCCGGCGTTTTTTAGGTCGATGAAACTCACGAGGTCGGTGGCGGTTAGGCGGTAGTTTTTCATGCGGTTTTTTAGGAATTCGCGGAGTTCCGGCGTGCGCTCAGTGTAAGAGGAGGACCAGGAGGTGAGGATTAAAGAGAGCTTTTCGGCGGGGTCGGTCGCGGCGGAGTGGAGGGTGATTTTCTTCGACGGGATGAGAGGCGAGGAGTCGGAGCCGTCGGCAAGCTCGTCGAGGTATTCGAGGCGGGCGGCTTGACGGCCAGAGTAGTCGGAGACGGAGTTCGTGAGAGTCAGAGTGTCGCGGGCACGGGTCAGGGCGACGAAGAGAAGGCGGAGCTGTTCGTCATCGGTGATGCCGGTGTGGCGGATGATCGCGACGTTTTTCGGGAGAGAGAGCATATTGTTATTGCCTTTACCCTTGCCCCAGGCGTAGTGATCGACGGAAAGGAGGAAAACGTGGGTGAATTCGAGGCCTTTGCTGCGGTGGACGGTCAGGAGGTTCAGGGAGTCGTCGGATTCTTTGTAAGGGCTCGAATTTAAGAGGATTTCGCCGGCGTCGGCGTAGTCTTTAATAAAAATGATGAGGTCTTTGAGGCGCGGAGAGTCGGATTTTTGGTAGGACTTCACGGCTTCTTTTAAGACGGCGATGTTTTCGTAGAGTTCGTAGGTCTGGTAAGTGTCGGAATTTTTGGCGTAGAATTCGAGGAAGGGAGAGCGGAAGCCGTTCAGGGGGACGGAGCCCAAAAGATAGTCGAAGAAAAGTTCGAGCGGGGCGTCGAAGGAGACGGCGACGAGGTCGGAGAGGAAAGTGGCGACGGACTTCAGTTTCGGGTCGTCGGACTTTAAGAGTTCAGAAAGGGCGGAGACGCGGGACTCGGCGGCCGCGGTCGTGATTTTTACGGCGGAGAGCGGGGGGATTTGCCAGAAGGGGAAAGAAAGGATTTCGAGGAGGCGGTGGGAGGCGTTACGGGACTCGGAAAGGTCGGAGATGAAGTCGGCAAGTTTCAAGAGTTGGGCGATTTTCGGGTGCTCCAGAATATTTTCGCGTTTTTCGTAGGAGACTTTGAGGCGCGGGTCGGAGTTTAAAAAAGGGAGGAAGGGGGCGATGTAGCGGTGTTTCGGGAAGATGACGGCGATGTCTTTTTGGGCAACGCCGGAGGAGACGAGGCGGGAGATTTTTTCGGACAGGAAATGATATTCTTCTTCGGGGGTCAGGAATTCGTGACGCTCAATGACGGCGCCGGGGCCACGATGGGCGATGAGATTTTTCTCGACACCGGCGGTTTTACTGAAGGAATCGGTGATTTTCGCGGAGACTTTTTTCGCGGTATCGACGATTTCGGAGTAGGAACGGTAATTTGTGTCGAGGTTAATCACTTTCGCGTTGAAGTGTTTTTGGAAATCCCAGAGGTTCGAGGCGGAGGCGCCTTGGAATTCGTAGATGGCTTGGTCATCGTCGCCGACCGCCATGATGTCGGGCTGGTCATAGTCGGCGAGGAGGGCGACGAGCTCGAATTCGGCGGGGTTGGTATCTTGAAACTCGTCCAAAAGAATATGTTGGAAGCGCTCAGACTCGGAGAGGCGGAAGGCGCGGTCGGATTTTAGAACGTTAATCGACTCGGTAATCATGTCGGCGTAATCGTAGAGGTTGTCCTTTTTCAGGGTTTCTTCGTAATCTTTCATGAGGTGAGCGAGAGATTCGAGCTTTTTGTTCGCGATTTCGCCTTTTAAAACCCAGGAGTCGTCGGCGGCTTTTTCGAAGTAGGTTTTGCGCCAGTTGGTGAGGGGGGCGACGGAGTTCTCAGCCTCGGCGGAGTTCAAGGCGCTCTCCAGAGTTCGCGCCATGTCGTTCGTGAGCGGTTCGACGTGAAAAGCGAGAGGTTTATCCGAGACATGTTCGAGGATTTTGGCCAAAATGGCGGTATAAACCGGGGCGGCGGAGATGAGATTACTGCGCTTCGGGAGCTCGTCGAAGAGGGGCGAAATCTCGGAGGCAACGAGGGCGCTCCAATCGCGATTTTTCTCTGTTATTTTCAAAAGGTCGGCGGGCGTTAGGCGGGCAGATTTCACGGCGGAAATGGTGTCTCTAAGGTCGGCGACGGAGGCAGTGCGGAGGAGGTCTAAGCCGCCGAGGTTATCGCGGAGAGATTTGATAATTTTGAAGCTACTGACGTTATCGAGCGGAGCGTCGAAACGGCGAGTGTAGTCCGGGGAGAAGTTTTGGTAGTCGTTCAGAATAGTGGTGCCGAAGGCGTGATAGGTCGAGATTTGAATTTTCAGGGCCTCTTTACCTATTTTCGTCGCGAGACGGGCGCGCATGTTTTCGGCGCCGGACTCGGTGAAGGTGAGGCAGAGGATTTCGGAGGCGTCGGTGTCGGTGTCGGTCAAGATGCGCTCGACGCGGGAAGCGAGGAGCTGCGTTTTTCCGGTGCCGGGACCGGCGAGGACGAGGAGGGGGCCCCCAGAGTAATCGACGGCTTCTTGTTGGGCGGGATTCAAAGTGATTTTTGGCATTTTCCTCCTTTATAAAGCTTTCGCGGCGTCCATCTGGGGGTCGCGCATGGCGTTAATGTCGTCGAAACTGCGAGAGACTTCGAGGTCGGGAGTGATGCCGGTTTGGTTGATGCTGCTGCCGTTCGGGGTGTACCAGTGGGCGGTGGTGACTTTTAAAATGGCGGAGTTTTTGAGGTTTAAGAGAGTCTGGACGACGCCTTTTCCGAAGGTGGTTTCGCCGACCAGGGTCGCTTTTTTGTAATCTTTCAGAGCGCCAGCGACGATTTCGGAGGCGGAGGCGGTCGAAGCGTCAACTAAAACGACGGTCTTTTTGTCTTTCAACTTGGCGTTGCCGCGGTAAGCGTAAGTGTTGATGTCGGCGGAGTTACGCGATTTTTGGGTCATGATGAGGTCGCCGTCGAGCCAGAGCGAGAGGAGGTCGCGCGCGGCGGAGACGTAGCCGCCACCGTTACCGCGGAGGTCTAAGATGATTTTTTCGATATTATCGGGGAATTCTTTTATAAAGCCTTCGACGAGGCGACCAGTGTCGTCGTCGAAACGGGTCAGAGTGATGATGGCGGTGGTGCCGTCGATTTCGTAGTAGGCAGAGACGTTGTTGATTTTTTCGCGAGTAAGAGTAAAGTCGAGGTATTCTCCACTTCGGTAAACCTTCAGACGGACGGCGCTGCCAGATTCGCCGCGGAGTTTTTGGGCGACGTAGTCGGAGGATTTGTCGTAAACTTCTTCGTCGTCAACGGCGTAGATGATGTCGCCAGCCAAGACGCCGACTCTTTCGGCGGGATTGTCGGGGAGGACGCGGAGAATGCGAAGGTAGCCGTCGCGGAGTCCGAATTCAACGCCGATGCCGGCGCCGACGTCGCCGTGGAGGGATTTTTGGAATTCGGCGGATTCTTCAGCGTTCATAAAGGTAGTGTATTCGTCGCCGAGAGAAGCGGTGAGGCCGGCCTTGGCGCCGTCTATGAGTTTCGACTCGTCGATGTCGCCGTCGTAGTTCAGTTTCAGGGTGTTATAAACTTCGTTTAAGGAGGAGAAGTCGAGAGAGGAAGATGAGGTGGCGAAGCCGAGATAAGGAGACCAGTCGGACCATCTGAGACCGATGAAGAGGCCGAAGGCCATGGTGATGGCCGAGATAATTATAGTAGTAGTTAATCTTAAATTTGTTTCACTCCAGGGTTTTTTCATATTCTTAATTATAACACACATATGGTCGCTCTCGATAAGCCTCTTGCCAAAAATGCTAATGTCTGGTAGAATGGGGTTATGGTAATACTTCGAACCCGTAAACTAATGATGAGCGTCGCGGTCGGAATCGTGGCGGTGGGTGTGGTATTTTTTACAGCATTTTCGGCGAGTGCGAAAGATTATTGCGTGAGCGATAAGTGCAAAGAGGCGGCGAAAAAGGAAGCTGAGATGGCGGCGGCAATGAATGAAGCGAACGCGGCGGCGGATTCGTTGCAGGGCGAAATTGCGCGGCTCGCGAATGAAAACGCGGTGCTCTCGGCCCAGATTGCGAAGGGCGAGGCGGAAGCCGAAGATTTGCAAAATCAGATTGATTTTAATCAGAAGAAATTATTACAGGAGCAGGAAGCGCTCGCGATGCTGCTGGTCGAGATGCACTTCGACCGGAACGAGGAAACGATTATGCTGCTCGCGTCGAGCGACACGATTTCGGACCTTGCGGAGAAACAGGCGCGGAAAGAAACCGTGAAAAACGAGGTGAATATTGCGGCGCAAGCGGTAAGAGACTTGAAGGACCAGTTGATTAAAGATAAAGAGGTGGTCGAGGCGAAGGTTAAGGAACTCGAGACGAAGCGGAAGGAGCTTGTCGCAAACATTGCGCGCTCGACGAACCTCATGAATGAATATCGTGACAATGCGGACGCGTTCGCGGCGGTGGCGGCGGAAGCGCGGGCGATTAAAAATCAAGAAATCTCGAATGAAATCGCGAAATATAACTCGACGGGGCAAGTGGTGGCGTCCGGGAATAACACTTATCCTTGGAAAGGAAATTGCCCGAGAGAGAATAACTGGTATATTACTTTCTGGGACAACGGGGACGGGACGCGGAGCGCGTGGGGCAATGTGTGTCAGTGTACGTCTTATGCCGGATATAAGGCTTGGGAGAGGTGGCGAGTAAATAATATATATTATTGGGGTGACGCAAAAAACTGGGTGGTGGCGGCGCGCGCGAGGGGATACAGAGTGGACACAAACCCGGCGGAATACACCGTGGCGGTCTCGACGGACGGGATTTGGGGGCATGTGATGTGGGTCGAGGGAGTGAATGGGAACGGGACGATTAATCTGTCGGAATATAATAACGGTTGGGCGGCCGGGCACGACGGCGACTTCTCGGTCAGATACAACGTGCCGATCTGGGGACTTTGGTTCATCCATTTTTCCGGCGCATTCTAAAATCGTGATATAATTTAGGAATGTTAGACATTAATTACATTCGCGAGAATGGGGAGAAAGTCGCGCACGACGCAGGGGAAAAGGGATATAAAATTGACGTTTCGGCGTTTTTGAAAAAAGACGAGGAGAGGCGAAAGCTCACGCGGGAGGTCGAGGAGCTTCGGCGCGAGCGAAATGAAATCGCGGCAAAGATGAAAGGCGGGAAGCCGAGCGCGGAGCTGATCGCGCGAGGCAAAGAAATTAAGGATAAATTGGCCGAACTTGAGGAAAAACTCTCGGAGGCAGACGACGCGCTTTCGAGTGAGCTCAAACAGATTCCGAACACGATTTTTGAGGACGTGCCGCTCGGGGACGAGAGCCATTCGGTCGAGGTGAAACGTTGGGGCGAGAATAAAAAATCTGGAGTGGATCATCTTGACTTTGCCGTGAAGCGAGATTGGGTGGACTTTGAGAGAGGCGCGAAGGTCGCTGGGACGAAGTTTTATTATCTCAAGGGCGAGATGGCATTGCTCGAGAATGCGTTGATTCAATTTGGGATTTCGAAAGTAACCGAGCACGGGTTTACGTTGATGGACGTGCCGGATTTGGTGTCTTCTAAAACGCTCGAGGGGACGGGTTTTGCGCCGCGGTCGAGTGAACAGTCGGATGAATATTATATTGAAGGAGAGGACCTCGCGCTGATTGCGACGGCGGAGATTCCTCTGACTGGGTATCACGCGGACGAGATTATTCCCGAGAAAGATTTGCCGATTTTTTACGCCGGAATTTCGGCGTGTTTCCGGAAAGAGGCGGGCGCGGCCGGGAAACACACGCGCGGACTGTTTAGGGTTCACCAGTTCAATAAACTTGAGATGTATGCCTTTTCTTTGCCGGAAAAATCGAAGGAAATTCACGAAAAATTGCTCGGAATTGAGGAAGAAATCTGGCAAGAACTTAATATTCCCTACCATATTATTAATATTGCGGCGGGCGACCTTGGGGCGCCAGCGGCGAAGAAATACGATCTTGAATATTGGTCGCCGGTCGATCAGTGCTACAGAGAGCTTACGTCTTGCTCGAACTGTACCGACTTCCAGGCGCGGAATTTGAATATTCGGGTACGGAGAGAGGACGGCTCGATTCAAGTGGTGCATACTTTGAACGGAACGGCGATTTCGCTAGCACGTGCGCTCGTCGCGGTGCTCGAAAATTACGCGAGAGAAGACGGGACTTTCGAGGTGCCGGAAAAATTGCGCCCGTATCTTGGCGGGAAAGAGGTGTTGTAAAAACACGGGGCGACGTGGTATAATTGAGACAAAGAGAAAGGAGTTTTATGATTGAAAAAATTGACGTCGCAGGGTCAAATTATAAAGTTTCTGAGAATTTGCAAAAATACATCAAGAAACACATCGGAAAACTCGATCGCTATCTCCCCAAGGGATACAAAAAAGACGCCGTCGCAAAGATAGTAGTGACGGAGATTGAGCGGGAGAAGGGCGAAAAATATGAAATCTCGGTAACAATCGAGACGACTGGCGGAAAAGTGATGAGCGCGAAAGACGAGTGCTCGAATGTTTACGCCGGGATTGACGTGGTCGAGGCGAAATTGACGAGCCAGATGCGCCGCTTTAAGCTCGATGTAACTCCTCATCTCAAAAAGCAGAAGTTTAATATTTTCAGAAGAAGGAGCTAAAATGCCAAAAATCAGTCCCGTGAAGGCCAAAAAGTCCGAAATTACCGTCAAGAAAAAGACTAAAAAACCGAGTGACAAGCTCGCGGATAAGTCTGCGCTTACGAAGTTTTTGCAGGGCGTGTTTGGCGACCCGCAGAAAAAGACTTTGCGACGGATGCAGAAAAAAGTTGCGGAAATTAACCGCCTCGAGAAGAAATACGAGGCGATGGATGATAAAAAGTTGTCTCTTCAAACTGCGAAGTTTAAGGAACAACTTGAAAAAGGCAAAAAACTCGACGATATTCTTCCGCGAGCGTTCGCGGTGTATCGCGAGGCGGCGAAAAGAACGCTCAAGATGCGGCCATTCGACGTGCAGCTCATTGGCGGAATTGCACTGCACGAAGGAAATGTGGCTGAGATGAAGACGGGCGAAGGGAAAACCTTGGTCGCGGTCGGGCCGGCGTATCTTAATGCTCTTTCGGGACACGGCGTGCATATTGTCACTGTGAATGATTATCTCGCGCAACGCGATGCGGGATGGAATGGACCGCTGTATGATTTTCTCGGGATTTCGGTCGGCGTAATTATTAATAACGCTTCGTTTGTGTATGATAAAGATTACGAAAATGCGGAGCATGACGACCCGAGAATGAGACATCTGCGCCCGGCGACACGGAAAGAGGCGTATCTCGCGGACGTGACGTATGGGACGAATAACGAGTTCGGATTCGACTATCTCCGAGACAACATGGCCTCTGAGGTGAAGTTTTTGCGGCAAAGAGAACTCAATTTTGCGATTGTGGACGAAGTGGACTCGATTTTGATTGATGAGGCGAGGACGCCGCTCATTATTTCGGCGCCGGCGGGAGATAATCCGGACGCGTATTATCAATTCGCGAAGGTGGCTTCGAGGTTGTCAGAGGACGATTACGTGCTCGATGAAAAACATCGCTCGGTGACGCTCACCGACAAGGGCGTCGAAAAGGTCCAAGAAATGCTCGGGGTCGAGAATTTATATTCGGTGAAAAATACGCGACTGGTGTATCACATGGACCAGGCGCTTCGAGCCGAAACTTTGTTTAAACGCGACCGGGATTATGTCGTGACGAATTCGGGCGAAGTGATTATTGTGGACCAGAACACGGGGCGGCTGATGCAGGGGCGGAGATATAACGAGGGGCTCCACCAGGCAATTGAGGCGAAAGAGGGCGTGGCAGTGAAAGAGGAGTCGATGACGCTCGCGACGATTTCGTTCCAGAATTACTTTAGGCTTTATAATAAACTCTCGGGGATGACGGGGACGGCGTTCACGGAGGCGGAAGAGTTTCAACAGATTTATCAACTCGACGTGATTCAGATTCCGCCGAATAAGCCGATTGCGCGTGTCGATAAAGATGATGTGATTTATAAGACCGAGGCCGGGAAAATTCGCGCGATTATTCGGGCGGTGAAAAAATACCACGCGAAAGGGCGCCCGATTTTGATTGGGACGGCGTCGATCGTGAAAAACGAGTTGATTGCGAGGGAGCTCGACGCGGCGGGGTTGCCGTATGAGATTTTGAACGCGAAGAACAATGAACGCGAGGCGGCGGTGATTGCGAAAGCTGGCGAAAAAGGCGCAATTACGCTCGCGACAAATATGGCGGGACGCGGAACGGATATTAAGATTGGCGAAGAAGTGCGAAAACTCGGCGGGCTCGTCGTAATCGGCTCCGAGAGGCACGACTCACGGCGCGTGGACAATCAGTTGCGCGGACGCGGTGGGCGTCAAGGCGACCCGGGGACGACGCAGTTCTTCGTGTCTTGCGAAGATGACCTCATGCGGATTTTCCAGGGCGACAGAATTGCGCACTTAATGAATCGCATGGGCGTTGACGAAGACACGCCGATTCAGATGAAGTCGATTTCGAAAACGCTCGAGGAGGCGCAGAAACGGGTCGAGGGTTTCAACTTCGATTCGCGCAAAAACGTCGTGCAATATGATAACGTGATTAACCGGCACCGGAGAGTGGTTTATCTCATGCGGCGAAAAATCCTCGAGGGAGAGGACATCCAGAGCGAGATTCGACGCTTAATGCGCGACGCGGCCGAGGCTCTCACCGTGGATTCGGCGCGAGTGAATAAGAATTTTAAAGAAGAGTTCAAACGCGTATTCGACTTTGATGACGACTTAATCGACGGAATTGGCGAGCTCAGAAAGCCGAAAGAGCGGGCGAAAGTCGCACTCGAGGCGATTCGCGAAGCTTATGCCCGGCAGGAAGAGAAGTTCGGTGCTGACGCAATGCGGAAGATTGAGCGCGAAGTTTATCTCAAGGTTCTTGATGTGCTCTGGATGCAACATCTTGAGAATATGCAACACCTGCGCGAGGGAATTCACTGGCGTTCGGTCGGGCAAAGAGACCCGCTGGTGGAATATCGAAGCGAGTCGCAGATTCTCTTTGATAATCTTCAGAGAAACTTGCGCGAGGAAGTGCTTCGGATTTTGCTCACGATTACGCCGAACGAAGCGGCGAGCGAGAACTTGGACGACGGCGAGGAATATGATTCCGAACTGACCAAGATGGCGGCTTCTTCGACCGAAAAAGGCGTGAACGAAATTAGTAAAGGTGACAAAAATCTCGATAGCGAATTTAGGAAAGAGACAAAAATCACCGGAAAGGCTCATGGCGCTCCGGAAAGTGGTAAAAATGAGAACGCGAAGCGAAACGCTGCGCGCAAAAAGAAAAAACAACAGAGGCAAAATAAGAAGCACGGAAAACGCCGGTGAGACATTCCATTACTGAGGTGCAACTCAAAAACGGAATGCGAGGGTTGCTGATAAATATTCCGGGGGCGAGCGTGATGTCTTTTCGCGTCCAGTTTCGGGGCGGAATGAGGTTTGCGAAATCACCGGAATTATACGAAATTGCGCACGTGGTCGAACATCTGTCGTTCGGGGCGAACGCAAAGTATAAGGATGAGCAAGAATACGAAGCGGATTTTACAAAAAACGGCGCGTATCACAACGCTTGGACTTCGGATTTTTCGGTGTGTTATGAAACGGAATGTGCGGATTTTGAGTGGGAGAGGATTTTGAAGCTCAAGGAGGTGGCGATTTGTGCGCCGCGCTTCAACGAGGAAGAACTCAAGGCCGAAAAAGGCAACGTCAGAGCGGAGCTCACGGGGTACCAAAACGACTACGCGAGAGTTTTGTGGCCGAGATTGCAGGTGGCGCTCGGAGAGGAGGTGCCGAATCTGAGAGAACGACTAAAAACGCTACCGAATATTGAGCTCAAAGACATTCGGGAGCACTACCGTAGGACGCACACAGCGAAAAATATGCGCTTTATTGTCGCGGGGCGGCTCACGGGGCGAAAGCGGAAGATTATTCGAAAACTCGAGAACTGGGATTTAAAACCCGGGCACCACTTTAAAATCCCGGTGGACGATTTGCACGCGGCGGAGCCGGTGCTGATTCGGAGAAAAGATGCGTCGAATATTACTTTCGGATTTTCGTTCGTGACGAAGCGAAAATTGTCGCTCGGAGAGATGTATGCGATGTATTGCTTAAACCACATCTTAAACGGGACGATGAACAGTCGGATTTTCGGGCAGGCGAGAAAGAGGGGGCTGGTTTATAGTATTGGTTCGTCGGTCAACGCCGGGATGCGGGCGACGTCGTGGGACTTCGACGGAGAGGTGAATGTGGAGTCGGCGGAGGATTTGTTTAAGCTGATTCAAGCGGAGCTTGTGAAAGTGTTAAATGGCGAGATTTCGGAGAAAGAGCTCGCGGCGGCGAAGAGCTACACGCGCGGGCGCTTCCAGATGGGGGCGCAGACCGTGTCGCAGATTTCGGATTTTTATGCCGAGTCGTATTTTCTCGACGGAGCGTATGAACCCTACGCCGAAATCCCGGCGCTGATTTCGCATATTGAGAAGCAAGATTTGATTGACCTCGCACGGGAATTCGCGTCGTCAGGGATTAAGGCGCTGGTTGCGGTCGGGTCGGTGGAGAAGGCGGTAGTGACAAATCTCGGTGCCTACTTGAATGTTTAGGCGTTTTGTGGTATAATATAGGCAGACAGGGGTTTTTGTTCCCTGATTTTTGTACCTTAGGAGGAGAGAAAAATGAGTAAGCGCGGGTTTGTGTTCATGGTGCTTGGTGCGATTTCGACGCTGGTAGTATTTGTGTCGAATGCGGCCGCAACGAAGCTGTTCCCACTGTTCGGGTTCGCGGCGGATTGCGGACTGTTGACTTTTCCGGTTTCTTATGTTATCGGAGATGTGATGGTCGAACTTTATGGCAAAAAAGACGCGAACAAGACGCTCAAGGTTGGATTTGTGCTCAACTTCGTGGCGATGGTCATGATGGCGATTGCGGCGTGGTTGCCGACTTATCCGGGGAGCCCGACGGCGGGGGCATTCGAAACGGTGTTCGGGTTTATGCCGAGAGTCGTCGTCGGCTCACTCGTGGCGTGGCTCGCGGCCGGAATGGTGAACAATGCGGCGTTCGAAAAAATCAAGGATCGGACTGGGCATTGGAAGCTGTATCGGAGAGTGCTCGGGTCGAGCATTACGGCGCGAGTGGTGGACTGCGTGCTGTTCGAGACGATTGCGTTTGCTGGAACCTTGCCGTTATATGACTTTTTGAAACAGGTCGTGCTCGCGTATTTCGCCGGAATGGCAATTGAGGTGGCGCTGTTTCCGCTGACGAAATTTACGGTCGCAAAAATCGAAGATTATCTCAACTCTAAATGAAATTTCCCCCCGATGGGGGGATTTTTATGGTAAAATTATGTTATGTTTGGCGATTTTATTCGAAAATATGGAAGTTATTCGATTATCCAGGCGGAAAATCCGGACGGAGATTCGCTGGGATCGGCGCTTGCGATAGATGAGATGATTGAGCGACCCACGACGCTCTATTGCCCGGTGAATTTGCCGGGGTATTTGAAATATTTCCGCGGAGCGGACAGAGTGACGGTGGATTTTGATTTTTCGGCGGAGGCGTATATTATTGTGGATACGGCGGCGGAGATTTTGTTGTCGAAGTTATTGAATGAGCCGGCGATTGCCAATCGGTTGTATTCCGCGCCAGTACTCGTGATTGACCACCACGAGACGGAAGACGATTTGCCGTTCCCGCATGAGAAAATTATTGAAGTTCGGCCGGCTTGCTCGGAGCTGATTTTCGAAGAGGCGAAGAAAAGTGATGTAAAAATTACAACAGAGGGGGCGGAAGATATTATGGGGGGGATTATGTCGGACACGCTGGGGCTCACGACTTCGTCGGTGACCGCGCGGACTTTCGAAATTATGGCGGAGCTCACGGAGCTCGGGGCGTCGGTGGCGGAAATTGAAGACCGGCGGCGAGTGCTTATGAAAAAATCGCCGAGAATTCTTGATTATAAGGCGGATTTGATTAAGAAAATTGATTATCTGCTTGACGGGCGGCTCGCGACGGTGCATATTCCGTTTGACGAAATTCAGGAATATTCGAATGAATACAATCCGAACGTACTGATTCTCGAGGAAATGCGGATGGTCGAGGGGGTTGAGGTGGCAGTGGCGATAAAAACTTATCCGGACGGGAAGTTGACTGGGAAAATTCGGACCGAGAGTGATTTTCCCTTCGCGGAGGAGATTGCAGCGAGTTTCGGCGGGGGCGGGCATAAGTTCGCGGCGGGATTTCGGGTGTATGATATGAGCTATGAGGACGTACTCCGGGAGCTCGTGAAAGTAATTGTGCCGAAATTGGAGGAGAGTGAGAATGATTAAGCTTTTTAATACGAAAACGCGAGAGATTGAGGAGTTTCAGCCGGCGGGGTCAGTCGTAAAGATGTATTCTTGCGGGCCGACGGTGTATGGGTTTCAGCATATTGGGAATTTTGCGTCGTATGTGTATTGGGACTTGCTTGTGAGAGTTTTGGAAGATGACGGTTTTCAGGTCGAGAGAGTGATTAATCTCACGGATGTTGGACACTTGACGTCGGACGGGGACGAGGGAGAGGACAAGCTCGAAAAGGGGGCGCGGCGCGAGAATAAGAGTGTGTATGAGGTGGCAGAGTTTTATATTGAGGACTTTTTGAAGGGGTTTTCGGCGCTCGAACTTACCCCGCCGAAAAAGTTTTGCCGAGCGACGGATTATATTGAGGCGGACGAGAAAATAGTTGCGGCGTTGATTGATAAGGGGTATGGGTATTTGACGCGGGATGGGGTGTATTTTGACACGGCGAAATTGCCGGAGTACGCGGATTTTGCGCGGCTCGATCTCAAGAATTTGCGCGAGGGGGCGAGGGTGGAATTTTCGGACGAAAAGCGGAATGCGTCGGATTTTGCGCTGTGGAAGTTCATTCAAGAGGGCGAAAAGCACGCGATGCGGTGGGATTTTCTCGGGAGGCCGGGGTATCCGGGGTGGCATATTGAGTGCTCGACGATCGTGCACGAGGAGCTTCACGAGCCGATTGATATTCATACGGGCGGAATTGACCATATTCCGGTGCACCACACGAATGAAATTGCGCAAACGAAGGCCGCTTTCGGGACGGAGCTCGCGGGAACGTGGTTGCATTGTAATTTTCTCACGATTGACGGGGAGAAGATTTCGAAGTCGATTGGGAATGTGGTGCTACTTCCGGATATTGAGGAGAAGGGATATTCGCTGATGGACTTTAAACTCTGGGTGTTCCAGGGGCATTATCAGAGTGCGAGAAATTTCTCGTTTTCAGACCTAGCGGCGGCGGCGAAGAGGAGGCTAAATTTCAGAAATGCCGCGGCGAGGAGCCGACAGGTTGAGAATTTGAGCGACGGGGCTGAAATTCTTTCGGAGATTCGAGACGCGCTCCAGAACAACCTCAATTCGGCCATGGCGCTCGCGAAAATTGATGAGGCGATTAACAGGGGTGAGTGCTTTGAAATCGAGTTCTGGGAGAAGGTTGATGAGCTTCTCGGGCTCCGAATCGTGGCGGATGCGCCGGAATTTTCTTCGGAGGCATTGAGCGCGCTCCAAAGACGCGCGGAAGCGAGAAAAAATAAGGATTATTCCCTGTCGGATGAGATTCGGGAGGAGCTTAAAAAAATGGGGCTCGGGGTGCGAGACGAGGCCGAGGGGCAGATTTTGGAATATTTAAAATAAATATGCTTGACTTTGGGCTCCACGCGGAGTAGAATAGAATAACCGCTCAAATTCAGGAACCTGGTCGAGAGCGGCTAATAAGGAGAAGATTATCGAATGCGTATCAAAGTGAGACGCGAACGAAATCGGAAAAAGCTGAGGCTTGCGCCCGCACCTTGGCAAGAATTTATCGAAATATAAGATAAAACCTCCCGTCCGGGAGGTTTTTTGAAATTTTTATGGTAAAATGGAAGAATGGAAACGATTTTATTGATTTTGGTGGCGGTCGCAATTATCGGGGAGGTGGCGATTGTCGCAATATTATTGACGCGGAGTAAGGAGAAAAATGATTTGAAGCCGCTTGAGGAGAGGATGATTCGGGTGGAGGGAGTGGTGGACAAGATTGCGCCGAAAATTGAGACGGAATTTCGGGAGAACCGGAAAGAGATTTCGGAGAACCTCGGGAATATTCAAAAAACAGTGGATAACAGGGTGAAGAGTCTGCAGGAGGACAATTCGAAACGGCTCACGGAGATGCAAAAAACGGTGGACGAGAAGTTGCAGGCGTCGGTCGAAAAGCGGTTTAATGAGAGTTTTAAGACGATTTCGGCGCAACTCACGCAAGTTTATAAGGGGCTCGGGGAGATGCAAAATCTCGCGACGGGGGTCGGGGATTTGAAAAAGGTGATGGAGGGGGTGAAAACGCGAGGGATTTATGGAGAGGTGCAGCTCGGGGCGCTGATTGCGGACACGCTGTCTCGGGAGCAATATGAGGAGAATTTTGCGACCGTGAAAGGGTCGAGCGAAAGAGTGGAATTCGCGATTAAAATGCCGGGGAAAGAGGAAAATGTTTATCTTCCGGTCGATTCGAAGTTTCCGGTGGAAAATTATTCGAGGTTAATCGCGGCGTATGATACGGGAAATAAGAGCGAAATTGAGGTACTCAGGAAGGCGCTGGCGGCGGACGTGAAGGAGCAGGCGAAGAAAATCTCGAGCAAGTACCTCGACCCGCCAGCGACGACGGATTTCGGGGTGATGTTTGTGCCGACGGAGTCGCTGTATGCGGAAATTATTCGGATTCCGGGGCTGTCCGAGGAGGTGCGACAAAAATATTCCGTGACGATTGCGGCGCCATCAACGCTGCCGGTGATGTTGTCGGGGCTTCTCATGGGATTTCGGACAGTCGCAATCGAGAAGCGGTCGGCCGAAGTGTGGCAGATTCTCGGGGCGGTCAAGGCGCAGTTTTCGAAGTTTGGGGACTTACTCGAGGGTGTGAAGAAAAAATTGTCGGAGTCGGCGAATAAAATCGACCAGGCAGCCACAACGTCGCGACAAATTGAGCGGAAGCTCAAGGCGGTTGAGAGTTTGCCGGAAAATGAGTCAGAAAAGTTGATTGGTAAAATTGAATAAGTGATATAATAGATATATGAGTGCGGTAGCGAAAATAAAACGGAAATTGTATTTCGTGGGGGCGAGGTATTTTCGATATTTCGCGAATATCTCTTTGAAACGCTGGAAGCCGAGAGTGTTCGCGATTACAGGGTCGGCGGGAAAAACGACGATGTTACATCTCTTGGAGTTCGAGCTCGGGGAAAAAGCGCATTACTCGCACGATGCGAACTCGGCGTTCGGGGTGGCGTTTGATATTCTCGGGATGAAGGGGATTAAGGGGTCGAGATTAAAGTGGTTTTATCTTTTCTTTGCGACGCCGATTCGCGCGCTCTTTTTTACGCATAAGGAGAAATATTATATTGTCGAGATTGACGGTGAGAGGCCGCACGAAACGGAATTTCTCGCGCGCTGGCTGAGGCCAGAGGTGACGTTCTGGATTTCGATGGGGCTGTCGCACGCGGCGAAATTTGAGACGGCGGTGAAATCTGGGGAATTCGATTCCCTGTCGGAGGCGATTACGCATGAGTTCGCGGAATTGCCGAAATATACCTCAAAACGGGTGTATATCGACGCCGATTCGGAGGAAATGGAGGCGGGAGTAAAAGACGCAGAGGCAAAGATTTTCCGAGTGAATAAGGACGATTTGGTGGCTTATCGAGTGACGCCGAAGTCGAGTGATTTTCTGATTGATGGAATTAAAATGCATTTTGCGGCGCCGGAACCACCGGATTTAGCCTTGCAGCTCATTATGTTGAAGGATTTTTGCGAATATTTGAAGCGAGAATTCAGAGCAGATTTTTCGGAGATTAATTTGCCGCCCGGGCGGAGCGGAAGTTTTGAGGGGAAAAACGGATTGACGCTGATTGATTCGACATATAATGCACATATTATCTCCGTGGAATCGATTTTTGGGATGGTGAAGAAGATGCGGCTCGAGAACTTGTGGCTTGTCATGGGCGACATTATTGATCAGGGGTCGATTGAGCACCATGAGCACGAAAAGTTGGCGGAGATGATTCGAGAGCTCGACCCGAAACAAGTGATTTTGGTTGGACCGCGGACAAAAAAATACACTGCGCCGAAGCTCGCGGAATATGGCATTCCGACGGTAGTGACGACGGAGCCAGAAAGAGCGCTCGAATATATCGAGGAAAATGCGAAAAATGAAGAGACAATTTTATTTAAGGGCTCACAATATCTCGAATGGGTTGTCGAAAAATTATTAAAAAATCCAGAAGACGAGAAAAAGTTGTGTCGGAGAGACAAGGCGGCGAAAAAGCGCCGACAGAAACGGGGGTTGGTATGATATTCAACGGAGACGAGCGCGCAAAAAAGGTCGGAAAAGTTTATATTGTGCACGGTTGGACTTACACGATAACGCCGTGGGAGCCAGTGGTGAAGAAAATGGAAGAAGAGGGGGTTGAAGTGGTGTTGGTGAAAATTCCGGGTCTCACGAAGCCGAGCAAGGCTGTTTGGGACGTGGATGGGTATGTGAAATATCTCGAAAAGTCAATTCCGAACGGAGCGATAGCGCTCGGACATTCGAACGGTGGGAGACTACTCATGAATCTTTGTATTAAAAATCCGAAAAAGCTCAAACATCTCATTTTGCTCGATGCGGCCGGAGTGTATGAGCCGAGTAAAAAACGCGACGTGACGAAAAAAATTGCGAATTTCGGAAAGAAGCTCAAAAATATTCCGTGGCTAAGGAAAGTTTATCATAAAATCATCGGGGCGAATGACTACGATAAGGCGCCAGAGAATATGAAAAAGACGCTCGCGAATATGTTGGAGTCGGATAAGACGCTCGACATTTCGCAAGTCACGACGCCGACCACAATCATCTGGGGTGGGCGGGACACGATTACGCCACTTCATCAAGGTAAGATATTAAAAGAGCGAATTCCGAAGTCCCGGATGATTGTTAGAGAAAAGTGGCCGCATTCGGCATATCTCACGTACCCGATGGAGCTTGCGAAGTTGTTGGTCAAAGTGGTCGGAGACGTCCAGAAATGAAAAGATATTTTCTCGGGATGAACGCGGCTTGGACGACGGGCGAGATGTGGCGACATTTTTTTATGGTGGGAACAGAGAAAGATTCGGAGGCGCTGAGGAAATATCTCGAGGAAAAATATGAAGGAAAAACATATTTGACGTCGAGTGGGAGGGCCGGGCTTTATATTGCGATACGGCAGTTATTACGACGCGGAGATAAAATCGTCGTGAACGGGCTGACTTGCGACGCAGTGATTCAGGCGATTAAAAAGGCGGGGTGCGTGCCGGTTTTTGCGGATGTTGCGAAAGATAATTTACACTTCGGGGCTCCGGAGCTCAAGAAGTGTTGTAAAAAATACAACAATGTCCAGGCGGTGATTGTGCAAAATACACTCGGATATCCGGCGAAAATCAAGGAAATTGAAGATTTTTGTAACAGGAGGAATTTGGTTATCATTGAGGATTTGGCGCACTCGGCTATGCGAAAATATAAGGACGGGAGGCTGATGGGGACGGTGGGCGAGGCGGCAGTGTTTTCTTTCGGGAAAGGAAAAAGTATTGACACAGTGAGTGGCGGGGCAGTGGTGATAAGAGGGCTGGTCGGAGGAAGGCTCGGGCCGAAGGTGACTCTTGATAAACCTCGGCGCTCGCTGCGCGATAGATTGTATCCATTTTTCACGGTTATGATGCGACATGCGCACGTCTTTCATTTGCAAAAAATCGTGGCTGGGGGGCTGATTTATTGCAAGTTGGTGCAGAGGTCGGCGGACGCCGAGCTGAATTTTCGGCGACTTCGACATTACCAGGCAAAAGAAGCGCTTTTGAAGTTTAAAGAACTGGAAAACAAAAAGCTCGGACCGCTACGAGAGTTTTATGTAGTAAAAAATCGAGAAAAAGTTTTACGAAGGCTCCAGGAGAAGGGTTGTTATTTTAACGAGGTGTGGTATGATGTGCCGGTGATTCCGAAGCGAAGATACGAAAAATCGCATTTTCCGGAGGACGAATGTCCGGTGGCAACGGAGTTGGCGAAAAAAATCGTGAATTTGCCGACTTGGTACAAGAAAACAGAACTCTCAGAGGCGAAAAAGATAATTCTGGAGGAGGAAGATGAATAATTTCTTGCAGAGTGAAATCTGGGCGGAAGCTAATCGGAAAATGGGGCATAAGGCGATTTATGAGAAGGTCGAGGGAGCGGTAGTGCTGATGATTATTAAAGACGCGAAACGGGGGAGGTATATGGAAATTCCGGGAGGGCCGCTAATTGAGTGGGGCGACGCGAAAGCGGTGAAGAAATTTTTTGAGAAAATTCGCAAAATCGCCAAGGAAAATCGGTGCGGATTCATTCGATTTAGGCCGCAGATTTTTGCTACGGCGGACAATATGGCACTGATGAAAAAAATCGGAGCGAGAAGAGCGCCGATGCATCTTCATGCTGAGAGAACTGTCATTCTCGACCTTACGAAAAGCGAAGAGGAACTGATGGCGGAGATGCGAAGACAAACGCGTTACGAAGTGCGACGGGCGGAAAAAATGGGAATTACGGTCAAAAAGAGTAATTCGGTGGCGATTTTTAAAGAATTTCATGCCGAGCAATCGACGACGGCGGCGAGGCAGCACTTCATTCCGCCAGATTTAAAGACATTATTGGCCGAACGGGACGCTTTTTCTGACGCGGCAGTGATTTATACGTCTTATACACCCGAAGATGAGGCGCTAGCCTACGGGCTAATCCTGAAATATGGTGAGGAGGCAGATTATTTTGAGGCGGCTTCGACCGAAAAAAACAAAAAGCTTCCTGGAGCGTATGCTCTGCAGTGGCAGATTATTCGGGATTTGAAAAAGGAGGGCTTCTCTCGCTACAATCTTTGGGGGATTGCGCCACCGGAGCAGCCGAACCACAGATACGCCGGAGTTACGACGTTTAAGACCGGGTTCGGGGGAGAAATAGTGGATTTTGTGCCGGCGGAGGACATCGTGGTGTCGTGGCCGAAATATCTTATTAATCTCGTGGTCGAAAATATTCGTAAAAAACGGAGGCATTTATGAAAAATCTGACTTTTATCACGGCGAAGAGTCGAAAAAGTTGGGATGAGTTCGTCGGGAAAAGGGCGGAGGCGAATTTTTTACAATCTTGGGATTTTTATGAATTCCACGCGGCGCGCGGGAAAAAAGTAGTGAGGCGACTGGTTTTTGACGATAAAAGGCGCGTCGTGGCGGCGTATGCGGGCGTAGTGGAGACGGCAAAAAGAGGGAGATATATGGCGGTCGCGGGCGGGCCGATTTTAGACTATAAAGACCCGGATTTGCTCCGGGCGGTAGTGAACGATTTAAGATACGAGGGTGAGAAATTGGGGTGCATTTTCGTGCGAATTCGGCCACAAGAGCCGGAGACGGACGACGCGCTCCAGAAAATGGCGGACATGGGGCTCAGAAAAGCGCCATATTATCTTTCGGCGGAATATGTCGGAATCTTGGACCTGCATAAAAACGAGGAAGAAATCCTCGCGGGTGCGTCGCAAGGACTCCGACGCAAAGTGCGCAAGGCGCAGAAAAACGGAATTGAAATCACCAAAACGACTGACCCGAAGATTATTGATGAATTTTATAAAATCCAGCTCGAGACAGCGAAACGGCAGAAATTCGTGGCTTTTTCGAAAGAATATCTCAAAAAACAATTCGAGGCTTTTTCTAAAAACGGCGAAGTAGTGATGTATATCGCGAAAAAAGACGACGAGGTTCTCGCGGAGAATTTTATAGTATTTTATGGTCCGGAGGCGAGTTATCATTACGGCGTGTCGAGTGAGCTCGGGACGAAATATTCGGCGGCGCCACTTTTGCATCTTTCGGCCATGGAAGATGCCAGAAAGCGCGGGATTTATCGCTATAATTTTTGGGGAATTGTGGGGCTCGAGGAGAAAGAGCACCGGTTTTATGGCGTCTCAGAATTCAAGCGGTCGTTCGGCGTCACGGAGCTTAAATATCTGCCGGCACACGATTTAGTTTTAAAGAAAGTTCCCTACCTCAAAGATTTTGCGATTGAAAAAATTCGGCGAAAAGTGCGCCACGTTTAGAGCGCGGTGCGATGCTCGAGGGCGGCGGAGAGAGTGATTTGGTCGGCGTAAGACAGATCGACACCGAGCGGAAGGCCGCGGGCAAGGCGAGTAACGGTGAGTTCGGGGTATTTTTCGGTGAGAGTTTTTTGGAGCAGGAGGGCGGTCGATTCGCCTTCGACGGAAGGATTGGTGGCCAAAATTACTTCTTTCACGTCGTCGTCTTTGACGCGGGAAATGAGTTCGGAGATGTGGAGCTTGTCTGGGGTAATGCCGTCGATAGGGGAAAGCGCGCCGCCTAAGACGTGGTAAGTACCCTTGAAAGAGTGGGTTTGTTCGATGGCGTAGATATCGAGGGGTTCTTCGACGACCAAAACGAGAGATTTATCACGAGCAGAATCGGAGTAGAGTGGCGAGACCTCGTCGTTTTTGTCGATGAGGGCGAAGGTTTTCGGGCAGGATTTGACGCCGGAATGGAGATTTTTTAGGGCAACTGCCAATTTTTCGGACAAATCGGGACTACTTTTGAATAAAAAATAGGCATAGCGTTCGGCCGAGCGCGGACCGACGCCAGGAAGATGTCCGAGGGCATCAATTAAAGATTGGAGAGATTCGGGAAGCATTACATTCCGAGACCGCCGAGGTCGCCAAGCGAGCCCATCAAGGGTTCGAGTTTTTCTTTCGAGAGTTCGGTGGCGTGAGCGTAGCCGTCACGAATGCAAGATTCGAGCCAGCGTTCAAGTTCGTGCATGTCGTCAAAGTCAATCTTTTCTTTATCGAGGGTAATTTTGTTGATTTTTGGCATGCCGGTTTTGCCGTCGAAACCGAAATCGACGCGAACGGCGCCGTCGCCATCTTCTACCTTAAACTCTTCTTTTTTGAGTTCTTTCATGAGGCGAGCGGCCTTCGTAATCATCTTCATCTGGTCCATTGTGGCGCCCATAATTTTCTCCTAATTAAAATTATATATGTATATTCTATCAGAATTATCTGATTTTGGCGAGGGGATTATGCGATAAAGTTTCTCGGCGTCGAAATCTTCTTTTAGGCCAAGGGTGGCGAAATATTGGATGTTGTTGCTGTTAAAATCGGGATTCAGGGAGTTTTTTACGATTTCGGCGCGTTTTTCGGCGGTCGGGAGAGCGCTGGTTAAGAAAATCTTGTGGTGGCGGTCTTCGTAGGCTTCGTAAAAATCGTATTCATCAGCGTCGCGCTCGAGGTAGAGAATGGTGTTTTCGGGGAGATTTTCGTCGATAAGCGCGAGGTCGGTGGAAAGTGAGGCGGAATAACTCGGGATGTAGTGGTAGCCGTAAATAAAGTGGACGAGGCCGGGGATTAAAACGAGAGCGAGATAGAGCGCCAGGGGGAGAAGACCAAAGACGCGAGCGTAAGGGTTTGTCGGGAAGAGGTTATACCATTTGTCGAGGATGTAGCGGAAGCCGTGGGCGGTCAAGATGGCGATAGGGAGGATGAGGAGAACGATGGAGTCGGGGTTGAGGCCGGAGAAAACGATGGAAAAAACGGTGAAATAAGAGGCGATAGCGTTACGCGAGGCGAAGAAACCGTGGACGGTCGAGAGGAGGCCTAAGAAAGCCAAAACGGCGACGGGGAGAGAGATAAGTGGGGCGAGAAAAGTGGATTCGGGGAGGCCTTGCCAAGAGAAGAGGGTGGAGAAAGTGTTGCCGAGATTGGTCCAGAAAAGTTCGGGGTGTTCGGAGCCGAAAAGTGCGGCCGGAACGGAGGGGTTCGAGAAAATGTTGATACAGAGAAGGATGAGGCCGGCAGCCACGACGAGCGAGGTCAAGATGAAGGGGAGGCGCGGGAGGTTTTTAATTGTGAAGCGAAGATGAGGCTTCAAAAAAGCGTAAATGACAATAAAGCCGGCGAGATAGAACATGTGCGGGGTGAAAACGGAAAGAAGGAGGAGAAAAGCGAAAATAAGAGAAAAAATCGCGCGAGGCTTTTTGATGCCCTGGATTTTGGAGCCGAGCCAGAGGAGAACGGTGGGCCAAAAGAGGAGCATGATGAGCGGAGTGCCGGTGCCGGCGAGGTAGAGGAAGGGAGTCGAGAGAATGGTGAGGATGGAGGAAAGTAAAGCGACATTGTTTTTAAACCAGCGGTTCAAGAGTAAAACTAAGAGAAGCCCCAAGAGGATGGCGATGATGATTGAGGGGAGTTTGATGGCGATGGCGTTGAAGCCGAAGATTAAAATTGAGACTTTTTGGACGAGATGATAAGGGAGATCGACGAGGTCGCCGGTCGTGATGGAGGAGAAGTGGAGATTATAACTCGTGGCGGCGGAGGACATTTCGGCGGACGAAAGACCATTAAGTGCGAAAAAAGGCAAAGAGAAAATTAACGCCAAGAAAATGAGCGACAGAAAAATATAGCCAAACAAAAAGCGATGACGATAAAAGAAAAGAGACGAAATCTGGCGTTTTTTCACTTTTTTATTATAGCACAGGAAAATTAAAAAATAAAATTTGGCGCTGTCGAAAAAAATGACCAGGTTATTATTGTAGTTATGTTTGCGCGAAAATGCGAATTTTTATAGACTTTGGGCATGAAAAAAATTCTCATCTTTTTTAGCGTTTTCGCTATCGTAATTTCAAGTATTTTTATAAACCGAAGTGCCGATTCGGCAACATCGCCGTGTTCGGAGGTACATTTTATCTGGACGCGCGGGAGCGGACAAGAGATGGGCGGGCGGGACTATCTCGCTTTTCGCGAGGCGATTATGGGGGTAATGCCGGAACTTGACAAGACTTTTAGTTTTCATGAGCTCGATTATGAGGCGATTGGGCTGGATTTTGGGGTGATGGTGAGAGCGAAATATAGCAAGGGGCTGGCGCTGGATTACGGCGGGTCGGTGACGCACGGAGCGAATAGATTGAGGAGGTATCTCGAGGATTATGCGAGATGGTGCCCGAATACGAAATTTGTGCTCGGCGGATATTCGCAGGGGGCGCAGGTGATTTCGCTGATGCTAAGAGACGAATTGGAAACTGGCGTCGTGCGCGAATTGTCGGATAAAATTATTTATGCGGCGACGATTGCGGACCCGAAGCTGTATCTCCCGGAGGGGCTATTGTCGAAAGCTTGTTATACGGAGGCGCGGTCGGATTATCGGGCTTATGTGCCAGATTGTCATGCTTTTATGGGTATTCTTGAGGGATATGATTTTTCGTATATTAAAGATAAAGAACTTTGGCAGGGGAAAGTGGGCGCGTGGTGCAATTATCACGATTTTATCTGTTCGTCGAGATTTGATGTGGATGGGTTTTTCGAACATGGGTATAAAAACTTCTTTTATCAGCATTCGCAATATGCGGAACTCGGGCTGTATCGAGACGTGGCGGAGAAAATTTATAATAAGTTAGCGATTTCTTACGGGTATAAAGAGGAACCATATTCGCACAAGGGGACGCGAGACGTGGCGTTTGTGTTCGATTCGACACGGTCGATGGCGTACGGCGGAAGACTTGGTTCATTTAAAAATGAGGCTTATCGGGCGGCTAAAAAAATACTCGAGGAGGGCGGAAGAGTGGCGCTGTATGAGTATCGCGACCTCGACGATCCGTTTCAGACAAGAAAATATTGCGATTTTTCGAACTGTACGGAGGAGGCGTTCAAGGAAGGACTGGGCAAAATCTATGCTTTTGACGGCGGAGACGAAAGAGAATCGTTGCTCTCGGCGCTAAAAACGACATTGAATGGGCTATCGTGGAATGTTGGAGCGACAAAATCTATCGTGGTCTATACGGATGCAGGTTTTCACGCGCCGGACAGAGACGGGACGACTTTACAGGAGATAATCGTAAAGACGAAGGAAATTGACCCAGTGCATATTAATGTCGTGGCGACGGAACTGGCGTTTTATATGTTTCCAGAACTTCGCAGTTTACCTGAACAAACTGGGGGAAAGGCTTATTTATCATCTTTGGGCGAAGAAGTACAGGCGACGGATGATTTAATTAACGGGGAATTTGACGGAGATGTGTTTGATGATGGGAGTGAGACGGGGGACGGTGCCGTGATTCAAAAAATTTGGGCGGAGATGGACGGAACGAGCGCGAAAGTAAAGTGGGAAGCCACTAATTCCCTGTTTTATTTCGTGAGTATTGACGGGAACCCGCTCGGGTTTGTCGAGGGGGACGAGGTGGAGATTACGGACATTGACACGGAGAGCACGGTGCGGATTTTGCCTTATGGGACGAACGGGAGCACGGGAGAGGTGGCAGAAATAAGTGTCGGGGAGGGGAAAAGAAGCACCGCTTTGCCGGATTATACGTTGCCGCTCGTGCCGAATACAGGAGTTAAGCGAGTTTTTGAATAGGCATGGGGTGAAGTTCGGTCGAGGGGGAGAGAAGGCCGCGCTTCGCGCCGATTTGTTGGACGACGGAGGTGGAGTTCGCGGAGGCGAAAATTAAGGACTGGCGGAAGGAATGGCCGGAAATGAGATAGGCAAGAAAGCCGGCGCCAAAAGCGTCGCCGGCGCCAGTCGTATCTTTCACGGCGACGGATTCATAGAGCCCGAAGCGATAGGTGACAGTACCGTCAGTCGCGATGCCGCCACGAGAGCCGTCGGTAATTAAAACAGTGTCGGTGTAATTCGAAAGGTGAGAAAGGAGTTCTTCTAAAGTCTCGCCGGGGACGAGCATTGAGGCTTCGGTGTGGTTTAAAAGTAGGAAATCGATTTTTGATAAAAGTTTTTTCAGAGTGTCGGAGCGGCGAAGCTCGAGAGTGCCGGGGTTGAACATGATTTTGGTCTTGGTTTTCTTTGCGGCCTTAATAAAATCGATAATGGCTTCGAGATTGCCAGAGAGAGAAGTGATGTAAAGATAATCTGGGGCGAGAGAAAGAAGAGATTCGGGGCGAAAAGTGCCGGTCGAGGAGACGCCACGGTGGGTCAGGATCGTGCGTTCGCCAGTCTTGGCGTCGAGAAGAATGACGGAGCAACCGGTGTGGCCGGTTTTTTCGAAGTTGATATAAGAAGTATCGACGCCCTCTTTGTCGAGAAGGGAGAGAACGGCTTCGCCGGCGGCGTCGCGAGAGATGTTACCGAGAAAGGAGACGTCGAAACCAAAACGAGCGAAGGCAACGGCGGAATTAGTGCCGCCACCACCGATTTCGTAAGAAATGCGGTCGATGTTGACTTTCGAACCGTAAACGACCTTGCCAAAGACAGGGCGATTCGAACAAGACATCGGGACAAAGTCGCTTTTGTCGATTAAAAAGATGTCTTGGAGGGCGGAGCCCAAAGTCGCGATTTTCATATCAAAACTCCCGGTCGATCGGCCTCAGCGTCAAGGTCTTTCAAGGCTTGTTCGGGGTCGTCGGCAGACGCAATAGCGGAGCCAACGTCGAGCACGTCGAGGTCGAGATGCGCGAGGGCGCGAACGTTTTGCATATTAACGCCGCCGTCCCAGGCGATTTCAAGATTCGGGTTTATGTTTCGGATGAGAGGGATTTTTTCGGTCTGGAGAAAGTCAGCTTGGCCACCTTGTTGGCCGAGGGTGCCGGCAAAAATCAGAGCAGCGTCGGCGGCTTTCAGCTCTTCGGTAAATTTCCCGGGGAAACTGCGGGCGAGGAGAGCGACGCCGCATTTAATTCCCTCGGTATGGAGGCGTTCAAAAACGGGGAGGAGCGGCTCGGAGGCTTCGGCGTGGAAATAGACGAGCGAGGGCTTCAGGCCGATAATCGCGTCGAGATGTTTCGAGGGTTCCGACACCATCATATGCAAATCGGCGACGATGCCGGCGGTGGGCCACCAGATATTAGACTCGGTGATAGTCATCGCGGGGGTAAAAATGCCGTCGCTGATGTCGATTTGGACACGCTTGGCGAATTTTGAGTAGCGCTCGGCAAAGTGGCGATACTCTTCGACGGTGCTAGTTAAAATTGTAGGGACAATTTCTATCATAAAATCTCCATTTCATCAAGGCGATTAATGCGCCGAACGTGTCGGGGCTCTTCGGAAAAAACAGAGGTCAAAAACGATTGGAGCGCGTCTTTAGCCTCCGAAGAATTTTGGAAATCGGCGGCGAAACAAATCACGTTGGCGTCTTCGTGGGCGCGGGCGAGTTCGGCGATTTTCGGAGTCCAGCCGACGACGGCGCGGATACCGGCGTGGCGGTTCGCGGCGATGGCGACGCCGGTGCCGGAACCACAAACGAGAATGCCGAAAGAGCCGGGCGCGTGCAAAACGGCTTCCGAAACGCGCTTCGCGGCGTCGTTATAATCGTCGGTTTCATCGAGAACGGCGGGACCGAGATCGGAGAAAGAGAAGCCTTCCGGGAGCGAAAAAGTCGATAAGAGCTCATTCTTCAGGTCAAAGCCGCGATGGTCGGATGAAATGTAGACGTTAATCATGCGCCCGCCCCACGACTATTTCATTTTTCCAAAATCGGCGGCGAGTTCGACGAGACGGTTGCTGTAGCCCCATTCGTTATCGTACCAAGCGACAACTTTCACGAGGTTGCCGTCAACGACGTCGGTCAAGGGCAAGTCAACGACGCAAGAGTGCGAGTTGCCGCGGAAGTCCATCGAGACGAGCTCTTCTTCGGTTGCGTCCAGAATGCCTTCGAAATAAGGTTCTTTGGCGGCTTTTTTGAAGGCCTTGTTGATCATTTCTTTGGTTACGTCGCATTTCAAGACGGCGGTAATGTCAGAAAGAGAGACAACTGGGGTCGGGACGCGGACGGAGAGGCCGTTAAAGTGACCTTTCAGAGACGGGATAGTGAGAGCGGCGGCTTTGCTGGCGCCGGTCGTGGTTGGGACGATGTTTTCGGCAGCGGCACGAGCTTCGCGGAGGTCTTTCGCCGGGGCGTCTTGGAGACGTTGGGAGGCGGTGTAAGAGTGGATAGTGGTCATCATGGCTTTTTCGATGCCGAAGTTGTCTTCGAGAACTTTCATCACGGGGGCGATACAGTTCGTCGTGCAGGAGGCATTCGAGACGATTTCGTCGTCAGCGGTCAGGACTTCTTCATTCACGCCAATCACGACGGTTTTCGCGCCTTCGCCCTTCGCGGGAGCGGAAAGGACGACTTTTTTCGCGCCGGCGTCGATGTGCGCGCGGGCGAGTTTCGGGTCGGTGAAGCGGCCAGTACACTCGAGGACGACGTCCACGCCGAGGCGTTTCCAGGGGAGATTCGCGGGGTCGGGCTCGGCGACAACGCGAATTTTGCGAGTGTTGACGTAAAGATATTTGTCGTCGGCGGTGACTTTGCGATCATAAGTGCCGTAAGACGAATCATGTTTCAAAAGATGCGCCAGGGCAGACGGGGCGGAGAGGTCGTTAATCGCGACCACTTCGACATCGCGGCGATCGAGCGCGATTTTTAAAGCGGAGCGACCGATGCGTCCGAAGCCGTTAATTGCTATTTTTACCATATACCTCCTTTATTTTAATCTATTATAGCACAAAAATTTTAGAATATACAAGAATATTTTTCATCGACTGTGGTATAATGGTGGCATGAAAAGAAGTCAGAGTTTTTTGAAAACGCTAAGGGAGGCGCCGAAAGATGAAGAGGCGCGCGGAGCGCAATTTTTGATTCGAGCTGGATACGTGAATAAAGAGATGGCCGGAGTGTATAATTATCTGCCTTTGGGGCTTAAAGCGATTGAGAAAATCAAGGCGGTGATTCGCGAAGAAATGGCGGGGCTCGGGGCGGAAGAAATTGAGATGACGGCGCTCCAGAACGCAAAAACCTGGCAAGCTTCGGGGAGGTGGGACGACAAGGTGATGGATGTCTGGTTTAAGACAAAATTGAACGCCGGGGGCGAGGTGGGGCTGGCGCCGACGCACGAGGAGCCGATTACGAAGATGCTGACGGCGTATGTGAATAGTTATAAAGATTTGCCTTGTTCGGTTTTTCAGTTCCAAACGAAGTTTCGAAATGAACTTCGGGCAAAATCGGGGATTTTAAGGACGCGCGAGTTTTTGATGAAGGATTTGTATTCTTTCGCAAAAAATCGAGAGGAGCACGAAGAGTTTTATCACAAGGTCGAAGCTTCTTATAAACGGATTTATGAAAAACTGGGGCTTCCGCAAGTTTACCAGTGTTTTGCGAGTGGCGGGGCGTTTTCGAAATATAGCCACGAATTTCAGTGTTTGACTCCGGTCGGCGAGGACACGATTTATCACAATGCGGATTTTTCGGTGGTTTTGAATGAAGAAGTATTGAACGACGAAGTGCTTAGCGAGCTCGGAGTCAAGAGAGAAGAGCTCGTCTCCGAAAAGGCGGCCGAAGTGGGTAACATTTTCACGCTCGGAGAGAAATATTCGGAGCCATTGGGACTCAAGTTTAACGACGAAAATGGCGAGCGAAAAAATGTTTTCATGGGGTCGTATGGAATTGGTGTCTCTAGAGTTTTCGGGGTAATTGCGGAAAAAATGGCGGACGAGAAGGGATTGGTGCTTCCCTCTGCGATTTCGCCTTATCAATATTATCTCATCGGAATTGGCGACGAAGGAATGAGAGCTGCCGAGGAAATTTACGCGAGAGCGCCAGAAAAGTTTATCTTTGACGACAGAGATGAACGGCCGGGGGTGAAATTTGCGGACGCGGAGCTCATTGGAATTCCGGAGCGCGTCGTGGTGTCGGATAAGACACTTCGTGATGGTAAAATCGAAGTAGTGACGCGAGCGAACGGCGCGACAAAACTATTGACAAAGGAAGAGTTTCTTAGTAAACTTTCTTAACGAAAAGGAGTTGATATGATTAAAAAAGTCGTTAATCTTACGGCGGATGGAAAAGCGAAGCTGGAAAAAGAGTTGAATGAGTTAATTGCGAGGCGCCCGGAAGTAGCCGAGAGGCTGGCGACGGCCAGAGCTTTTGGCGATTTGTCCGAGAATCAGGAATATTCCGACGCAAGAGCCGAACAAAAGGCGATCGAAAACCGGATTTTCGAAATTCAAGACATTTTGAAAAATGCAAAAGTAATTCGCGGAGCGAAGCACACAAAAGTCGGCGTCGGCGCGAAAGTTAAAGTTAAGACTGGGAAGAAAGAAATTGATTATGAAATCGTTTCGCCGGTCGAGGCGGACCCGCTTTCGGGACGGATTTCGGATCAGTCGCCAATCGGGAAAGCAATGCTGGGGAGAAAATCCGGCGAAGAGTTCGAGCTCAAAACCCAAACTGGCGCAACAAAATACACAATCGTGTCGGTAGAATAGGAAAAATCGGCCGAAAGGCCGATTTTTTATTTCTTTTTCGTCACTTTTCGCCTTGCGCGAGATTTTTTGGGTTTATTTTTCAAAATTTCTTCACATTGCTCTTTGGTCAAGGTGGCGATTTTGGTGTCTTTCGGAAGTTTCGCGGTATTGAAACGGCCGGGGCCTTTTACGTAGGGGCCGTAGGCGCCATTGATAACCATAATGTCGCCAAAATCTTTTAAAATCGAGGCGAGTTTTTCGGCATAGAGCTCTTTGGCGCGGTCGAAAGAAATAGTATAGGGGTCGTCGGACTTTAGTTGGATGTTGTAATTCCCGGCTTTGAGATAGGGGCCGAAGGGGCCGGAGGCGGCGATGATTTCGGCGCCATCGTCGGCGCGACCGAGATTTCGCGGGAGAGCTGGGAGAGCGAGTTGCTTTAAGGCGTCTTCGAAAGTGACGGTTTTTACGGTTTTTCTCTTCGGGAGAGGAGCGAAGCGAGGCTTTACGCCTGCGACTTTTTCGACTTCGCCGAGTTGGATGAAGCCGCCGTTTTTGCCAATTTTGGCGTAAATCGGAAAGCCAGTTTCGGGGTCGGTGCCGAGGAGACGAGCGTTGTTATAACGCGCAATATCTTCGGAGGCTTCGACGGTCTTTTTGAAGGGAGCGTAAAAATCGCGAAGCATGGTTACGCGGTCGAGCTTTTGTTCGGCGATTTTATCGAGGTCTTCTTCAATACTGGCAGTGAAAGAATAATCAACGATGTTGGCGAAATTGTCAGTCAAAAAGCCCGAAACGAGCTCGCCGATCGGGGTCGGGAGGAGCTTGCCCTTGGTCGAACCGGATTTTTCGCTGTCTTTCTCTACCGCAATTTCGCCGTTTTTCAGGCTCAAGACTCGGACTTTGCGTTCGCGGCCTTCGCCTTCGCCTTTCACAACGTAGCCGCGGGATTGGATGGCGGTCAAAATCGAGGCATAAGTCGAAGGGCGACCGATGCCGAGCTCTTCGAGTTTTTTCACCAGTGAGCCCTCAGTGAAACGAGCGGGTGGATTCGAGAAAGTCTCGCGCGCAAGGATTTCTTCCGCGGTAAGCAAGTCGCCTTTTTGGAGGTCCGGAAGCGCAGTTTCTTTCATCGAGCCATAGACTTTCAAGAAGCCGTCGAAGAGAATAGTTTCACCCTTGGCGGTGAATTTCAGGTCTTTATTCGAGCTCGGAGTGATAGTCGCGACGGTGCGAGCGACCTTCGCTGGCGACATTTGGGTCGCGAGAGTGCGCGAGCGAATGAGGCTATAAAGTTTCTTTTCGTAGTCGTTTTTGCCAGCGGACGCAACCTCGATGTGAGAGGGGCGGATGGCTTCGTGAGCTTCTTGGGCGCCGGCGGATTTAGTTTTGAAATGGCGGACTTTTAAGTAATTTTTGCCATAGGTTTTTTCAATATAAGAGGCCATCGCGGCGAGAGCTTGGTTCGAGAGGTTAAGCGAGTCGGTACGGTGATAGGTAATGTGGCCGGCCTGATAGAGACCTTGGGCGGCGGACATGGTAGTGCGGGCGGAGAAGCCGAGGCGAGAGGAAGCTTCGATTTGGAGCGCGGCGGTGGTGAGGGGTACGGGGTTGGCGCGCTCGGCGTCTTTTTTCTCGAGATTTTCGACGGAAAAAGTTGCGGATTTTAAGGAATCCAAAAGTTCGCTCGCGGATTTTTCGTCGTTCAATTCAAATTTTTCGACCGTGGCCGGGAAAGATTGGCCGGATTTTTCAAAAGTAGCGGATAACTTAAAAGTAGATTTGGACTCAAAAGCTTCTATTTCTTTCTCGCGCTCGACGATGAGGCGGAGGGCTGGCGACTGGACGCGGCCGGCCGAAACGGCGCCGGGGACTTTTTTCCGGACAACGCCAGAGAGGTCATAGCCGACGAGCATATCGAGGGTCTGGCGAGCCTGCTGGGAAGAGACCATGTTCATATTGACGATGCGCGGGTGCTTCAGGGCTTCTTCCAGAGCGGGTTTTGTAATTTCGTGGAAAGTAAGGCGCGGAGTGGAAGAGAGCGGAAGTTTCAAAACTTCGGCAAGGTGCCAAGAAATCGACTCGCCTTCGCGGTCCTCATCGGTCGCGAGATAGACATTATCTACGGATTTTACGGCTTTTTTCAGCTCGGCGACGGTCTTTTTGTGTTCTGGGTCGATTTCGTAAGTTACGGCAAAATCGTGAGCTACATCAACCTTAACGTCTTTTCGAATGTGCCCAACAGAGGCCAGGACGCGAAAATCGGGACCTAAGTATTTTTCAATAGTCTTGGCTTTGGCGGGAGACTCTACGATTAATAAGTTTTTGGGCATATTTATATATATAATATATTAATAGAGAAAAGTCAACTCTTTTTCCGGTAAGACTGAATAGCGGCGCGAAGAGCGTCGTGGCCCAGGACGGAGCAGTGGAATTTGTGCTTCGGGAGACCGCCGAGGTATTCGGCGATGTCGTCGGCGGAAATCGCGAGGGCGTCGTCCAGAGTTTTTCCCTTTGCAAGTTCAGAAAGAGCCGAGGTCGAGGCGATAGCCGAGGCACAGCCGTAGGTCTTCCATTTTACGTCTTCGATTTTGTCGTCTTTGATTTTTAAAAACATTAGCATCTGGTCGCCACAGATAGGGTTGCCGACGATACCCTTGGCGTCGTAAGCGAATTTCGACTCGTCGCCCATGAGAAAGTTTTTCGGATTCAAAAAATGTTCTTTCACGAGGTCGGAATAGGCGAAGGGATTAGCGGAATCGGTGGAATTTTCAGTCATTTTACTCCTTTATTTTAATAGTTGATATACCCTGCAAACGTTTTATGATATTAGGCAATATTTTCATTATTTTGTCAATATCATCTTCTTTCGCGTCGAGGCCGAAAGAGAAACGGATGGAAGAATGGGCAACTTCGACGTCGTTTTTGGTCGCCATGAGGACATGGCTCGGCTTTGCGTCGGAAGAGGCGCAGGCGGAACCGGTCGAAACTTCGATGCCTCCCATGGTGTCGAGGTAGAGCTGAATCGACTCGCCCTCGGCGGCGGCGAAAGAAACGTTCAAGATGTTCGGGAGAGAATTTTCGAGGGGAGAATTGAGGCTCGAGTGGGGGATTTCTTTCAAGATACGCTTCGCGAGAGCGTTTTTTAGAGGGCGGATGTTTTTTTCGTAGAGTTCCCAGGTTTTATGTTTTTCGGCGTATTCAGCAGCGGCGGCGAAGCCGAGGATATTCACGAGCGGAGTAGTGCCGGCGCGGCGGTGATGTTCCTGGGCGCCACCCAGAATAAGTGGGCGGAAGGGTGCGCCTTTTTTGACGTATAAAAGACCGACGCCGACGGGCCCGCCGATTTTGTGCGCGGAGGCAGTGAGATAATCGACACCTAAAGCCTTCACGTCGATAGGGATTTTGCCGAGAGCTTGGGTAGCGTCAGTGTGGAATTTATATTTGTCGTCAGTCGCAATCGGCTCCAGAGTCCCGAGTTCGTTATTCGCGAGCATGACGGAAACGAGGCGCGATTCCGTCGGGAAGAGCTCGGTTTTTATCCGACCATTCTCATCCACGGGGATTTTCGTGAGACGAGAGGCGTATTCGAGGGCGGGTTCCAAGACCGAAGGATGCTCGATGGCGGAGACGGCGATGGGTTGACCGGCAAAAATATGCATTACAGTGTTGTTCGATTCGGAGCCGCCGGAGGTGAAAATGATTTCGGAGGGGTCGGCATTAATGAGGCAAGCGACTTTTTTGCGAGCGCTTTCGAGTAAATCGCGGGCGCGGGTGCCGGTAGAGTGGAGCGAAGAAGTATTGCCGAGCTCCATGTTCATCGCGTCTATCATGGCGGATTTTACTTCGGGGAGGAGGGGGGAGGTGGCGGAGTGGTCGAGATAAATCATTATTCTACTTTCAGGATTTTAGCGGTGCCATATTCGAGGTGGAGGAGACGTTGGTTCTTTGAGCCGCGGAATTTCAGAGTTAAGTCGCGCTGAGCTAGGATGAAGGGACCGTCGATTAAAGCGTCGAGAGATTTCAGGAAAGCCAGTGAGTCGCCGCCTTGTTCGACGATTTCTTCGTAGGTGTTACCAGAGAAAGACCAGATATTCCAACCAAGTTCCTTGCGGCAGAAGTCGGCGATTTCTTTGCAGGCTTTCGGTTGCGCGAAGGGTTCGCCACCGCAGAAGGTGATGCCGGATTGACCTTTGAATTCTTTGAGGCGGGATTTTATCTCTTCGATATCGACGAGGAAACCGCCCTCGGGGTCCCAGGTTTCGGGGTTTTGGCAGCCAGGGCAGTGTTTGAAACAGCCCTGAGTCCAAAGCACCGCGCGGAGACCGTAGCCATTCACGATGTTGTCGTGTTCGAGCGGGCCCGAGAGGCGGATTTTGCCCGGAATTTCCGGCACGAGACGATTCGCCGTGGAAGGATACTTCCCCATCCTATTCCTTCCCCAGGGCAGATTTTTCGGAGCGCTTCGCGGCTTCGCGGGCGGATTTTTCGGCGACGGTGTAAACGCCGTTCACGTTATGTTTTACGCGGTCGTGCTCTTCGGCCTGTTTCGCGTCGTTCCAACGGGAGAGAGTGCCGACGAGGTAGCCCGTGATGCGACGGAGACGTTCGAAGGGCACATCGTCTTCTTTGCGGCCGCAGGAGGGACAGACGTTACCCTTAATGATGCCGGAGAAACCGCAGACTGGGTCGCGATCGACGGGATGGTTCACGGAGCCGTAGCCGATGCCGCAATCGTGCATCTTGCGGATGACGGTTTCGAAGGCTTCGATGTTGTCGGAGGGGTCGCCGTCGAGCTCGATGTAGGTGATGTGCCCGGCGTTACAGAGAGCGTGGTAGGGGGCTTCGATTTCGATTTTATCGAAGGCGGAAATTGGGTAATAAACGGGGACGTGGAAGGAGTTGGTGTAGTAGTCGCGGTCGGTGACACCTTTCAATTCACCGTATTCCTTTTTATCCATCTTCGTGAAGCGACCGGCGAGACCTTCGGCCGGGGTAGCGAGGAGCGAGAAGTTGAGCTTGTATTTTTTGCTATATTCGTCGCAGCGCTCGCGCATGTGGGAGATAATATCGAGACCGAGCTCTTGGGACTCCTTCGACTCGCCGTGGTGTTTTCCGACCATGGCGACGAGAGTTTCAGCGAGACCGATGAAACCGATGCTCAGAGTCCCGTGTTTAATCACGTCTCGGAGTGTGTCGCCGGGTTTCAACTTTTCGGAGCCGAACCAGTTGCCTTCGCCCATTAGGAAGGGGAAATTGCGGACGTGCTGGGCGGCTTGGAATTCGTAGCGGTCGAGAAGTTCGTCTTTCACGAGGTCCATAATGTCGTCTAGGTCTTTATAAAAACTGGTCCAGTCGGCCTCTTTGCGCTCGCCGAGAGCGATGCCGTTTTTAATCCCGAGACGGACGAGGTTAATCGTGGTGAAGGAGAGATTACCGCGGCCGGTGACGATACCGTCGGATTCGGGGAAGACGGAGCCGAAGACGCGGGTGCGGCAGCCCATGGTGGCGATTTCGGTTCGATAGTCGCCTTTTTTGTAATATTGGAGGTTGAAAGGCGCGTCGATGAAGGTGAAGTTCGGGAAGAGGCGCTTCGCGGAGACTTCCATGCTGCGCTTGAAGAGGTCGTAGTTCGGGTCTTCGGGGTTGTAGTTTACGCCTTCTTTCACTTTGAAAATGGAAATCGGGAAAATCGGAGTTTCGCCGTGGCCGAGGCCGGCCATGGTGGCCTCGAGGAGAGACTTACTCACGAGACGACCGGATTCGGAGGTGTCGGTGCCGAAGTTGATAGAAGTAAAGGGGACTTGGGCGCCGGCGCGGGAGTGCATGGTGTTCAGGTTGTGGACGAAGCCTTCCATGGCTTGGTAGGTGGCTTTTTCGACGTCCTTTTTCGACGCTTCGATGACGGGGGTCGGGACTTTGAGTTTTTTCAACTTTTCGTCGTCGCCGTATTTAATGTCGTCTTTAATCTCGATTTTGAGGTTTTTGCCGTCGAATTCATTGTATTTTTCGAGGTTGTTTTTCAGGGCTTTTCTGAAAGATTTATCAACGCCGGGCGCCATGGCGTAGTCGAAGTTCGGGATGGACTGGCCGCCGTGCTGTTCGTTTTGGTTGGCTTGGAGAATGATGGCGGCGAGGGCGGCGTAAGAGCCGATGGAGTTCGGAGTGCGAAGATGCCCGTGGCCGGTGTTAAAGCCGCCGTCTTTAAAAAGGACGTTCGGGTCGGTTTGGCAACAGGTGAGGGTGCCGGTGGCGTAAAAATCGAGGTCGTGGATGTGAATGTCGCCGTTGTCGTGAGCGTAAGCAATATCGGGGCGAAGAAGGGTGGTTTTTGCGAAAACTTTGGAGCCTTCGGCGCCGAATTGGAGCATCTTGCCCATGGCGGAGTTGCCGTCGACGTTGGCGTTGCCACGTTTCACGTCGGAATCTTCGGAGGCGTCGGCGATAGCGATGGTTTTATAGATTTTCATGAGGTCGGAGCGGGCGGTGCGGCGGTTCGAGCGTTCGCGGCGGTAGGTAATGTAGGCTTTCGCGGTCTTTTTGAAAGATGACTGCATTAAGACCTGTTCCACGATGTCTTGGAGTTGTTCGACGGAAGGGGTGCGCTTCGTGATGGTTTCTTCGGCGACTTTCACGACTTTGTCGGAGAGTTGTTTAGCACGGTCGTGCTTGAACTCGCCGGTCGCGAGGCCAGCTTTCAGAATCGCTTCCGTAATCTTGTCTTGGTTGAAGTTGACGATTTTTCCGTCACGCTTCTGAATTTTTTTGAACATGATAAAACCTCCTTTTCATTGGTTTTTGCTTAGTTTTTTGTGCTTCCCTGGACTATATTTAGGGTTTGAATGTATTATAAGCCACTATATATGGGGGTGTCAAGCATTTTTTAAGAAATGTGTAAAAAATACAACGGAACGGGGGAATTCGGGGCGATTTTAGCATGAGAGTATTGACAAAACAGAGGCAGTGTGGTATAATTATAGAGATATGGGAGTTTTTTATGTCTCTATCTAGAGGATCGACTATATTCCAAACCAACCCCTACTACCACTTTCGGGACAACCCGAAGGTGAAGAAGAACCCTTATTTTAAGGGGAATTCGGCAATGTTTCGGGGGCGGATGGCGACGGAGCAGAGACCGACAGTGAAGGTGAAGTTGCCGGAATATGCGGCGTACCCCACGACTCCCGAGACTTTGGCGGTTTATGCCGAGCTCAATGAAATTGCGGAGGAGATCGAAAGATGTCGCTCACGACTAAGATAATAAAGTGGTTCGACCCGTTTTTTGACGAGGACGAGCTTCGAGCCCCCAAAAACCGCGAAGAGATGATTAATGCGGAGGCGGAGCTCGCGGCGACGATTTTTGGCGCGGTGCCGGAGGGGCACAAGCGGCAATTCTTTTTATACAAGAAAAATTTGTGGATTTGGCACGAGGAGTGGATGGAAAACGGGGGCTGGAAGCGGATGACCGTGAGGTATGAAGTGAAGGAAAACGGGGTGTTTAAGAAGTTCGAGGGGACGGAGGACGGGTATATTAAACTCGGCGGGGCAGAACTCGAGAACTTCAGGAAAGCCACAAAAACTTATCTTTCGGTGGTGAAAAATCGGATTTATAATTAGGACGCGCTCTGGGACTTCTCGCGGAGGGAGCGGAGGGTCGGGTATTCGTCGATTAAGATGCGGATGCAACCGGCGATGGGGGTAGCGATGATGGCGCCGAGGAGGCCGAGCATATAGGTGCCAATGGTAATCGAGATGAGGATGACGAGAGGGGAGAGGCGAAGCGATTCGCCTTGGATTTTCGGGGCGATGAAGTTGACTTCCACCTGGGAATAGACGAGGTAGATGACGGCGTAGATGACAGCGGCGCCGGGGGAAGAGAAGAAGAGGAGGACGGTGATCAGGATGCAACCCAAAACTTGGCCATACATCGGGATGAGGAAGAAGACGAAGGCGATGAGTCCCATCGGGAGGGCGAGGGAGGCGGAGCCGGTGAAGGCGAGAGAGAGGATGGCGACCAGGACGGTCACGACGACGCCGTCTAAAAGCGCCACGGTGAGCTGATTCGAAACGTAAGTTGCGATGACGTTCGCGAGGCGGGAAGTGATGCGCTTCGCCTCGGGGACCCAGGGGAGAGATTTGTTGTCTTTTTTGCGGAAGAGACGCCAGATTTTGTCCATTAGGGCGGGGCCCTGGAGGAGGAACATGAGGGTCAAAATCAGGGTCATGGCGACGGCGCCCAGAAAGCTCGCGATGGTGCCGAGAGAGCTCGTCACAGTGCCGACGATGGAGTTAAAGTCGAGGGAGGAGGCGAGGGATTTCATAGTTTCGGAGACTTGGTCGGCGAGATTGACGATGCCGAAGACGTTCCCGAAATCGTTGATGTTTTTAATCAGAGATTCGGAGCTTTCGAAGTTCGAGGTGAGCTGGCCGATGAATTTGCTGGTTTCGGAGACGACGGTCGGAGCGATCACGGAGACGACTAAAACAAGCACGGCAAGCACGAGCGCGAAGGCGAGGCCGGCAGAGAGGCCGGGGCGAGGCTTTTTCCAGAGTTTTTCGAAACGGTCGGCGAGGGGGCGGATGGCGATGGCGAGGAAAATCGCAAGGGCGATGATGATAAGGGCGGTGCCGGCCTGCCAGATGAAGGCGGCGGCCAGGGCGAAGCCCAAAATGACTACCCAAAAGCGAATGAAAGTTTTGGTTTCGATTTCAATTATATGACGTGTCATATTATTATATTAACACGGATTTTGATAGTTGTTTAAGAAATTATGTTTAAATTCAAGAAAAGTGCCATTTTCAATAGAGGTGCGGATATCTTCGGTGAGGCGCAAGAGAAAGCGGAGGTTGTGGACGGAGGCGAGGCGATAATACTGTTGCTTTTTCTCGAGGTCGCCAGAGCGCCAGAGGGCGCGAAGATTACCGCGAGTGAAGCCGGCGGCGCAAGTCGGGCAGTCGCAACCGGGGTCGAGAGGCTCAGTGGAGTCCGCGAATTTTCGGAGGTTGATGTTCCCTGATTTTGTATAGATTTTGCCGTGACGAGCTTCGCGGGTTGGGGCGACGCAGTCGAAGGTGTCGGCGCCGTTTTCGACACCAATGAAGATGTCGTCTGGGTGAGAGAGGCCCAAAAGGTGGCGCGGTTTTTCTTCGGGGAGTTCTTCGTTGCACCAGCGGAGGATGGCGCCGAGATCTTCTTTTAAGAAAGCGCCGCCGAGACCGAAACCGTCGAAATCGTATTGTCTTAGAAAGCGCGCAGTAGAGCGGCGGAGGTCTTCCCAGTGGCCGCCCTGGAGGACGGCGTAGAGATGTTGTTCGTAGCCTAAGTCCATTTTATGTTTTTTATGCTCCTCAAGCGAGCGGAGAGCCCAGCGCTCGGTGCGCGCGAGAGAGGTTTTCGTGTATTCGTAATCATCAGCCAGAGAGGTGAGCTCGTCGAAAGCCATGTGGATATCGGAGCCGATTTTGCATTGGATTTGCATCGATTCCTCGGGGCCGATGAAAGAGGGAGTACCGTCAAAGGGGTCGGTGAAATAGACGCCGTCCTCGGCAACGCGGGCGAGGCGGTCTTTTTTCGCGGTGTTTTCGAGGGGCTTTTCACGAGTCATCGAAACGACTTTACCGAGGCCGGAGCCCAGAGACATAACCTGGAAACCGCCAGAATCGGTGAAAGTGGGCCCGCGCCAGCCATTATGTTCGGCGAGACCGCGCGCGTAAGACTCACGACGAAGGTGATAAGCGTTCGAGAGCATGGCTTCGGCGCCGATTTTTCTTAGGTCGTCCATTTCGACGAATTTGACAAAGCCAAAAGTCCCGACGGGAAGAAAAGTCGGGGTTTTGATGTCGCCGTGGGAGGTGTGGATGATGCCGGTGCGGGCGAGGGTGCCGGGGAGGCGGGAAGTGAGTTCAAAAAACATTATTTATCTTTGTCAGCGGGGGTTAGGGGGATTTTTTCGGGGTGGTGGTTGATGAAATTCACGGCGGCGCGGGCGGCGGTGGTTTGGGCGAGCTGTTTCGAGTGGCCAGTGCCGCGACCGACGATGACTTTGCCGAGGTAGGCGCCGACTTCGAAAGTCTTGTCGTGATCGGGGCCGAATTCTTTTAAGGTGTGATACTCGGGGGTGATGGCGTAGCGGTGCTGAGCGAGTTCTTGGAGAGTGGATTTCGGGTCGCGCCAGGAATCGTCTTCGAGGACAGTCGACATTTTTACCAAAATATGTTTTTCTATGAATTTTTTGGCGGTTTCGTAGCCCTGGTCGAGGTAGATAGCGCCAATGACGGCTTCGAAACAGTCGGCAATGATGACGTCGTGAGCGCGCTGGACACCGTTTTTCTCGCCTTTCGAGAGACGAACGAGAGGTTCGTAGCCGAGTTCGTGCCCGGCGTCGCCGATGGACTCGGTGCGCACGAGCGCCGAGCGCCAAGAGGTCATAATGCCTTCGGGCTTGTCGAATTTGTGATACAAAAAGTCGGAAGTGACGAGCTCTAAAACAGCGTCACCCAAAAATTCGAGACGCTCGTTGTGCTCGAATTGTTTATGTTCGTTCACGTAAGAGCGGTGGGTAAGGGCGGTCACGAGGAGATTGATGTCGTGAAAGGTAAGCCCAAGTTTTTCGCGTGCAAAAGTTTCGTAAGGAGTAGTGTCCATTATTTCAAGTTCCCTGAGCGAATGCGATTTTTCGCTACGAGCATTAGTTTTTCGATGTCGGCGTATTCGATGGCGTCGAGGGCGTCGGCGAATTTAAACCATTTTATTCCGTTCATCCAGTCCTCTTTCACCGGGGTTTCGGCGTCGTCTAAGGCGTGCACGAGGTAGATTTGGGTGGTCATTAGGACGAGTTTATCTTCGCGGCGGTATTTGAAGTTGATTTTGCCGAGCCAGGAGAGGGCGGCGACGTGGGTCAGGCCGGTTTCTTCGCCGATTTCGCGGATGGCGCATTGTTTTGCGGTTTCGCCGGGTTCGATGTGGCCCTTCGGGATGGTCCAGCGGTTTTTGGAATCTTCGATTAAGAGAATTTCGATGTCTTTTTTGTCTTCGGACATACGAAAAACGATGCCGCCGGCGGTCGGTTCGCGCAAAATTTGGTTAATTAAGGGACCGCGCCGCAAGATGCGAGAAAATGCGGATTCTTTATAGGTCTCAGTTGGTAGAGCTTCCGGAACTTTCAGTTTGCCCCGTTTGTTCGGAGTTTTCATCTTTGGATTCCTTATTAGGGTAGAGATTGCGATAAGCCGCACCGAGCACGCCGTTGATGAATTTCGAGGAATTCTCGGAACCGAAGGCCTTCGCGAGTTCGACGGCTTCGTTGATGGCGACGCGAGGCGGAACTTCGTCTTTTTTCACGGTTAGCTCATAGAGTCCGATGCGCAAAATATTGCGATCGACGCCAGCAATCGTTTCGAGCGGCCACTCGGGCGCCATCGGGCGCAGAGCGTCGTCTAAGTCTTTCAGATGGTCGATAACGCCGTGGACAAGAGAATAGACGAACTCGGTGTCGCCGAGGATTTCGGAATAGATTTCGACGTCTTTACTCGTAATTAAGTCAATATCGACCGACGGGTCGCGAGCGAGAGTGCGAAACTCGTATTCATAAAGTGCTTGGAGGGCGATAATGCGCCCCAAATGACGGTTTGACGCCATAGGCTATTTCTTCTCGCACTTACAGGTTTTCGAGCCACATTTTTTGCATTTGCAGGATTTGGTTTTTACCTTCAGATTCGGGGTTTTCTTCGCGGTTTCGAAGGCTTTTACCGGGGAATGCTTATTCACGCTTTTCGCGAGATTCAAGCGAAGATGAGAACGGCGAAGGCCGGTCTTTCTCGGGCTACTTTGTTTTTTAGGTTCAGGCATAATGCTCCTTTATAATGTATAATCTTGTAGAGATTTTATCACAAAAGTAAAAATTATGCAACAAGGTTCACGAGGTGATTTTTCTTGACGAAAATGACCTTTTTCGGTTCACCGTTTAAGTATTTTTTGACGTTCTCGTTCTCGAGAGCAGCTCTCACCGCAGTTTCTTCGTTTTCGGCGTCTTCGATTTTCAGAGCGATTTTCGCGCGGAGTTTGCCGCTGACCTGGACGATTAAATCGACAGACTCAGCCTTCAATTTCTCTTCGTCGAAGGCGGGCCAGTTGTCGTCTGAGTTCAGTTTTTCGAGCATTTCGGAGGCGAGGTGAGGAGCGAAAGGTTTCAAGAGTTTCGCGAGGGTGACCAGGTCTTCTTCGCTCGCGCCGGATTTATAGAGCTCGTTGACGTATTCCATCAGGGCGGCGACGGCAGTGTTGAAATTACTGTGATAGATGTCGCTCGAGACCTTTTTGATGGTTTTGTGGCGGACGGTTTCGGTTTTCTTTGCATCGCTCGAGTTCAAAGCCTTCGTCTCGCCGTTTTCGGCGTTCACGGCGGGCTTAAACACGAGGGTCCAGCAACGGTTCAGGAAGCGGTAAACTCCGCCGATGGCCTCGGTGCTCCAGGCGGCATCCTCGTTATAGGGGCCGATAAACATTTCGTAGGTGCGGAGAGTGTCGGCACCGTAGCCGGAATTGATGACGTCGAGGGGGTCGATAACATTTCCCTTACTCTTACTCATCTTTTTGCCGTCGGGGGCGTTAATATAGCCGTTATAGAGGAGTTTTTTAATCGGTTCGCGGAAGGGGAGGAGCCCCATGTCGGCGAAGAATTTACACCAGAAGCGGACATAGAGAAGGTGCGCCACGGCGTGGTCGCCACCGCAATAGATGTCGAGCGGTTCCCAATATTTCACGGCTTCGGGGTCCCAGGCGGCGGTTTTATTATGCGGGGAGGCGTAGCGCCAGAGATACCAAGAGGAGCAGGCGTAGCCGTCCAGAGTGTCGGTTTCGCGCGTTAAGTCGCCGACTTTCAGCCAGTCGTCGGCTTTCGCCAGAGCGGAGTGACCGGAGTGGTCGGGTTCGAAGTTCTTGAGGTCGGGGAGAAGTACGGGGAGAGCGTCTTCCTCGACCGGGACGACGTTGCCGTCTTTGTCGTAGAAAATCGGGATGGGGCAGCCCCAGTAGCGCTGGCGAGAAATCAGCCAGTCGCGCATGCGGTAGCTGACCTTCTTTTTCCCGACGCCTTTACTCTCGAGAAGGTGGACGATTTTTTCGCGAGCGTCTTCGGATTTTTGGCCAGTGAAGTCGCCGGAGTTCACCAGTTCGCCTTCGCCCTCGTAACAGAGATCATCGTCACTAATCGTCTCGGATTTTTCGATGACTTTTTTTATCGGCAAATCGAATTTTTCGGCGAAAGCCAAGTCTCTCGGGTCGTGGGCGGGGACAGCCATAATGGCGCCCTCGCCGTAGTTTCCGAGGACGTAGTCGGAGACCCAGATGGGGAGTTTTTCGCCAGAGAGCGGATTCAAGGCGTAAGACCCCGTGAAAACGCCGGTTTTTTCTTTATTTTCTTGGCGCTCGACCTCTGTTTTTTTCAGGGAGTCCTTGATATAAGCCTTGACTTTTTCGGCGGTTTGTGGTATAATTAGATTATCTATTAGTTTATGCTCGGGGGCGAGGACGAGGAAGGTCGCGCCGAAGATGGTGTCGGGGCGAGTGGTGAATACGCGCAAGGAAAGTCCATTTTCAGTAGCGAAGTCGATTTCGGCGCCTTCGGAGCGGCCGATCCAGTTTTTCTGCATGGTTTTGATTTTTTCGGGCCAGTCGAGCTCGTCCAGGCCTTCCAGGAGTTCGTCGGCGTAGGCGGTGATTTTGAAGAACCATTGCTTCATTTTCTTCTTTTCGACTTCGGCGCCACAACGCCAGCAGTGGCCGTCTTCGACTTGTTCGTTGGCGAGGACGGTTTGGTCAACGGGGCAGAACCATTGATAAGACTCCTTTTGGTAGGCGAGGCCTTTTTCGAGGAGTTTCAAAAAGCACCACTCGGTCCATTTGTAATAGTCGGGGTCGCTGGTATTGATTTCGCGGGACCAATCGATGGCGAAGCCGAGGCGCTTTAGCTGTTTCCGAAAATTATCAATATTCGTTTTCGTCGCGACTTTCGGGGAGACACCGGTTTTAATCGCGTAGTTTTCGGCGGGGAGGCCGAAAGTGTCGTAGCCGAAGGGGCGGAGGACATTAAAACCCTGTTGGGTATAAAAACGAGCGAGGACGTCAACGATGGTGAAATTGCGAACGTGCCCGACGTGGAGGCCGGCACCAGAAGGATAGGGGAACATTTCGGCGAGGAACTTTTTCGGCTTCTCACTATTTTCATCGGCGCGGAAAGCCGCGGTGTCATCCCAAATTTTTTGCCATTTCGCTTCGATTTTTTGAGGGTTATATGATTCCATAATAATATATTATATCACTTTTTGGTATTTAAGATAGTGAGAGCGGGGGGAAAAGGGAGATTTAGGAGTCTCGAGCGCGCGACAGTGCGGACGGCGGGGAGGATGATATTGTGGTCACTCTTCAAACTTCTCGCTTGGTGCGGGAAGAGACGCTTTTCGGGACTGATAAAACCGCGGTCCGAGGGCCAGATTTTTTCGAGGAAAGGTGGGACGCAACCCGTGTGCATGTGCCCAGAGACGGTAAAGTTAAAATCTTTTAATTTTTCTTTCACGTCAGCGTCTTTCAAAAAAACTGGGGAGTGGATGAGGAAGAAAGAGATTTTGTCCTCGGGAGGAGTGAGGTTTTTATAAGAATCGAGGAGACTCACGAGAGCCGCTTTATCTTCTTTTGCGAAGTGGCGATAAGGGGGATTTCCGGGGTGATAATATTCGGGCGGAAGGGCACAACCAAAGATATAGACATTTTCGTCTTCGAAAGCTTCGTTCACGAGAAGATGGATGTTTTCGTGACCTTTTAAGACATTTTTTAGGCGATTTTTCTTAAAAGTAATCTCTTTTTTTGCCGTGCGGTAGTAATCGTGGTTACCGAGACAGAGAAAAACCGGGGCGACGAGAGAGAGGCGGACGAGAAAAGAGACAAGGCGGGATTCGTCGGGCTCTTCAGCGATGTCGTCCAGAGTGTCAACCAGGTCGCCGCCGAAAAGAATATAACTCGGCTTGGCTTTTTTGGCGACTTTTAGAATGTCGTCTAAGAAAGCGTCTTTTAGACTGGAGCTAAAATGAAGATCCGAAAAAAGGAGGAATTTTAGCGATTTTGAGGCAGAAAAATTGAGGTGGCGCAGCGCGATTTTCGGATTTTTCATAAATTCGGCTAAATTTGTTTGACTTGGAGCGCGTCGAGCTCGACGGGAGTTTCGCGACCGAACATGGAGACCATGACCTTGAGTTTCCCTTTCACGCTGTCGATTTCGGAGATGGAACCATCGAAGCCCTTGAAGGGGCCGTCTACGATCGAGACGACTTCGCCGATTTCGTAGTTCACGGAGAATTTCGGGTCTTCGACGCCCATGCGCTTTTTAATCTTCGCGATTTCTTTTTCGGAAACTGGGGTCGGGCGAGTGTCGGTGCCAACAAAGCCGGTGACGCCAGGGGTGTTACGGATAATGTACCAGGTTTCGTCGGAAAGTTTCATTTCGACTAAAACGTAGCCCTGGAAAATCTTTTTGTCGACGACTTTGCGTTTGCCGTTTTTGATTTCGATGCGTTTTTCTTTCGGGACGAGACAATCAAAAATCTTGCCTTCGAATTCGGGGCTGCCTAAGCGCTGTTTGATGGAATCCATCACCTTGTCTTCGTGGCCGGAGTAGGTGCTGATTGCATACCAAGCGCGGGTGTCGTCATAACGGTTTACTGCCATATATTCTCCTTATAAAATTTTTGAAAAGATTAAGTTAAAGAGTGCGTCGAGAAGCATAATCAGAACGATAAAGATGGCGGTGTAGCCAATAATGGAGAAAAAGAGCTTCCAGGTCGTTTTTCGATTCGGCCAACGCACGGCTCTGAGTTCTTTCCAGGACGCTTTGAAGTAGTTGTCTTTTTTCGTGGTAGATTTAACTTTAGCCATAACTTTTCCTTTAAAAAAAGTCTGATAGCAGACTTGTCAAGAGTATAGCACAAAGTCAAGATTTTGGCAAGAAAAATTAACAGGTTATTGTTGTAATTATGCTTTCAAAAATTTTAGAATTTGCTATGCTTCAAACGTGCGACAGATTTTAGCGGTTTTAGGAGCGCGAATTCACCAGTCATATTGCGTGGTGGCGCTGATGGTGGGAGTGGTGTTCGGGATGGCGATGGTGGTGTTTTTTCGAGTACAGATTGCGTGGTCACCGTGGATGGTGGTGGCGATTTTGGGACTACTTTTTGTCGCGTTTATTTACCCAAAAACGCTGTTTTTGATTTTAGCATTCACAGCCGGGGTTTTAATTTCGTTTTTAAGAGCGTCGGGGGTGGACTTAAACGAAAATGTGACAGAGATGGGGCAGATTCGTTTTATAGGGGAGTTTCAGAGTGAGATGGCGGCGAAAATTCGAGAGAATATCGGAGACGAGCGTGCAGCGACGCTCGGGCTGTCATATCTTCTCGGGATGAAGGGGGAACTGTCGGTTTCTATGAGCGAACTGCTCCGAGTGGTCGGGCTGTCGCACATCGTGGTGGCAAGCGGGACGCATCTTTCGATTATTGTGGAGGGCTGTCGGAAGATTTTTGGGCGAGTATCGCGGTTCTCGGGACTACTTTTTTCGCTCGTTTTGATATTTTTATTTGGGGCGATGATCGGGTGGACGCCGTCGATTATGCGGGCGGCGATTGTGTCGTCGCTCACAATCTCGATGTGGTATGTGGGGAGGAAGTGGGAGCCTTTGCGCCTTATTATTATCACGATGGCGCTGACGTTGCTCGTCGAGCCGAGGTGGATGGCGAATGTTGGGTGGCAGTTGTCCTTCGCGGCGTATGCGGGGATAATGTTGCTTGCGCCGATAATCAAAGAATTTTTAATTTTAGATAAAAATAAAAAAACTTTTTTAAATAATATAAAAGAAGTATTGATTGCGTCGGTGGCGGCGTCGATTATGTGTCTGCCGATTTCGCTGTATTATTTCGGGAGTTTTTCACTACTCGCGCTACCCGCGAATTTGTTGATTCTGCCGACGATGCCGATGGTGATGGGGGCGACGCTACTTTCTGGGATGATGGCGTTTTGGCCAGTGGTGGCGAAAGCGTTCGGATGGGTCGCGAGAGTGATGATTGAGTTTCATATTCTCATCATCGAGTGGCTCGGGGAGAAAAAGATGTTTCTTTTTACCATAGAAAAATATCAGCCAGGGGTCTGGCTGATATTTGTGCCGATATTTTTACTTATTCTTTGGAGCTACGTAAGACGAAGGCGCCAGAGACAAGAACCACTACGGCAGCCGCACCGAAAACGAGCGCAGTATTGAGATTGTGGTCGTTAGTGTCGGGGTTTACAGGCTTCGCCGCAACAGTGAAGGAACCGGTGGCGAAACCGTCGGTGTAGGTCGCGGTGATAGTGTGCGCACCGGCCGACAAGGTGTTCGCGAAGGCGGAATTGAAACTGATGATGGTGCTACCATTCTCGAGTTCGTAATTCGAGACATCGGTCGCTTCGTCATCAATCGCAACGCCCATGAATTTAGTGAGGTCGCCACTGATGCGGAAAGTCAGAGCCTCGTCGGAGCCGAGAGTATAGGTCTGCTCGTCGCCTTCGACGATTTCATATTCGACCGGAGAGACAGTGAGGTTGTAAGTGTGGGTATAAGTGCCCTTGACGCCAGTTAAAGTGGCAGTCGCGACGGCTTCACCAGCATCAACACCAGTGATTTGGCCAGCGACATAAGTCGCGATGTTACCCTGGTCAACGGCGTAGGTGATATTATCAAAGGCGGTTTCGCCGAAAGGAGTAGTGTTGGTAGTTTCGCCAATTTTTACTTCGAGAGCTGTAGCAGCGTCGGTCGGAGCGGCAAGCACGACGTAGTCGCCGTCCACGAGGAAGGCGTCGTAGCCGTCGTCGATTTCGTCAACGGCCGGAGCGACATTAGTGGTACCACCGGTCATGACGTCCTCGAGGTCAGCAGAGTAAACTGGGGTGCCGTTTTCGACAGTGGTGTTAAAAGTGCCGCCAGTAATCGAGAGTTCGACGTCGTCGGCGACGCTGGCGTTGTTTTGGGGGTTGGATTCGTAAACAGCAGAGATGCCGGAGATAGTACCGCCAGAGATTTCAACGGAAATCGGGCGAGCGGTTGTGTGTTGCGCAATGGCGATACCGGCACCGACGGTGGTGGAGCCGTTGCCGTTCGGGGTGACGACGACGGTGCTACCGGTCGCGGTGCTCGAAATGGTGCCGCCAGTGACAGAGAGGTCGCCAGCGCGGATTTCGATACCGGAGGCAGTGCCGGAGATAGTGCCACCAGAAACGGTGGTGGTGCCGACACCGGCGAGATAAAGCGCGACAGTCTCGTTGCCGTCGGTCAGAATGCTACCGCCGGAGATGGTGATGGTCGGGCCATTCGAGGCAATGTTGCCGTTGATGGAGATACCGGTATTTGCGCCGGTGATGGTGCCGCCAGAAACGGTGATAGTAGAGGCGTTCGAGCCGCCGTCGTTGTCAATGAGGATGCCAGCGCCGTCAGTGGAGTTGATGGTGGCGCCGTCATAGACATTCACGACGGTAGCGACAGTGGCGGAGACGCCGGTATAGGCGTTAATGGTGCCGTAAACGTTGACGGTATTGACGCCGGTGCTGCTCGTTGGATAGAGGTCGGCAAGGACACCGGAGCCGTCGGGCGAAGAAAGAGTGGCGGTCGCGGCAACGGTAAGAGTATTGTTGTTGTTTAGATAGACGCAGTGCGCGTGGTCGCCAGCAACGGTGCCGTTTTCGATGGTAAGAGTGGAACCATAGACGTCGAGGCCGTAGCCGTCCACGGTCAAGGTGAAGCCGCCGAGATCGAGGGTAATGTTTTTACCGTCGATGGTCGGGGTTTCGCTGGTGGACTGGAGAAGCGTCACGGTGTCGCCATCTCCGGCGGCGTTAATCGCGGCTTGCAAGGTGGCGTAGAGCGTTTCGCCCACCGAAGCGACTTCGCCGTCAGCGAAGGCACGATTTGATATTAGTGGCAAAGCGACGGCCGCCAACAAAAAGACGGCGGCGACTTTCCTCGCAAAGCCAAAAAGACTTTTTCTCATTTATATGACTCCCATTTAGGTTATAAATTCATTATTACGCGATTTTAGAAAAATGTCAACAAAAAACCTGTGGAAAAGTTTTCCACAGGTTTCTATCTGTCTTAGGCGCCGACGCGGTCTTTGGAGTTGTGGCGCGGGGAGTTTTTCTCGATATATTCGATGATTTTCGTCGCAACGTCTTTGCCGGTGACTTTTTCGATGCCGAAGCCGGGTGAAGCATTCACCTCGAGGATGAGCGGGCCCTTCGCGGAGCGCATAATATCAACGCCACAAATCGGGAGACCCATGGCCGAGGCGGCTTTCAGGGCGATTTTCTTTTCGTCGTCAGTCAAGGTGATTTTCTTGCCGATGCCGCCCTTGTGGAGGTTCGAGCGGAAGTCGTCGTCCAGGGATTGGCGCTCCATCGCGGCGACGACGCGTTTTCCGACCACGAAGGCGCGAATGTCGGTGCCGGCGGATTCTTTGATGTATTCCTGAAGCAGGATATTCGTGCCGTCTTCGTTGTAAAGATAGAAGGCCTGGAGAGCGGATTTCGCGGCTTTGCGAGTCTCGGCCAGGACTACGCCGTTACCGTGGGTACCGGTCGCGAGCTTAATAATTACGGGGAGGCCGATTTCGTCGAGCAGGGAGTCGATGTCGGCGGTATTGCGCGAGACGAAAGTGCGCGGGGTGTCAACGCCGGCCGAGGTCAAAATCTGGGCGGCGCGCAATTTGTCGCGAGCGCGAGTAATAGCGATGGAGGAGGCCGAAGTCCAGGTGTTTTGCATCTCGAATTGGCGAACGATAGCACAACCGTAACGGGTCATATTATTCGAAATACGGGGGAGAATGGCGTCAAAGCCGGCCAATTCTTCGCCGTTATAATAAACATTAGGGTGTTTGTGGTCGAGAGAGATGTAACAGTTCTTATATTTAATCACCCGCACCTTGTGGCCACGAGCTTTCGCGACTTCAACGAGGCGTTTGGTAGAATAATTAGCGTTACCGTTCGACAAAATACCAATGTAGAGAGGTTTAGATTCGGTTTTCATAATTATCTCCTTCTTTTAAGGGCTTATCATTTTTAACATAGTTTTCGTGAAAAGTAAAGGGGTTAAATTCGAATTCTTTGATTAAATCTTCATGGCGGGAGTGTTTTAGCTCGTTATTCACGGGGGCTTTGCTCACGTCAACGAGGAATTTGTGACGGAGAGTACGGCGACCGATCAGGACCGGGAAGCGGTTTTTCGAGCGGTCAGCCAACGTAAACATACCGCGGATTTCGCGGTTGCCGAGTTTGAGTTTCAGATGAGTGCGGTAGCGGATTTCGGCAATGCCGTTGCTCGAGCGAACGACAGCAATGCGGAAGTCGGCGCGGCGACAGACCTTGCCGGTGTAATATTTCGAGGATTTGTCAAACATCTTGAACTCGAGAATGTTGTTCTTGGTCACGTTGACATCAGAAACCCAGACGGCAGAGGAGTCGGCACCAGTGTCGATCTTCGCGGGGACATTTTTGATGCCCTCGATGGTGATGTAGGCGGTTGAGCCGATAATATCGAGTTGTTTCGACATAATAAGTCTATTATAGCACAGATGTCGATTTTTGTCAAGAGATGGTTATGTTTTTTGATATAGAGACCGAGTGGGATTTTACAGAGAGCGGGCGGCGCGCTTACGCTTAATCGGGTCCAGGACGCGCTTCCTTAGGCGCAGGGATTTCGGGGTAACTTCCAAGGCTTCGTCGTCCATTAGAAAATCGAGGCACTGCTCGAGGGAGAGCTTCGTGTAAGGGGTGAGCTGGATGGCGCCGTCGCTCGCGTGGGTGCGCATATTGGTGAGCTGTTTTTCGCGACAGATGTTGATGTCAATATCTTCTTTGCGATTGCTGAGGCCGATAATCATGCCCTGGTACACGGGGACGCCGGGCGGAATGAAGAGTTCGCCGCGAGCTTGGGCGGCGTCGAGAGCGTAGGCAGTGCTCGTGCCGGCTTCGAAGGCAACCAGGACACCGTTACGTTCGGGTTTGTAGTGTTCTTCGACGGGGCGGTAGCCGGCGGCGACGGAAGACATAATAATAGTTCCCTTCGTCGCAGTCAAAAGCTCGTTTCGAAGGCCAATCAGGGCGGCGGTGGTGATTTCGTAAGAGAAGCGGAGAGTGCCGGTTGCGGTGGCGTCCTGGGACTTCAGAACAGCGCGGCGACGGCCGAGTTCTTCGCTCACGGCACCGACGAATTCAGGGGCAACTTCGAGAGAAAGATCTTCGAAAGGTTCGGATTTTTGACCGTCGATGTCTTTATAGATTACTTCGGGGCGGCCGACTTCGAGCTCGTAGCCTTCGCGGCGCATGGTTTCAATCAGGACGGAAAGGTGGAGTTCGCCACGACCAGAGACCTTGAAACCGAGGCCTTCGGGGACAATCTTTAAAGCAATATTTGTCTCGAGCTCGCGGTTCAGGCGCTCGGTAATCTGGCGAGAGGTGGTAAATTCACCTTCTTGGCCTTTCAGAGGAGAAGTGTTTGGGCCGAGATAAATCGAGAGAGTCGGGGGTTCGAGCTCGATGGTTGGGAGAGCTTCTTCCGAGACAGTCGCGATAGTGTCGCCAATGTTGGCTTTCCCGACACCGGTCAAGGCGACGATGTCGCCGGCCGTGCTTTCTGTGACTTCCTCTTTGCCGAGACCTTTATAGACGAAAATTTGGTCGATTTTCCCAGGGAATTTCGCGCCGTTTTGGAGAATTTTCACCGATTCGCCTTTTTTCAGGCTACCGCGGACGATTTTGCCGATGACATATTTCCCGAGATAGGGGTCAGCGGCGAGAGCGGCGACGAGAAGTTGGGCACCTAATTCCGCCCGCTCGTCGATTTTCGGGGCGGGAATGTCGTTCACGATGGATTCAAAAATCACGTGGAGGTCGTCGTCGAGGTCGGGAGTGTTTCCTGCGCGACCTTGTTTGGCGATGGCGTAATAAATTGGGTAGCTGAGCTGCGACTCGTCGGTCGCGAGCTCCAAGAAGAGGTCAGCAATTTCGTCTTTCACAGCCTCAATGCGACTTGCGGGTTTGTCAATTTTATTGATTATTACGACAGGTTTCAGCTTCAGGTCAAGAGCCTTTTTTAAGACGAATTTGGTCTGGGGCATGGGGCCTTCTTGGGCATCGACGATCAAGAGGACGCCGTCGGCCATATTCAGAGTGCGCTCGACTTCGCCGGAAAAGTCGGCGTGGCCGGGAGTGTCGATGATGTTGATTTTGTAGCCATTATAATAAACGCAGGTTTGTTTTGCGGTGATGGTAATTCCCCGCTCATGTTCCTGGTCGCCGGAGTCCATGATGAGGGTTTCTTGCATTTTGGCTTCGTTGTCGCGAAAAGTGTGGGACTGCTTCAAAAGCGCGTCGACGAGAGTGGTTTTCCCGTGGTCGACGTGAGCAATGATGGCGACGTTACGAATTTTATCTTTATTCATGGTGTTATATTATACCACAGAAAAGGAAAAATGTAAAAGGTTATTGTTGTTCCAGCTCGGCGATTTGGTCGCGGAGAAGCGCGGCGCGCTCGAATTCGAGGTTTTTTGCACAGAGTTCCATCTCGGCTTTCAGACGCTTCACGATGGCAGGATATTCGTCTTTCGGGATTTTTCGGAGGTCGAGTTTGCTTTTTTGTTCTTTTTCGGGAATGATGGCACGAAGGCCGGCGGAGATTTCTTTTTTCACGGAGGTCGGGGTGATGTGATGTTTTTCATTATAAGCTTTTTGGATGGCGCGGCGGCGATTGGTTTCGGTGATGGCGCGATCCATCGATTCGGTAACGTGGTCGGCATACATGATGACTTTCCCTTCGACGTGGCGAGCGGCGCGACCGATGGTTTGGACGAGGGCGGATTCGGAGCGGAGGAAGCCTTCTTTGTCGGCGTCCAAAATCGCAACGAGGGAGACTTCGGGGAGGTCGAGACCTTCGCGGAGGAGGTTGATGCCGACTAAAACGTCATAAACACCGGAGCGGAGGTCGCGGAGAATGTCGCCGCGCTCTAACGTATCAACGTCGGAATGGATGTAGGCGGTCTTTATTCCGCGTTCTTTCAGAAAGTCGGTCAGGTCCTCGGCCATTTTTTTGGTCAGAGTAGTCACGAGGGTTCTTTGGTGACGATCGACGCGCATTTCGATTTCGGCGATTAGGTCGTCAACTTGGCCGGCGGTTTTTCGGACCTCAATTTCGGGGTCCAAAAGTCCGGTCGGGCGGATAATTTGCTCGACAGGCTTTTTTGTGTGAGTCAATTCGTATTCTCCAGGAGTTGCGGAAAAGTAAATAACCTGGTTTATATGAGAATCAAATTCGCCAAAAGTCAAGGGGCGGTTGTCGAGAGCGGAGGGGAGGCGGAAACCGTATTCGACGAGAGCCTCCTTCCTAGCGTGGTCGCCGCGGTACATGCCGCGAACCTGGGGAATGGTCATGTGAGACTCATCGATTAACATGAGAAAATCTTTTGGGAAGAAATCAAGGAGAGTCGAGGGCGGCTCGCCGGCGCCGCGACCCTCGAGGTGGCGAGAATAATTTTCGATACCTTTCACGAAGCCGGTGGCTTTCAGCATTTCGAGGTCGTATTTCGTGCGCTGGGAGAGGCGCTCGGCTTCCAGGAACTTCCCGTGGGACTCGAAAAACTTCAGACGTTCGTCGAATTCTTTTTGAATCAAGACGAGAGCGCGGTCCAGGTCTTCTTTCGGGGTGGCATAGTGGGTGTTCGGGAAAATGTGGACGCGGTCTAAGTTTTCCAGAACCTCGAGAGTCAGAGGATCGACGATTTTCACACTTTCGAGCTCGTCGAAGGCGAATTCGAAGCGATAAGCCGTTTCGCCGGCGGCCGGGAAAAGGTCAACGGTGTCGCCCATAACGCGAAAATTGCCACGTTCGAAAGCGAGGTCGTTGCGGTGGTATTGCATGGCGACAAGCTGTTTCACTAGCTCAGTTTCGGTAATTCCCCATTTACCATCTTTTTGATACAGCGTCAAAGACATTTCGGAGTAGTGTTTGGGCGAACCGATACCGTAGATACAAGAGACGGAGGCGACGATAATTACGTCGCGGCGAGAGAGGAGAGATTCGGTGGCGCCGTGGCGCAGGCGATCGATTTCGTCGTTGATTGCGGAGTCCTTTTCGATGTAAGTGTCGGTCGAGGCGATGTAGGCTTCAGGTTGGTAATAATCAAAATATGATACAAAATAATGCACGGCGTTTTTGGGGAAAAATTCGCGAAATTCGGAAAAAAGTTGGGCGGCGAGGGTTTTGTTGTGGGCGAGGACGAGGGTCGGGCGGTCGTAATCCTTGATAATGTTCGCCATGGTGAAAGTTTTACCGGAGCCGGTGACGCCCTTTAAGGTCTGTTCACGGACGCCGCGCTTCAGGCCATTTTCGAGCGCCAAAATCGCCTCCGGCTGGTCGCCGGTCGGAGAAAACTTGCTCATGAGCTCGAAATGGTCGGACATAAAGACTATTATAGCACGATTTGACAGCATATAATATATATGATGTAAAAAATCGAAAAAATGTCTGGACATTTTGAAAATGTTTGTGGTAAAATGGTAACAAAGAATTAAGGAGGTAATATGGACAATATGGGCGATGACCATACAAGGGAGACACAGGATCTCGAGTTTCGGCCGGAAGAAGATTTCGGCGAAAACCCGGATGAGTTTGTGCCACCCGCGATGCCCGAATATGAAATGACGGATGACGGATTGCCGGAGGGCGAGGCGGCGGAGCCGACTGTTCAGCAGGCGCCCGAAAAAGTTGAGGAAGAAGTTAAAGAGCCGGAGCCGCAAGAATATCCGCGAGTTGAAGAGATTAAAGAGGAGCCGGTTGAAGAAGTTGAGCCAGTGAAAGAAGTTGAAGAACCGGTTGAGCCGGTAAAAGAAGCGCCGCGACAGGAGGAATATTCTGACAGCGGGAGAGCGAAACAACTAATTGCTGCCGACCGCGCGACGCACATGGATGAAAAAACGAAACGGACGGGACTGAAACTGCTCTGGGTGACGATTCTCGCGATCGTGTTGCTCGCGGCGGCCGGATTCGGAGTCTGGCGACTGACTGAAAGCCTGGATAAAAACCAGCCGAAGCCCGCTTCGTCGGACCACACCCCTCAGACGGAAGAAGTGACCGTGAATATTGATGACGCGCTCGAGGTTAATCTCGAATATATTGACCTCGCGAAATATAGCACCAATATCGTGATTACGGAGCCGGGAGACTACACGCTCACGGGCGACTTTAAGCACACCGTGTTTGTGAATTCGAAGGCGGACGCGATTACGCTCGTGCTCGACAACGTGAATATTGAGTCCGAGGTCGCAATTGTGAACGCGAAAGAGAGAACGGCGGTTGAAATCCAGTCGGCGGAAGGCTCGAAAAACTCGCTCGCCTCGGCTAAACTCGCGAAGAATTATCCGGCAGTAATCTGGTCTCAGGGCACCCTCAATTTCACGGGAGAAGGCCACACCGAGATTATCGCGCCAGAAGTTGATAAAGACGCGAACGTGACGGCCGAAACGGCGCCGGCGGCGGTGGCATCGGAAAGCTCAATCACCTTTAAAGACGGATATTACTTCCTCGAGGGGCACATTCGGGCGAAAGATTACTTCGTCAACGGCGGAGTGCTGGTCGCGGTGGCGTATAAGAATATCGCGACGCCCGACAGAGAATCGACCCAGGGTTATGTCCCGAAGAATTTCTTGAATGTTTATTCCGGGAAGCTCACGACGACGATGAATTCGGAAGAAGGCGGAAAACTTGTGACCTTCACGACGGACAGGACTTTCTCGTCACTACTCGTCTCGAAGAGTGATGTCGTGAACGAACGCGAATATGCTTTCTCGTTCTCGGAAAATAGCGAGGCGGAACGCGGAATCGCCTATCCGGTTCTCTAAAATGGAAAAGTGGAAAAAGAAATTGGCAAAATGGGGGGATGAGTGGAAAATGGCTCTCGCTGGGGTGGCGAGAGCTGGCCGAAGTTGGAAATTCGACCTCGGCGTAATACTAATTGCGTTGTTTTTTGGAACTCTGATGCATATTTTGTCGGTCGGGCTCACCAATGTGCAGATTTTATTTTCGGGCGCAGATTTTTCTTTGAAACTTACAATTTTAAAAGAAGCGTTTTTGCAGAATTTTGGGATTAATATTAATTTTTGGGACTTTTTGCCGATTTTTCTGATTTCGGTGGTTGAGGGCGTGCTCATTATGATGATTATTGCAACCTCGAGGTTAAAAAAGCAGAGTAAAAAACTCGCGAAAAAATCGAGCGAGGCAGGTGAGTCCGGAAAAATCTCGGCGATTGCGGCGGGGCTCGCAGTGCTCGGGACGGGGTGCCCGACCTGCGGGACTTCGCTTTTAGTTCCCGTGCTCGGGTCGGTGTTTGCTGGGTCGTCGGCGGCGATTGGGGCGATTTCGGGGATTCTGACGGCAATAGCAATTATTATTGCGCTTCTTGCGCTCAAGAAAATCGGAACGGAATACTTCGCGCTTTCTATTATGGTAAAGCGGCTCAACAAAAAACTCCGCGACTAGCGCGAAGTTTCCTCGCAGTTTCCCCCGAGGGTTGCTCGGGGGAGATTTTTAGTTGTTCCTTCGGCGACGGAAGAGAATGAAGAGACCAATCACGACAGAGAAACCGAAGATGATGAGACCAGTTGTTAGGTAGTCAGATTTAGAGATGTTGAGAGTGCGGAGAAGATTACCAGTATCCGGGACTTCGGGGATGGGGGTGAAGCGGACGTAAGTATAAGCAATATAGACCACGTTGCCGTCTTCGTCGTAGCCGGTTACGGTGATAGTATAGAGGCCGGCAGGAAGATCGAGGTCGTCGAGCGGGAGAACAAAGTTAATATTGCCGGATTCGTCGACTTCTTGGCGGATGGGAGTGATGACGGGGTTGCCATTTTCGTCAAAGACTTCGATTTCGTAGGCCACGACGTCGTCGTTGTTTTCGACATCAACCACTACGTTCCCTTCGACTTCGGCAATACCATCGTCGCCAATTTCGGCGTCGCAATAGCCGGTCGCGGCATCTTTACATTCGGCGCCTTTCACTTCCACTTTCACGGGTTGGAAGTAGAGAGTGATGATGTCTTCGGCGTAGGTTCCGACGGTGTTGGTCGAAAGTTTCAGGGTATATTCGCCATATTTTACTTCACCAACGATATCAGCAATGTCGAAATCATAAGTGCCGGAGCCGGTACCGACGTTAGCTTCGGTGTCGGTCACTTCGACGTAGTAATTCGTGACGAGATATTCGATGCCGTCCGGGTCGGTCAAGGTAATGACTATGGGATCGTCGCCTTCGACGTTGACGTAATCAAAACCGACGGTGATTTCGGGGATGGTCGATTCCGTATCGGAAGTTGGCTCGGTGATGTCAACGTGGAGCCCGCCTTCGACCGCGTGAAGGACTATGGTGTCAGTCACGGTCGCAGTGTCCGAGGTGGCGCCGACGTTAGGGATAGTGGATGCAAAAGCAGTCATCAGTAGAACTGCGATGAGCCCAAATATCCCGATGATATTTTTGTGTGTTTTTCTCATATACTCTACACTCTTTTAATTTTTGTTTTGGATTTTGCTCGGAGCGTCGCCCTCGCAAGGCGCTAAACTAGGAGTTTAGAATTACGCTCTTTGCGCTTCCTTATCACCATAGTAATCCAAATAATCAAAATTGTCAATACTAAAATCGTAAGAATTATAAACAAAACTGGATAAATAAGCACAAGGGCGGTATGTTTATGCGTTTCGCCATTGATGGTATATTCGTAGCTCACGTGATAAAGGCCGAAGGAAGGAGTCTTATCCCAGGAAAGAGTGGTTAAGCGCTCGGTGCCAGGGAGGACGTGGTAGGCGATGCGGCGGGAATAGAGGTTCTGACCGAAGATAGTATCGACGTTAAAATTGCCGATTACGGCGATGTCGGTGTTACCGGTGCTTTTTAGACGCGAGGCGACGGTGATTTCGCCACCCAAGAGGAAGCCCGGGAGACTGAAGCCGGTTTCTTCGTATTCGGTCGTGGCTTCTTTGGCGTTGCGAGCGTAGAGCAGGAGCGTGACGCGAGAGACGGCCTTGATGGTGTTGGTGCCTGTGTCGGTTGATGCGGTTTCTTCGGGGACGGTCTGGGCGAAGATGGCGGCGAATTGGGAGCCGGCAGGGACGGTTTCGGGAGTGGTGACGTGGTAGAAAATGCTACGCTCTTCGTCCGGGGCGAGAGTATAAGTCACCATCGGTGCAGTGCCGCCGGATTCGGTATCGAAGGTGATCCAGTTCGCGATTTCAGAATAAGAGTTCGAGGCGCCGAAGTTATAAGCATAGGCGTCGTTTTCGTTATTGATGGTATAAGGCGAGGCGTATAAAGTAAAAGTCAGAGGCCGATCGCCGCCGTTTTTTACGGCGAGCTTTTTGGTCACGACATTGGATTCAATGAGGGAAACTTGTTCGGAGGTCGGAGAAAGCGAAATTACAGGAGGAGTTGACTTGTCTTCGGTCGGGGATTCAGTGGATTGCTCCGCGGAAGTGGCCACGGGGGCGTCGTCGTCAGCGAAGACCGTAAGTGCGGGCGATGCAAGAACGAAGGCGAGCAGAGCGAAAATAGAAATGCGTTTTAATTTGGACATAAACCTCCTTTAATTTTTGGAGGTGCCGACCGGAATTGAACCGGTGTACGCGGTTTTGCAGACCGCTGCGTAACCTCTCCGCCACAGCACCATAATATTATTATATCACAGAATTGGTACACTCGGAGGGATTCGAACCCACGACCTTCTGTTCCGAAGACAGACGCTCTAATCCACTGAGCTACGAGTGCGAGGAGAAAAGCGAGGAAAATTTATTTTCCGAGCCTTTCGACGAGCACGAGTAGCGCGCGAAGCGCTGCTACGAGTGCAAGCCATAAAAGCGAGGAACATTCGGGCGCGGATCGCGCCGCGCCCGAAAGGGGAGTTACTTACAGGAATAACCGATGCCTTCGAGAGCTTTCTTCGTGTCGGCCATGCTACCGGTCAGGTCGGATTCGTTCATATCGGAGAGGTCGTCAGAGAAGGCTTCGATGGTCATCTTCGCGCCGTCGGTCTTTAAGTCGCATTTGCTGAATTTGGCGCCGTCAGCGAAGGAGGAGACGAGAGCTTGGCAGGGGTCGTCGCTCATGTATTTCAAGATGGACATGTAGGACTCGACGGTCGAGGCGTCGGAGAATTCATATTTCGCCTTGATGCCGATGGATTTCAATTTGTTTTCTTCGTCGTTGAAGCCGAAGGTCAGGTCAGCTTCGACTTTCTGGCCATCTTCTTCTTGGGACTGGGTGCAGACGATGGAGTGAGCAGGAGCGCCACCACCGTTCTTCACGAGGAAGAAGATACCGACGCCAAGGAGCACAACTCCGAGGACGACGGCGACGATGATGCCGGTGTTATTTTTGTTCGCAGGTTTTTTCGCGACGGATTCTTTCGGCGTGGCAGTCTCTTTCAGAACTTTTCCGCAATGCGGGCAGCTGTCCGCTTTGTCGCTGATTTCTTTCCCACACTCTGGGCATTTGGTTAGAGCCATATGGTTCTCCTTTTTAATAATAATTTTATTATAGCACAAAACTTAAAATGTGTGATATAATTAAGGCATGGGGTATTAGCTCATTTGGTAGAGCGCTTCTATGGCATAGAAGAGGTGAGGAGTTCGAATCTCCTATACTCCACCATTTTTGTATTATTATATTTTGGAAACATGACATTATGAAAATAAAACATGAGATTTTTGAAGAAAGCAGAAAACAGATATATATTTCGCGATTTGACGCGGAAAAATATTTTAATGAGGAATTTTCGAAACTTAAGGACAACTTTTCGAATGATGAGGAAGTCCGAGTGTTGAATTATAACGGGCTCGGGGGAATTGGAAAAACATGTTTGATTGAGCATCTGGCGCAAAAGTTACTCGCAGAGAAAAGTGCGATGGTGGTGCGGCACGATTTTTCGCAGATTATTGATATGCAGAATACACTGCTTTCGATCAAGCGGCAGCTCGAGACGAAATATGGGTTCTCGTTCCCTCTGTTTGACGCGGCGCGTTTCGCATTTTGCCAGAAAATCGGGCAGGAGGCGAAGCGCAAAGAGGCGCAGGCGATTCTCGAAAAATCGCCGGCGTTGAAATTGGCGTGGGATAATATTGATAAGGTAATTGATCTCGAACAAATCAAGGTTCTGAAACTTGGAATGTGGCTGTTTGAGACAGGCGACAGGGTGGCGACGATTTTTAAAAATCGCAAAGATGAGTATCGGAAGCGTTTCTTAGAAGTTGATATGATGAGCGACGACGAAATTATGAAGCTTCTGCCGGAATATTTTTCGTTTGACCTCAAAAACAATCTCGAGAAAGCGAAGAAGCCGCTTGTGGTTTTTCTCGACACTTATGAAAACCTGCTCGACGTGGACCGGGCGATGACGACCAAGGGACAACCGGCGGATAGCGACGAGTGGCTCAGAGACGGGCCGGTGCGGTCGGTGCCGGGGATACTCTGGGTGATTGCGGGGCGAGAGGAAATTCATTGGGAAAAAGAGGACCCGGAATGGGCGGAGTCGATTCGAAAGCTCAAACTTTCGGCGTTTTCGAAAGAAATGACGAAAGAGTATCTCGAGAAAAACGGGGTGGGGACGGCGGAAATTTATGATGATATTTTTGAGGAAACGGGCGGAGTGCCGGGGCAACTCGAATACTGCGCGGAAATCGCGAGACAGAAGGCCGGAGAAAAACTCACGATGAAGGACTTCGGGAAGAGCACGGAACTGTTTTCGCGGAGGTACATCAAAAACCGAACGCCAGTCGAACTCGAGGTGATGTATATTATGGCGATGGCGGGGATTTTTACCGAGGAAATGATTTTGGAGTTCGGGCAGAAGATTTCGAGTGCGTTCTCTTTGGTGCAGTTCAAGATGCTTGAGGATTCGTCGTTCGTCGCGAAAGTGGAAGAAAATTATATCATTAATCGGACGGTTAGGGGGACGCTACTTTCGCAGTGCCCGGAAAGCATCCGGAAAAAATCGGCCAAGGTGCTATTGTCGAGCTTTCAAAATAAACTTGATGAGATTAGGCCGGATGATATTTTTAAAAATACGTATGAGGCTGAATATATTTATTTCGCGTTTTTGTCTGGGGAGGAGAGAGCGATTTCGAATGCGCTCATTTGCCTTTTGAATATGTATTACGGGATGGCGTATACGGATTTCATGCAGGTTTGTAAGCGTATTTTCGACGAAAAAATTGAGGTGGATGAAAAAAATCGCACGAATTTTTCGCTCGTGAAGGGCATGTATCTGTCGCTCAAAGGCGAGATTTTGGAGGCGGAGAAGGCGCTCGAGGAGGCATTCAAGGCGGCCGGCAAAAATAAGGAACAAAAGGCGAGAATTGTTCGCCTGCTCACGGAATTATATGACATTGTGCCGAATTTTGACCCCACCCCGGAGATTGATGAGTTTATTGAGGAGCAGTTGGAGCTCGGGCCGGAGCAGAGCGGACTCGAGGAATACCAAGGGGTGGCGATGTTTGCGAAGTTTCGGAAAACGGTGGATATTCAGCCCAGTCAATATATTATTAATATTGCGCTGAAATTGGCGCCGAAAATGACGGGCGAGAATGAGATTGCGGCGTCGGCGGCGATGGTGGAATATGCGGCGGAGGCGAAGTATTTCCCGACGCGACTCGTCGCAGTGCCGATTTCTAAGGCGCTTGATGAGGCCAAAAATAAGGGGACGAGGGGATACGTCGAGGCGAGGTTTGCGATTGGGAACGCGTTTTTGAAATCTGGGAATTATGAGCTTGCGATGCATAATTTTTTGGAGGTGTTTGGGTGTGCAGCTGGGGTGAGGGCGGGGAGGTTCGGGTTGATGAAAGTGCGAGCAATATTGAATTATTTTGAGGCGATGAAAAAGCTCGTGGGGCCGTTTCGGGAGCCAGAAAAGAAACTGGCGGAACAGAGGGCGAAATTATACGAACAATTCGGGAGTGGACTTGACCGTGATAATCTTTATGATATTGCGACGTTATATGCCTTGATGCCGGAAGACGAGCTTAAGGAATTTGTCAAGGATACCGAGAAAAAGTTCGTGTATCGCAAGATGTGCGTGCAGGAACTTAATATTGTGAGTCAGATTTTGCGACTTCGGGGCGAAAAATATAATGAATATATATTAAAACATATTTGCCGTGAGCTCGAAACGCCGACGAAATATAATGCGACGTTTGCAATTGAGTTTTTCTCGAGTAATATTGGGGCGGATTTCAACGAGGACCCGCAATATGCAATAAAACAAGTTTTTTCGTATATTGATTTTGCGACGAAAGAGCTCGGTTCGGCAGCGTATTGTAAGTTTTTGTATCAGGCGGCGGACGCGATTGAGCTATCGAAGGGAGATTGGAGCGAGGTTTACGCCAAAATGGCAACGACGGCGACGCTGGCGTTTTCGAACGCGGAAACGCGGATTGCGGTGGCGCTGGCGTTTCTTCGACGTTGTTCGAAGAAAGCGATTTTGGAAAATAAGGACGCGAAGGAACTTCTGGTCGGTGTGGCGCGAGGACGGAAATATTTTGAGAGCGAAAGAGACGGCAAAAAGTATTATGGCGTGAATTTTTATGCGCTCGAGGCGATTTCGATCGTGGATAAATTAAACCGCGAATCGGAGCGACCGAAAAAAATGGGGTATGAGGCGATCGAAAAGTGGCAAGAAACGAAAAATGGCGTGTTTCTAAGGGCGGCGTTTATGCTATTTTCGAATTGTATTACGATTAGTAATGACACGAATAATATTGCGGCGAGCGTGATTGAGCTAATGCCGACGTTGGTCGAGATGGAAGAGAAATATATTGGGAAATATTCGAGGGAGAGGCTGGAGCTTTCGACACTCCAGGCGGTGCTGGCGCGGAAACTGAAGCGCGAAAACGCGGCGGAGATGTTTAGTGAGATGGGAATACTCGCGATGCATACAAAAATGAGCGAGGAGGTCGTGACGACGTTTTATCTCCAGCTCATCGACGCGAAAGACGAAAAGAGCAAGAAGGTTGTGAAATATAATTATTTCAAAAACTTCGAGGACGACGTTCGGGCGATTCAGTTTTTGCTCGCGAAATAGCTAATTTTGGTCGAGGTAGGCCTCGATGAAGGGGGTGAGGTCGCCGTCCAAGACGGCGTTAATGTCGGTTTCTTCGTGTTTCGTTCTGGTGTCTTTTACGAGCTGGTAGGGTTGCATGACGTAATTTCGGATTTGTTGGCCCCATTTCGCGGATTCGCCGGCGCGGAGAGTGTCGAGGCTTTCGGCGGCTTGTTCTTGTTGGAGCTGGACGAGTTTGCCGAGGAGAATTTCCATGGCTTTCTCCTTATTCTGGAGTTGGCTACGCTCGTTTTGGATGGCAACGACGAGGCCGGTCGGGAGGTGAGTGATGCGGACGGCGGAGTTCGTGGTGTTCACGGATTGGCCACCGTGACCGCCGGAGTGATAGACGTCGATTCGGAGGTCTTTTTCGTCGATTTTCGGGGCGGCGGCGGGCGGAATGACGGGGAGGACCTCGACGAGAGAGAAGGAAGTCTGACGGAGGTGGTCGGCGTTGAAGGGGGAGAGGCGGACGAGGCGGTGGACGCCGTGTTCGGACTTCAGAGTGCCGTAGGCATTCAGACCGTTCACCTCATAAACTGCGGTTTTTATCCCGGCCTCTTCGCCAGCGATGCGCTCGAGGTTTGTTACCTTAAAACCGTTTTTCTCGAAAAAGCGAAGATACATGCGCTCCAAAATCCCGGCCCAGTCCATGGCTTCGGTGCCGCCGACGCCGGCGGTGATGCGGAGGATGGCGTTTTCGTGGTCGTATTTTCCAGTGAAGCGGAGGGATTTTTTCTGTTTTTCGAGCTCGTTCTCAATCGCGGTGATTTGGGCTTCGATTTCGGACTTCAAATCGTCGTCGGCGAGGGCGAGGAGTTCACCGAGGTCGTCAATTTGGGTTTTTAAGAGGCGCCAAGGGTCGATTTCTTCGGAAAGGCGAGCGAAGGCGGTATTTTTCTCGGCGGCGAGGTCGGGATTTTGCCAGAGGCCGGGCTCGGCGATTTCGGCGGCGAGTTTTTCAGCACGCGAAATTTTCTCGTCGAGGTTCAACTTTTCCCAGGACGAGTTGAGTTCGGATTTTAGAGCTTCGAGGCGTTTTTCCATAAGATTATTATAGCATATTTTATCTTTACTTTTTTTAAGAGATGTGGTAAAATTGGCACATTATGGCAAAGAAATCTAATACCAAGCGCAAATTGGTCGGGCTCGTGTCTGAGGAGTCGGGCATTCGGTTGTATTACACGAAGAAGAACACGATGCACAACCCCGAGAAACTCTCGCTTCGGAAATATGACCCGGTGCTTCGGAAACACGTCAAGTTCACGGAAACGAAGAAAAATCTCGGCCGCAACGAAGTGAAAGAAAAGAAGCGCTAATATAATATTACGATTCGAAAACATAATGTTATGATTTTGAAACATAACATTATGTTTTTTTATTAGGTTATTGTATTTTTACGTTGTCTTCGCCGAGGAGGTCTTTTAAAGATTTCAAAAAGTCGGGGTCGAAATCGATACGGAAGGGCATTTTCAGGGCGCGCTTGCCGCTTTCGTCTTTTATCACGAGGACCATTTCTTGGAGACCGGGGTAGCGCTCGGAGGCGGACTTCATTTTTTTCAGAGTTTCGGCGTCGTTCGGGTCTTTCAAGAGGACGTAGAGGCGCTCGTGGCGGTGATCGACGGGAGGAGTGATGGGGGCAGAGGGAGACTCGGTGGCGGCGTAGCTCACTGGCTCGGCGCTGTAGCGCGAGCGGGCGCGAGACTTCGGGGCGGCCTTCGGTTTCGGGAGAGTGGCGCCGGTTGGTTGGTAGTTTTTTAGCATGTCGTCGGAGATGAGTTCGATGCTTTCGGCTATCACTTTCGCTTCGGGGAGGAGGTTGCCGGATTTGTCGGTGGCGTTCACGCGACCGGTAACGCGGATGACGTTGTCTTGGACCAAAATATTTTGGAACTGCTCGAAGGTTTTCGGGAAGACGACGATTTCTTGTTCCCCGCTCTTACTCTCGACTTTGACGAAGGCCATTTTGGTATTGCTTTTTGTTAAAATACTGCGAATGTTGGTAATAATGCCGCCGATGATGACGGATTTGTTGTTATTTTCGGGGGTGACGAGGGAGAAGGGGTGGGTTTGTTCGGCGAAGTAGGTGTCGTATTTGTCGAGGGGGTGGGCGGAGATGTAGAGGCCCATGAGGTCGCGCTCCCAGAGGAGTTGTTCCTTTTCGGAATATTCGCTCGGGGATTTTTTTAGTTCGACTTCGGGGATGGCACCGGAGGAGCCCATCATGGCGAAGAGGTCGGTCTGGCCGGCGGCTTGGTCTTTTTGGACTTTGGCGCCGTAGGCTTGGACTTGTTCGAGGTTGAAGAGGAGGTCGGAGCGGGTACCAAAGCGATCAAAGGCGCCGGTTTTAATCGCGGATTCCCAGGATTTTTTGTTGAATTTTGTGGAGTTGACGCGCTTCGCGAAGTCGCAGACGGATTTAAAGGGGCCGTTTTTGTCGCGCTCGGGAATGACGACTTCTTCGACGAGAGATTTTCCCATGTTTTTAATGCCGGAGAGGCCAAAGCGGATGGTTTTTTCGCCGCCGACGATGGCGAAGTCGCCGTAGGACTCGTTGATGTCGGGGCCTAAGACCTTCAGGCCCATGTGTTTGCACTCGGAGATTTCGATCGCGAGGCGGTCGGTCCAGCGCATGTCGGCGGTCATCAGGGCGGCCATGAAGGCGTCGGGGTAGTGGGCTTTCAGGTAGGCAGTCCAGTAGGCGATGAGAGCGTAGCAGGCGGCGTGGGACTTATTGAAACAGTAGTTTGCGAAGTCAAGGAGTTGGTTCCAGAAGGTTTCGGCTTGTTCTTTCGTGGCGCCACCGACCTTTTGGGCGCCTTCGATGAATTCGGGCTTTACTTTGTTCATTAAATCGATTTTCTTTTTGCCGACGGCTTTGCGCAAAGTGTCGGCCTGGCCACCGGTGAAGCCGCACCATTCCTTACTGATCTGCATGAATTGCTCTTGGTAAATCAAAATGCCGTAGGTGTTTTTCAGGGAGTTTTCGAGGCCGGGGTGGAGGTAGGTGATTTTTTCTTCGCCGTGCTTTCGGCGAATGAAGGAATCGATGAATTGCATCGGGCCGGGGCGGTAGAGGGCTACCATAGCGATGATGTCTTCGAAAGAGCTGGCTTTCAAGTCCTTCAAATAGCGCTTCATGCCAGCGGACTCGAGCTGGAAAACGCCGGTAGTGTCAGCGCGTTGGAGGAGGGCGTAGGTCTCGGGGTCGTCGAGGGGGAGAGCGTACATGTCGATGTCTTCTTTATAAACTTTTCGAATCATGCGGAGGGCGTTGTTGATGACGGAGAGGTTCGAAAGACCCAAAAAGTCCATCTTGAGGAGGCCGAGCTCCTCGACAGTCGGGCCGGGGTATTGAGTCGCGAGGGGGCCCTTCGCGGAGACTTCGAGGGGGAGAAACTTCACGAGGTCGTCGGGCGCAATCACGACGCCGCAAGCGTGGACACCGTGGGAGCGGATGGTGCCCTCGAGACGGGAGGCGAAATCGAGGACCTCTTTCGAGACAGGGTTGGTTTCGTATTCGTTTTTTAGGTCAGGGACGTTTTTTATCGCGTCGCTCAATTTCACGTGGTGGCCCATCACGGGGTCGGGGACCATTTTTGCGAGGCGGTCGGCTTCGCCGTAGGGGACTTCGAGAACGCGGGCGACGTCGCGCACGGCGTTTTTCGCCATCATTTTACCGAAGGTGACGATGGAGGCGACGCGAGCTTCGCCGTATTTCTCGGTGCAATATTCGATCACTTCGTCGCGGCGAGTGTCCTGGATGTCGGTGTCGATATCTGGCATAGAGATGCGGTCGGGATTCAAGAAACGCTCGAAGAGGAGGTCATATTTCAGCGGGTCGAGCTCGGTGATGCGGAGGGCGTAGGCCAAAATGGAGCCGGCGGCGGAGCCACGACCCGGGCCGAAGACGATGCGCTGGGACTTGCCCCAGTTGATGAAATCTTGGACAATCAGAAAGTAGCCGTTGTAGCCCATTTTGTCGACGACGGAAAGTTCGTAATCGATGCGGTCCAGGACTTTTTGGTCCAGGACGGCGCGGCATTGGTCCACGTTCCAATCTTTTACTTCTTCTTCGGTTTTTCCGCCGTAGCGGAAAGCGAGGCCGCGGAAGACGAGTTTGTCGAGGTATTCTTTTTCGGTGTCTTTGGTCGGAATCGGGAATTTCGGAATTAAAATGCGGCCGAGTTCGAGCTTCGTCGTGCAACGGTCGGCGATGATTTTGGTGTTCGCGACGGCTTCGGGACAGGTTTTCCCCCAGCGGGAGATGATTTCTTTCGGGGGGATGACGTGGAGCTCAAGGTCTTTTAAGGTCATCCGGTTCGGGTCGGAGAGGTAGGACGCGGTACCGACGCAGAGGAGGACTTCGTGGGCGTCTTGGTCGTCGTGGCGGAGGTAGTGAGCATCGCAAGTGACGACTAAGGGCAGGCCAGTTTCTTTCGAGAACTGCATTAAAGTTTCGTTGATGTGATTTTGGACGTCCCAGTGGCTCGGGGAGTCGGGGTGGCCGTGGTCTTGCATCTCGAGATAAAAGCGATCTTTGAAGATGCCGGCATACCAATCAATGAGTTTTTTGGCTTTCTCGAGGTCGTTCGCGCGGATGGCTTCGGAGATTTCGGAGCCGGCACAACCGGAAAGGCAAATAATTCCCTCGTTGTATTTTTCCATTAAATCGTGGTCGATGCGGGGTTTGTAGTATTTTCCGTGAACTTCGGCCTCAGTCATCAAGCGGCAGAGGTTTTCGAAACCTTTGTCGTTCATTGCGAGGAGGGTGATGTGGAAACGCTCCTTGTCTTTCGCGGGGTCGCGGTCGGTGTGTTTTCGCGCGGCGACGTAGGCTTCTAGCCCCAAAATCGGTTTAATACCGTTATCGGAGGCGGTTTTATATAGTTCGACAAGACCAGACATGGTGCCGTGGTCGGTGACGGCGACGGCTTCCATGCCTTCGTTTTTAACGAAATCGACCAGTTCGGGGATTTTGGTCAGGCCGTCCAAAATGGAGTAGTGAGTGTGGTTATGAAGATGGACGTAATCTTTCGGGGACAATTCACCCTTAAACTCGCCAATTTTGTAGCCAATCATAGTATATATTATACTACGAAACTAGTTCCAAAAGCCGCGTTTTTTGGCGCCGCGAAATTCCTCTAAAAGCTCCTTTTGTTTTCGGCTCAGGTTTTTCGGCGTTTCGACAATAATCGTCACGATGTGGGGACCGCGGTCGCCGTCGGCACGCATGGGGACGCCGTGGCCGGAAAGCTTGAAGGGGGTGCCGGATTGGGTGCCGGCGGGAATTTTCATGCGGACGACGCCATCGACAGTTTCGACGTCGATTTCGCAGCCCAGGGCCGCGTCAACCATATTGATTTTTTCTTCGGAAAGAATGATGCGGCCTTCGCGAGAGAGGTGTTTATGCGCGCGGACGTGAATTTCGACGTAAAGATCGCCCTTTTCGCCGCCTTTTTCGACGGGGTCACCACCGCGACCGGCGAGGCGAATGGCCATGCCGTTTTCGATGCCGGCGGGGATTTTTACTTTCAGCTCGCCACGTTCGGTCGCGACGGTTTTAGTGCAACCAAAAACCGCTTCTTCGAAGGAAATCAGAACACTCGTTTTTTGGTCGGCGCCACGGCGAGGACGACGAGGACCACCACCGAAGCCGAAGAGCGAAGAGAGAATGTCGTCGAAACCGCCGGCGCCGCCGCCGAAGTTGAATTCGAAAGATTGACCATTGCCCGTGCGGAAGTTGTTGAAACCGTTAAAGCCATTAAAGCCATTAGCGCTCGCGCCGTCCACGCCGGCGTGACCGAATTGGTCGTAGCGGGCGCGTTTTTGCTTGTCGCTCAAAACGTCGTGCGCTTCGTTGATTTCTTTGAATTTTTCTTCGGCGGCCTTGTCGCCGGGATTTTTGTCGGGATGGTATTTCAAGGCCAGCTTGCGGTAGGCCTTTTTAATTTCGTCGTCGGAGGCATTTTTGCCGACACCTAAAACTTCATAATAATCGCGTTTTGCCATAAAAGCATTATAGCACAGAAATTTGGCAGATTCAATAGGCGAGTGCCAAAATTTGGACTTTTCTTCGTATCCATTTTGTGATATAATTTTAGTATTATGAAAAAGAAGAAAATTACGCCAGTGGCGAAACTTAACCGGAATAATAACCATAAACACAGCGTCAAACGCGAGCATCGTCGCCACAAAGACGGATTGTAAAAAGGAGTGGTGGGATGGAAATTCATAAACGCTTGAAAATGAAAGCGGTGATTTTGCCGCTTTTAATTTGTATATTGGTGCCCGTGCTTTTCACGGTGTCGATGAAGTTCGTGGACAGGGGCGAAGTGGCATATTCGAACAGTAGTGCGACGCAAGAAATTGCTTATGCTAACCTCAACGCCGCGACGCGCCAGAATTATAATGCGAAAATTGACAAAGTTTCGGATGTGTTGATGGTGGTGGGGTTTTTACCGCTCGTCGTTGTTGGAATTTTGGGACTCAGAGAAGTAATTCGAAAGAGAAGTTTGAAAATTCGGGCGGAATATTATATATATGCCGCGATGATGATTATACTCGCCGGACTTTACTTTGTGTTTGACCATCTTCTTGTTATGAATTATCAGCCGATGTTCGCGTCACCACTCAAGCCATCTTTTCCTTCGACGCACACGATGCTCGTAGTCGGGATAGCGGCGACGTCGCTCGTTTTGATTCGAAAAATTGTCGGAAACTCGACGCGAAAAAATGTGCGTGTGCTCGAAAAATTGATGGATGCGTTTTTCATTCTTTTGATGATTGCGATGCCGATTTTGCGCGTGCTTTCGGGAGAACACTGGCTCACGGACGTGGCCGGGGGAGTGATTTTCGGATTGGCAATGGCGGCAGTATTTTCGCTTTTAGTCACGGTGGTGCCGGCAAAGAAAAAATAAGTCATAAAAACTCAAGCTATCAGGGCTTGAGTTTTTTGTTGTATTTTATAATGAGCCAGAGGTCAGGACATTCGGGGCGACGAGAAGGAGGATGCCGATAGCGAGCATGATGAGGCCACCGATGAGGTGAGAATATTTCGCGTATTTCGAGGAGAAGGCGGTGATTTTTGTCGCGAGCATGGCGATCGCGAAGACAATCATGTCATCAATCATGAAGAAAAATATGTAGAGCAGGATGAAGGGGAGGCTCGCGGCGCCGGTCAGGCCATTCAGAGCCAGAAGTTCGGTGAAGACGACAGGGAGGCCGGCGGAGCAGGCGAGTTCAATCACGTTCACGGCGACAGCGAGGGCGATAATGCCGACGACGGCGAGGAGGAGAGATTTTTCGTGGACGAATTTTTTAATCCATTCGACGATACGAGTTCGGCGCTTTTTATCAACAACTTTACAGGCGTCTTTTTTATTACGGGATTCCCACCAGTTTTTTAAGTTAATCGCGGCGCCGATGAGAGCGACGATGGCGATGATAACTTGAAAAACGCGGCGAGTCGAGAGAGAAGCGACGACGTTAATCCAGGAGAACATGATGACCATGTAAACCATGGCGGAGGCGAAGAGGAAGGTGAAGCCAAGAGCGAACATACGTTTTCGGTTGTGCATGCCGAGCATGATGGAAATTAAGAAAACCAAAATCCACATGGCACAAGGGTTGAAGCCATCCACAAGGCCGATTAAGATGGCGGCGACGCCAAGAGAGACGGATTCGAGGTTGACGGTTTGGCCGAAAATGTCGAGTTTGTGGCCAGAAGATTCGCTACCTTCGGTCGCGGATTCATTATTCGCTACAACGTCCAGATTTCCGGCGAGAGCCTCTTTCACACGGTCGGTGTAATCGTGGGTTTGGTAATAATAAATCGCGCTCAAAATCTTCTCGTCGGTGTGGGAAGAGGAACCATAGCCGACGATGACGGTGTCGCCGATGACGTTCAGGGGGACGCCGGACTTTTTGATGGCGAATTTGGTCTCGACGTCGGAGAGGAGAGACTGATTCTCCTTATCGTACCAGACTTCGTAATAGACAATTTCGAGGTTTTCGAGGTCGAGAGACGAGAGCCAGGCGCGTTCCTCGGCGCAGTGGGGACAACCTTCGCCGTGGAAAAGGTAGAGCGTGACGGGCTTTTCGAGGCGACCAGCGGTCGAGAGGGTGGCGGGTTTTTCGGAGGTGTCAGCGCAAGTAGATTCGGCTTCGTCTTTTGAGCAGGTAATCGGGGAGACGGATTTTTCGGCGTCGGGGGCGGAAATATCTTCGGAGACAGTGACCGCGCTCTCGTTCCCGGCGATTATATCGTCGTCGGTTTTGGCTGTTGTATTTTTTACAACACTGGTGGCGTAGAGTAAGGCGGCAAGAAGCGCAACGGCAATCGCGGAAAGAGAAACGATAAGACGAGTTTTTCCCAATTTCGTTTTCATGTAATCTATTATAGCACGGCTTTTGTGGTATAATTAAAAAATGGATAAAGTTTTTGAGTTGATTAATGAAGAGGAAAAAAGACAGAGCGAGGGACTCGAGCTCATTCCGAGCGAAAATTATGCCTCAAGCGAGGTGCGGCGGGCGCTTTCGTCGGTGTTTACGAATAAATATTCGGAGGGGTATCCGAGTTTTTTGGATTTAGACAAGGACGAGGAGACGATTATTTCCGAGGATGAGCCGAATTTTCGGTATTATGGTGGGCAGAAATATGTCGATAAGATGGAACGGTTGGCGATCGCGCGGGCGAGAAAGTTGTTCCATGCGGACCACGCGAATGTGCAGCCGCACTCGGGAGCGAACGCGAACGAGGCGGTGTATTTTGCGTGGTTAGAGCCGGGAGACAAAATCCTCGCAATGGACCTCGGGTCGGGCGGACACCTGACGCACGGCGCACCAGTGACACGGTCGGCGAAGATTTATAATTTCATTCCCTACGGCGTGAATAATGAGGGCGAGATTGATTACGAAGAGATGGAGAGACTGGCGCTCGCGGAGCGGCCGAAGATTATTTTGGTCGGGTATTCGGCGTATATGAAAATTCCGGATTTTGCCCGAGTGGCCGAGATTGGAAAGAAAATCGGGGCGCTTCTCATGGCCGACATGGCGCACGTTGCGGGGCTGATTGCGGGCGGAGCACATCCGAATCCGCTTGATTTTGGGTTTCACGTCATGACTTCGACGACACACAAGACTTTGCGCGGGCCGAGGGGCGGGTTGATTCTCTCGAAGGGCGTCGTTTCGTCACCTTTGAAAAAGCCAGAAAAGACACTCGAAAATATTCCGACGCTGATTGACCGCGCCGTGTTCCCGGGGACGCAGGGCGGGCCGCTCGAAAATACGATTGCGGCGAAAGCGGTGGCGTTCGGGGAAGCTTTACGCCCCGAGTTTAAAGAATATGCACGGAAAGTGATAGAGAATGCGAAAGTGCTGGCGGAGGAACTTATCTCGCGAGGATTTGTGTTGCAGGGTGGCGGGACAGAAAATCACTTGATTTTGATTGATATTCAGAAAAGTTTTTCGATTTCGGGGAAGGAATATGAGCGGAGACTAGATGCGGCAGGATTAACTTTGAATGCAAACGCACTACCTGGAGACCAGGGCGGAGCTTTCAACCCGTCGGGGGTGCGGCTCGGGACGCCGGCGGTTACGACGCGCGGGATGGGCGCTCCTGAGATGAAGAAGATTGCGGAATGGATGGAGAGGGTGGCGAAAAATGAGGACGCAGCCAAGATTCGCGAAGAGGTGCGCGAGCTGGCGAAAGAATTCCCATTGCCGTAATACAGCAAAAGCTCCGAGAAAACTACTTTTTCTTGTCGCGGTCGCTTTTTAGGAAGCTCCGAGAAAACTACTTTTTCTTGTCTATAAAAAATAATCTCTTTTAAAAAATCCTCTCAAGGCAGGCCTGTGCCACGGACTATCGTGTGCTCGGCCTGTTTCGAGGATTTTTTTAAAAATAGATTATTTTTTATACCTGCGAAAAAGTAGTTTTCTCTGCGCTTCTTCAAAAGGCGCAAGGTATTTGCTTTTCGAACAGTGTAAATTTTTGCCTATTTCAATTTTTTTCGTGAGACAGGTCGAGCACGTGATAGTCCACGGCGCAGACCTGCCTCGAACGAAAAAATTGAAGAGGTAAAAATTTACTTGTGTGAGAAA